>JBBIVU010000033.1:0-18524 GCA_037439585.1 Roseateles sp. | reverse complement strand
GTGGCGCTGGCCGAGAGTGGCGAGCAGGCCCTGGCGTTGCTGGCTGCCGAACGTCCGCACCTGCTCATCACCGACGTCGAAATGCCCGGCATCGACGGCTTCGAGTTGACCCGCCGGGTGCGCGCCACGGTGGCCACAGCAAGCCTGCCGGTGCTCATGATCACATCTTCCGACGACAAGCAGGCCGAGGCCATGGCCGCCGGCGTCACACAGCTGTTGGGCAAACCGTACTCGGAAGACGCACTGATCGCTGCCATCGAGCAGGCCCGGCTGACGGTGCGTGTGTCGGGCTGATGCCCACTTCACAGCACAGGTGCAACCCGCCCACCCCACGGGTGAACACACCATGCGTGCCGGCTGCAACCACCTGACTTTCAACGTCACCGAAAGCTCTGACGACATCTTCACGTGGGAGGCCATGGCCTCCACGCGCGAGGCGGCACACGCGGCCGTGATGGCCGAGGTGCAGCAGGTGCTGGCCTGGGCGCGGGCCCAGTTCGCCGACCGGCAGGGGCCGGTGGAGGAGGGCAACGACTGGGACCACGAGCTGCTGGTGCAACGCGAGGACGGCGGCTGGGTGACAGTGACGCTGACGTTCAGCGCGTCGGCGGAGTTTGCGGAGGCGTTTCAAGCGCGGTTCGGCGAACCGGACGAAGACTGAGGCAGCGCCCCCGCAACCCCCAGCCACGCCGCCCGAGCGGCGCTGCGTTGGGGTTTGGCTGTTTGGGTGAGCACGGCGTGCAGCCGCGCGTCGGACGGGTAGGTGGGGCGATGAGTGGTGCTCGTGACAAGTCAGCCGCGAGAGCGCAGCGGTTCGCTTCGTCGAGCCCATCCCGACGGATGTTTTCGCGCGCCACTGATGGCGGCGTCGCGGTCATGTGCGGTTCAGGGCCTCTTCTTTGGTGACCTTCTTCTGGCCCCGCAGAAGAAAACCGAAGGTTTCGCCAAAGTTACCCCGCCGCCGGGTGGGACTCCCGGCAATGTAGCGAGCAGTCGCACGCCCGGCAAAGGCAACCCGCAACACTCAGTACAAATCCCGCGCCGCCAGCCGCACTTCATGCAGCAGTTGTCGAGCCCCCGGCGACATCAGATGCCCTTCCCGCGTGATGATCCCGAACGCATCCATGTGGCACGGCAGCTCGATCGGCAAGATGGACAGCACCTTCAGCGACGCGTAATACCGCGCCACCTCCACCGGCATCACGTGCAGCGAATCGGTCTGCTGCAACAACGCCGTGATCAGCAGCAGCGCCGTCGTGTCCACCACATTGCCCGGCAGTTCCAGCGCGGCGCGGCGGAACATCAGCTCCCAGCGGTGCCGCAGCACGCTGCCCGGTGGCGGCAGGATCCAGGGCTGGCTGGCCAGGTCAACCAGCTTCAGGTTGTCCATCTTCAACAGCGGGTGCCCCACGCGCGCCACGGCGCAGGCGGGCTCCACCGTCAGCTCCTCGTAGTGCAGGCCGGCGGCTTCTTCCTCTTCCAGGATGCGGCCGATCATGAAATCCAGCTTGCCCCGCTGCAGCATGTCCAGCAGCACCTTGCTGGAGTCCATCTGCACGCCGATGCGCAGCTTGGGCGCCTGCAGCTTGATGCGTGAGATGGCGCGCGGCAGCAGGCCCATGGCGGGGGTCATGATGACGCCCACCTCCACCTGGCCGGAGAGGCCGTTCTTCAGCGACACGATGTCATCGTGCGCTGCGGACAGCGACGTCAGCGCCATGCGCGCGTGGCGGATCATGGTCTCGCCGTAGAGCGTGGGCTCCATGCCGCGCGGGTGGCGGTCGAAGAGCTTCACGTCCAGCATGTCCTCCAGGTCCTTCAGCTGCTTGGACGCGGCGGGCTGCGTCATGCAGAGGACTTCGGCGGCGCGGTGGATGTTGCGTTCGTCGTCCAGCGCGATCAGCAGCAGCAGCTGGCGCGTCTTCAGCCGCGCGCGCAGGAACCAGTTGGGGTTGGGGCTGGCGTCGGTCAGGCCGCTGGTGTCATCGTCGTCGTGGGCCATGGTCAGGCGAGATTCACGCGGCCGTCAGCCGCCAGCACGCTGTTGATGTCGTCGCCGGTTTCGTCCAGCTGCACCAGCGTGGCCTGGCGGGCGCCCAGCGGGTCGCGGGCCTGCAGCGCGGTCAGGATGGCCTTGTGGCGCGGCAGCGAAAGCTCGTGCGTGTTCGGCAGTTGGCTGCTCAGGATGATGGACTCGCGCAGCGCCAGCGACAGCATGTTGCCGATGTAGGCCAGCAGGTCGTTGCCGGTGGCCTCGGCGATGCGGCGGTGGAAGGCCAGGTCGGGCTCCAGCAACTCCTCGGTCGTGCGGGCCGCGGCCATGCCTTCGTAGGCGGTGGCGATGCCGGCCAGCTGCTCGTCGGTGGCAGCCTTGGCGGCCAGCGCGGCGGCGGCGGGTTCGAAGATCTGGCGCACTTCCAGCAGCGTCTGCACGAAGTCGCGTTGCGGCTGGGCCTGGATGAGCCAGTACAGCACGTCCGGGTCCAGCAGGTGCCACTCGTTGCGCGGCCGCACGATGGCGCCGGCGCGTTGGCGCGACACCACCAGGCCCTTGGCCACGAGCACGCGCACCGCCTCGCGCAGCACGGGGCGGCTGATCTCGAAGCGCTCCAGCAGCTGGGCCTCGGGCGGCAGCTTGTCGCCGGGCTGCAGTTCGCCGCCGACGATGGCCAGGCCCAGCTCGCTGACGATGCGGCCGTGCTGGCTCTTGCCCTCGTGCTGGGCGCTGTAGGTGGAGTGATCCGCTCGGGTTCGCATCGGGGCCTGGGGGGCTGAAACCTTCATTATCGAAAGCGCGCGACGAAACCGCCGCGAGGTGCCAGCGTGACGGTGGCGGCCGGTGCAGCCAGCCGCCCTTCCGCGAACTCGCGCGGGCCGGCGCCGTCGGTGATGAGCTGGCCTTCGCGCCGGCCCAGCCAGGCGAGGTCGAGCGTCACGTCGCGTGGCGTGTCGTCGGCGTTCAGGCCGGCAATGAACCACTGTGTGCCGGCCCGACGGGCCAGCACGACGAACTTGCCCGGCTCGCCGTCGAGGAAGCGCACGTCATCCCACTGGCGCGGCAGCTCGCGCATGAAGCCCTTCACGTAGGCCGGCACGGTGGCCATGCCCTCGGGCGTCTCGGCGTAGTGCTGGATGCCCGACAGGAAGATCACGCTCTCGGCCAGCTCGAAGCCGTTGCGCGTGGCACGCTGGATGTTGGGGATGTCATGGAACACGACGGGCGTGAAGTCCATGGGGTCGAACAGGTTGCGCGTGAACGGCAGCATGGCCGCGTGGCGCACGACCTTGTCCTGGTCTTCCTGCGTGAAGGTCGCGAACTCGAAGCCCTTCACGGCTTCAGTCGTCAGCAGGTTGGGGTAGGTGCGGCTCCAGCCACGCGGCAGCGTCGCGCCGTGGAAGTTCAGCAGCAGGCCGGCAGCGGCCGTTTCCTTCAGCAGGTCGACGTAGTAGGCCTGCATGGAGGCGCCGTCGCCGCCAAAGAAGTCCACCTTCAGGCCCTTGATGCCGATGGCCTTCACGCGGGCAAATTCTTTCGCGCGGTCGGCCTTGGTGAGCAGCGCGCTCTTGGGGCTGTACTCGGTGTCGTTCCAGGCGCCGGAGGAGTTGTACCAAGCCAGCAGGCCCACGCCCTTGGTCTTGGCGTGGTCGGCCAGTTCCTTCATCTTCGCGTCGCCGATCTTGCGGTCCCAGTCGGCGTCCACCAGCGTGTAGGGCCAGCCCATGTCGGCGGCGTGGTCGATGAAGCGCTTCTGCACGTCGAAGACGGTGGCCTCGTCCTTCAGCAGGGCCCAGCTCCACGACGCGGGGCCCGGCTTGAGTTTGGCCTTGTCGAACGCGACGGCCGGTGCAGCCAGGTCGGTGCCCAGCGTGGACTCCATGACCGTCTTCAGCGGGCCGATGGCCAGCACGCGCCAGGGCGTGGTGAGCGGGCCGTTCACCTTGGCCAGCAGGTGGCCGTTGGTGTTGACTTCGCTCGCTTCGGGCAAGCCGATGCGGTAGGTGCCGGCGGTCGAGTCAGCCGCGAGCCGCGAGGCGTGAAAGCGGCCGTCCATGCCGGCCTCCGTCAGCGCCACCCAGTGGCTGCCGCTGCGGAACAGCGCCGGAAACACCCATCCCGCGTGCGACGGCGCCGGGGTGTCGACCGGGATGTCCATCTGGTAGTGCTCTTCGTACGACGGGTTGGTGCGCTTCCAGCCCGTCTTGGCGACGGACATGGGTTGCAGCCACGCGCGGGCGTCCGCCGGGAAGGCGAAGCTCGTCAGCTCGTCCTTGAAGGTCTTCGGGCCCGCGCCTGCCACCGTGTAGCGCAGCGCCAGGCCGTCGTTGGCCGCGCGCAGCGTCAGCACCAGCTGCTGGCCCGCCGCGTTGGCCACCGTGAAGCGCTGCTCGTTGGCGCGCACCTCGACGCGGCGCTTCTTGCCGATCAACGTGTACTGCTCGCGGTGGGCCTTCACGGCCGAGGTCGCGATGAGCCTGAGGCCGTTGGCGTAGTCCCCCTGCGCCAGCACCAGGCCCAGCCGCGAGGCCTGCAGCACCGGCTGGCCGGCGCGTTTCACCGTGTAAACCAGCTGTTGCCGGGCGTCGACCGACACGTCCACCTGCAGCTGCCCATCGGGGCTGCTCAGCGCGTGGGCCAGGGCGGGCAGGGCGAGCAGGAGCGATGCGGTGAGCTTCATGGCGTCATGACCGAGGGGATTGGATAGGGACCGTCGGCCACCGGCGTGCCGAAGTCGGGGAAGCCGTCCGCGCGCCAGCCGAAGGCTTGCACGCGCGTGTGGCGGTTGGGGTCGTTCAGCGGGTCGCCGACGATGTCGCGGTAGTTGCGGGCGTGATAGACCAGCAGGTCCGTCTTGCCGTCGGGTGTCGTCGTGAAGCTGTTATGACCGGGGCCGAACTGGCTTGCGGGCTCGTGCGTGGCGAACACCGGCGTGGGTGACTTCTGCCAGCTGGCCGGGTTCAGCAGGTCGGCATGCTCGTCCGCCCACAGCAGGCCCATGCAGTAGTTCGCGTCGGTCGCGGCAGCGGAGTAGGCGATGAAGACACGGCCGTGGCGCTTCAGCACCGCAGGGCCCTCGTTGACGTGGAAGCCGATGCGCTCCCAGGCCAACTCGGGCCGGGTGATGACGACCGGCTCGGTCTTCAGCGTCCACGGGTTGGACAGTTCGGCGATGTAGAGATTGCTCTCCGTCGGCGGGCTCTTCTGCGCCCAGCACAGGAAGCGTCGGCCACCGTGCTCGAAGGGCGTCGCGTCCAGCGAGAAGCCTTCCTCGGGCGTCGCGATCTGGCCGCGCTCGATCCATTCGCCGGTCAGCGGGTCATCACCCTGGCACTCCAGCACGTACATGCGCAGCTTCCAGATGTTGCCGCGCTCCGAGGCCGCGAAGTAGACGTACCAGCGGCCGGCGATGCGGTGCAGTTCCGGCGCCCACACGTGGAAGCTCATGGGGCCGCTCTCGTGCTTGTGCCAGATGGTCTTGGGCGTGGCGGTCGAGAGGCCCGCGATGCTGTCGGCGCTGCGGATCTCGATGGCGTCGTAGCTGGGCACCGAGGCGGTGAACCAGTAGCGGCCGTCGACGAGGGTGATCTGCGGGTCAGCGCGCTGTTCGATGAGAGGGTTGTTCCAGTCGCTCATACGCGGGCGGCTTTCGTGACGATGACGTTCCACGACGCAGGCTGCAGCGTCACGCGCAGCTGCTCGCCGCTGATGGCGATGCCGTCGATGGGTTGGGGCGCGACGCGGTCGGGCGCGTCGGCGGTGTTGGTGGCGTTGAGGTCGGCCGAATGCAGCTGCTCGGCGCTGACCAGCTGGCGGCTGGCGCCCAGGCCGCGCAGCGTGATGCTCAGGCCCATCGCGTCGGTCAGGTGGCGGTTCAGCAGGAACACGGCCGTCTGGCCGGTGGCGGGGTCGTCCACCACGCTGGCGCACAGGTAGGGCAGCTCGCCGTGCTTGGCGTTCGCGTAACCGGGCGACTTCACCACCGGGCGCAGCACCTCGCCCCGCGCCCAGCGCGCGGCCTGCGCGAACGGATGGAAGATCGTCTGCCGCCACGCCTTGCCGCCGGGCTCGGTCATGATGGGCGCAATGACGTTGCACAGCTGCGCCATGCAGGCCACCTTGAGGCGGTCCGCATGGTTCATGAACATCGTCAGCATGCCGCCGATCAGCAGCGCATCCTCGGCCGTGTAGACCTCTTCCAGCAAGCGCGGTGCCTCGGGCCAGCCGGCCTGCTTGAGGTGCTCGCCGTGGCGGGCGCGGTACCAGACGTTCCACTCGTCAAAGCTGAGCATGATCCGCTTCGACGAGCGCTTGCGCGTCGTCACCGAATCGGCGATGGCCACCGTGTCCTCGATGTAGCGCGCGTTCGTCTCGATCTGCGCGAAGAAGCTCTCGGTCGACGTGTCCGCTGGCGACTTCACGAAGTAGCTGTGCAGGGACAGGTAGTCCACGAACTCGAAGCAGTGTTCGAGCACGCGGTCTTCCCACATGCCGTAGCTCGGCATGTCGTAGGCTGACGAGCCGCAGGCGGCCAGCTCGATGGTCGGGTCCACCCAGCGCATCAGCTTGGCGGTCTCCTTGGCGATGCGGCCGTACTCGTCGGGCGTCTTCTGGCAGATCTGCCAGGGGCCGTCCATCTCGTTGCCCAGGCACCAGAACTTGATGCCCAGCGGCTCTTCGGCGCCGTGCGAGCGGCGCAGGTCCGACAGCGCCGTGCCGCCCGGGTGGTTGCAGTACTCGAGGTAGTGGCGCGCTTCGTCCGGCCCGCGCGTGCCGAGGTTGACGCCGAACATCGGCGCTATGCCGACCTTGCGGCACCAGGCCATGAACTCATGCGTGCCGACCTGGTTGGTCTCGGTGGAGAACCAGGCGAGGTCCAGCCGGCGCGGGCGCTCGTCCTTCGGCCCGACGCCGTCTTCCCAGTTGTAGCCCGACATGAAGTTGCCGCCGGGGTAGCGCACGATGGTGGCGCCCAGCTCCTTCGTCAGCGCGGCCACGTCGCCACGAAAGCCGTGCTCGTCGGCCGTCGGGTGCCCCGGCTCGTGGATGCCGTTGTAGACGCAGCGGCCCAGGTGCTCGACGAACACGCCGAACAGGCGGCGGTCCAGCGGGGCGATGTCGAAATCGCGGTCGACGGTCAAGGTGGCTTTGAACATCAGATGACTTTCAGCAAGAGAACACAGCCACAGAGGCGCAGAGGCACAGAACGGGCGTCATCCCGCCGCCTCTGCGTCTCTGGGCCTCTGTGGCTTTGTTTTGAATTCATTTCAGCGGCGAGCCTTCTGCAGCGCCTTGTTGACGCGCTTCTCGACGCTGGCCTGCACCTCCGCCACAGGCTTGCCGGACAGCAGCAGGTTGGCCACGTCCTCGCCGATCAGCAGTTCGATGTTGCGCTGCGTGGGCACGTTGCCCGGCATGGACGCGCCGGTGTGCGTGATCTCGGCCAGCGACTCGCGCTGCGGCAGCACGCGGAAGGACTCGCTCTGCGCCACGGTCTTGCTCACCGGCAGATGGCCCGTGCGCGACCACTCGGCCGTGCGGTCCCAGACGAACTTCAGGAAGGTCAGCGCCGCCTCGTGGCCCTGGGCGTTGGTCGTGCCGCCCTTGAACAGCGCCCACGAGTGGCCGTCGGCGAACACGGCGGGCTGGTCGTACAGCTGCGCGAAGGGCCGCACCGCGTAGCCGCCCCGCAGCGGCGAATCGGCCTTCTTCGACTCGCGCAGGAACTGGTCGATGGTCCAGGTGCCCACCACCACCACGCCCGCCTCGCCGTTCAGAAAGGCCTGGTTGGCCGCGGCGTAGTCCAGGTTGGGCCGCACATGGCCTTCGCGGTAAAGCGTCTGCATCAGCGTCAGCGCGTTCGTGACGGCGGGCTGCTGCATGTGGATGCGCTTGCCGTCCTCCGCGAACAGCGCGGCGCCCTGCTGGGCCACCAGCGTCTGGAAGGTGCGGTTGTTCGCAGCCGTCTCGTTGGCCACGGCCCAGGCGAAGTACGGCTTGCCGGTCTTCTGCTTGAACCGCCGCGCCTGCGCCAGCAGCTGCTCGGGCGAGCGCGGCAGCACCGGTTCACCGTTGGCGCCGAGCAGGCCGGCCTGCTTCATCAGCTTGGTGTTGATGTGCCACAGCCAGGCCCAGGTGTCGAGGGGCAGCGCATAGGTCTGGCCGTTGAACGTGGTGCCCTTGCGTGCGTGCTCGGTGAAGTCGTCCACGGCGATGCCGACGCGTGCGAAGTCGGCGTCCAGCGGCAGCACGAGCTTGCGGCGCACGTAGTCGCCCAGGGCCGATTCGTGCATGACGGCGACTGTCGGGATGTCCTTGGACACGAGGCGGGCGGTGAGCTGGTCGTAGTACGGGCCCCACTCGCCGATCTGCGTGCGCACGACGATGTCGGGGTGCGTGGCGTTGAACTCGTTGACCAGCGCGGTGACGATGCCGCATTCGCCGACGCCCTCGGACGCCTTGTTCACCTGGCCGAACTGCGACTCGCAGCTGCCGAAGAAGCGCATCAGCGTGATCTCGGTCTTGCCGGCTTCGGGCGTGCGGGCGCCGCAGGCCGCGAGCAGCGCGGCGGAAAGGCAAATCAACAGACGCTTCATGACTTGCCCGTCCCGGCGACTGCCGTCACCAGATGGCGTTGGAAGAAGAGGTACAGCATCAGCGCGGGCACGCCGGCGAACACGGCCTGGGCCATCAGGAAGCCCAGACCCTCCGACTGCGCGAAGTTGGTCTGCGTGGACGCGAGGCCGCGGGTCAGTGTGTACATGTCCGGCTGCGTCGCGATGACGAGCGGCCACAGGTAGTCGTTCCAGCAGGCCAGGAAGGTGAAGATGCCGAGCGTCGCCTGGGCCGGCAGCGTCAGCGGCAGGATGATGACGAGGAAGGTCTTGACCCTTGACGCGTTGTCCAGCATCGCGGCCTCCTCCAGCTCGGCGGGGATGGCCTTGAAGTACTGCGTCATCAGGTAGACGCCGAACGGCGCGGCCAGGCCCGGCAGCGCGAGGCCGGCAATCGTGTTCTGCAGGTTCCACTCCGAGAACAGCCGGTGCAGCGGGATGAACACCGACTGCGCCGGCACGGCCAGGCCGAACATCACGAGCGCGAACAGCCAGCGGCGGCCCGGGAACTCGCAGCGCGCGAAGCCGTAGCCGGCCAGCGACGACAGCACCAGCACGCCCACAGTCTGCAGCAGCGCCACCAGCGCGCTGTTGCCCAGCCAGCGGAACACCTGCGAGGTCTGCAGGATGTCCAGGTAGTTGGCCAGCGTGTAGGGCGGCGCCAGGAACACGTCGGTGTGGCGCAGCAGGAAGTCGTTGGGCTTGAAGGACAGCGCCAGCACCCACAGCAGCGGAGCCATCCAGGCCAGGGCCAGCAGCGTGAGGCTGGCCATGACGATGCGGTCGAACCAACCGCGTCTGAGCAGCGGGTTCATCGCTTGCCTCCCTTGTCGCGCTCAAGCCAGAGCTGCGCGGAGACGCCCACCAGCATGATGGCCAGCAGGATCTGCGAGGCCGCCGTCGCATATCCCAGCGAGAGCTGCATGAAGGCCTGCTCGTAGGTGAACTGCACGATGGACCGCGTGGTGTTGTTGGGCCCGCCGTTGGTCATCAGCATGATCTGCGGGAAGACCTGGAACTGGCGGATCACCTCGATCAGCGTGACGAGGATGACGGCGCGCTTGAGGCTGGGCAGCGTGATGTGCGTCAGCACGCGCCAGCGCGGCGTGTTGTCGAGGGCTGCGGCCTCGTAGATGTCGCCCGGGATCTGCTGCAGCGCCGACAGGAACATGATCATCGGCAGGCCGATGATCCACCACACGGTGACGAGGGCGATGGTCAGCAGCGCGAGGTTGTCGCTGGTCAGCAGCGGCAGCTCGGGGATGCCTAAAGCGGTGAACATCTGCGCGATGAGGCCGCGTTCGGGCATCAGTGCCAGCTTCCACACCAGCGTGATCAGCGTGACGGAGAACACCGACGCGCAGAAGAAGGTGGCGCGCAGGAAGGTGGCCAGCTTGCCGGGGCGGTTCAGCGCCAGCGCCAGCGTCAGGGACAGGATGACGAAGATGGGCGTGCTGATGGCGACGAAGCAGAGGGTGTTCCAGACGACCTGCTGGAACACCTCGTCGTTGAAGAGTTCCTTGTAGTTGGCCAGGCCCACCCAGAAGCTGTCGTCGGACAGCAGGTCGTGGTCGTGGAAGCTGATCCAGACGCCTTTGGCGAGCGGCCAGAGGAGCATCAGCGCGTACGTGGCCACGAAGGGCAGGACGAACAGGGCGTAGGCGGGGCGGGAGGCGCGGAGGCCGACGGTGGGGGCGGCGCTCATGGTTGTGCTCCTTCGGGTTGGCGCCGAGAGTGGTGCCGGGATTTCGCCCCGGCGGGCGACTTACTTTCTGGGCCGCCAGAAAGTAAGCAAAGAGCTCGCCCCGACCGCACTGCCCTGCGCTTCGCTTCGGGTTCCCTGCGGTACTCAAGTCTTGAGGCCCCGCGCAGAACTCCCTTCGCTACGCTGCGGTCAGACAGCTGCGCGGAATCAGTTCTTGAAGCGTGCTGCGCACGCGGCCTCAAGACTTTCCGTTCCTCGGCAGTGCTAAAGGGGCCATACCGAACAGCCGGCGACAGCCTGCTTTCGGGTTTGGCTGTTGGCTGTTGCGGCTGTTCCGGGGTTCCCCTTTGGAGGAGCCGAGAAGCGCAGGCGCCCAGGGCGCGCGCGCAGCGCGCATCAAGGACTGACTTCGCGCCGCCTGTTTGAGCAGAGCGTAACGACGCGAGTTCGGCGCGGCCCTGGGCTTTGAGCATCGCAGGGGACCCCTTCGCGCAGCGAAGGGGCGACGGAGCAGGGGCGCTTTCTTTGCTTACTTTCTTGCGCGCGCAAGAAAGTGAGTCGGCCGCCGGGACGAAAACCGAAGGTTTCGCCGAAGGCAAATCCCGGCTGGGCCTTGGCGGCAAGCTGCTCATTGAAGAGCCTCCTGCGCATGATGCGCACGCCCATCCGCATCGAACAAATGCGCCTCGGCCACATCCACGCTGACGGCCACATGCGACCCCAACCGAGGCGAAGCCACCCCGGCCGGCACCGTCACGATCAACGGCGTATCACCCTCCAGCTTCAAGTGCGCCAGCGTCCGCTCGCCAAGGAACTCCACCAACTGCACCCGCCCCCGCAGCGTCCCCTGCTCGGCCACCTTCAGGTTCTCCGGCCGCACCCCCAGCACCAGCCCTTGCGCCGGCAGGCCATCGGCAGCGACACGCGTCGCCACCGCAGCCCCCCCCGGCACCGTCACGACCGCACGACCCCGGTCATCCGCCGCCCGCGCCACCGGCACAAAACCCATGCCCGGCATGCCGATGAAGCTCGCCACGAACTTCGTCGCCGGCCGGCGGTACAGCTCGGCCGGCGTGGCCACCTGCTCGATGGCGCCGCCCTTCATGACGACGATGCGCGTGGCCAGCGTCATCGCCTCGATCTGGTCGTGCGTGACGAACACCATCGTCGCGCCCAGGCGCTGGTGCAACTGCGCCAGCTCCAGCCGCGTTCGCCCGCGCAAAGCCGCGTCGAGGTTGGACAGCGGCTCGTCGAACAAAAAGATGCCCGGCTCCTTCACCACCGCCCGCCCGATGGCCACCCGTTGCCGCTGGCCGCCGGACAGCTGCCCCGGCTTGCGGTCCAGCAGCGTGTCCAGCTCCAGCATGCGGGCGGACTCGGTGATCCGCTGGGCGATCTCGTCGGCCGGGATGCCGATGTTCTTCAGCCCGAACGCGAGGTTGTCGCGCACGGTCATGTGCGGGTACAGCGCGTAGTGCTGGAACACCATGGCCAGGTTGCGCTGGCCGGGCGGGGCGACGGTCACGTCGCGGTCGCCGATCAGGATGCGCCCGCCAGTCACCTCTTCCAGCCCCGCGATCATGCGCAGCAGGCTGGTCTTGCCGCAGCCCGAGGGGCCGAGGAAGACGACGAATTCGCCCGCCGCCACGTCCAGCGACAGGTTCTCGATGACCTGCACCGCGCCGTAGCGCTTGCAGATGTGCTCCAACTTCAGGCCAGCCACGGTGGGGGTCTCCGGTTCAATCTTCTTGGGGCACGACGGGCCAGCCGTCGTCGGACCAGCGCAGGCGCTTGATACGCAGGTGCGGCTTGCCCCCGTGCACGCTGTCGTAGGCGTGATGCACCAGCCAGTCGCCCACCACGTCTTGGTGACCAGGCCCCCTCCAGCGAGCGCCGCCCACCAGCACGGGCGTGCCGCCCCCATCCATCAGGTCGCGCCCGTCACGGTCCCGGAAGGGGCCGGCCACGCTGCGGGCGCGGCCCACGTGGACGTTGTAGGTGCTTTGCGCGCCGCGACAGCACAGGTCGTAGGACGCGAACAGGTACACCCACTCGCCGCGGCGCACGATCGTTGGCGCTTCCAGACCCGCTTGGCGCCGGGCGATGAAGCGCGTCTCGCCCACGGGGCGCAGCGTGTCGGCGCTGAGCTCGGTCAGGCGCAGGCCGTCCCAGAAGGAGCCGTAGCTCAGCCAGAGGCGCCCGTCGCGCTCCACGAACAGGTCGGGGTCGATGGCGTTGAAGCGGTCGCTTGCCACGCTCTGCACCACCAGGCCCTCGTCACGCCAGTCGCCGTCGGGCCGGTCACTGCTGGCCAGGCCGATGGCCGAGCGGTTCTTGCCGAAGGTGGAGATGGAGTACAGCGCCCAGACACGGCCGCGGTGCTCGAAGAGCTTGGGGGCCCACACGTCCAGGCCCCGGTGCTCGGGCACGGCGTCAGCCCACCAGGCAGGGGGCTGGGTGAACACCGAGGCCAGCCGGCGCCAGGTGACGCCCGCGTCGGTGGATTCCAGCCGCTGCAGGCCGGGGCCCGTGGTGAACACGAACCAGCGGTCACCCTGGATCAGCAGTGTGGGGTCGTGCGCGCCGGTGTCGCCCTGGGGCTCCAGCGCGAACGCCGACGCGCTCAGGCACAGCGCCAGCAGCGCGGCGAGCCAGCGCATCACTTGCCCCAGCGGAGCACGAGGGGATCGAGGCGCTTGGCTGCATCGAGCAGACCGACGCGCGTCTCGGGCGACATCTCGGGGAAGGGGTGGCGTGGCGCATCGCTCTCGATGACGCCGCCTTCCTTCATCAGCGCCTTGGCGGTCAGGATGCCGCCCTGGCGGTTCTCGTAGTTGATCAGCGGCAGCCAGCGGCCGTACTCGGTCACGGCGGTCTCGCGGTCGCCGGCGTGGAAGGCGTCGAAGATCTTGCGGATGCCGTCGGGGAAGCCGCCGCCGGTCATCGCGCCGGTGGCGCCGGCGTCCAGGTCGGCCAGCAGCGTGATGGCTTCCTCGCCGTCCCAGGGGCCTTCGATGGCGGCGCCGCCGACGCGGATCAGCTCGCGCATCTTGCTGGCGGCCTGTGGCATCTCCAGCTTGAAGTACTTCACGTTGGCGATGTTCTGCGCCATGCGCGCCAGGAAGGGCACCGACAGCGGCGTGCCGGCCACCGGCGCGTCCTGGATCATGATCGGAATCGAGATTGCGTCGGACAGGCGCTGGTAGAAGGCCTCGATCTGGCCTTCCGACACGCGGAACGTGGCGCCGTGGTACGGCGGCATCACCATCACCATCGCCGCGCCGAGCTGTTGCGCCAGCTGGCTGCGCTCGATGCAGATCTGCGTCGAGTAGTGCGTCGTCGTGACGATGACGGGCACGCGGCCGGCCACGTGGCCGAGGATGGCGCGGGTCAGCGTCTCCCGCTCGGCGTCCGACAGCACGAACTGCTCGGAGAAGTTGGCCAGGATGCACAGGCCCGTGGAGCCCGCGTCGATCATGAAGTCCACGCAGCGCAGCTGGCCGGGAATGTCCAGCGTGCCATCGGCATGGAAGATGGTGGGCACGACCGGGAAGACGCCGCGGTACGGTCGGGTGGTGGAGGCGCTCATGGGGCAGGCCTTTGTCTCGATGGGTTGTGATGCAGCGCCGGCGGGCGGCGCTTGGCCGGCTGTGGCCGCCGGCAGGCCTTCATTAAAGTATGACTATTTATCGCCCATCATCGGGGTTAACCCGAAATTCTGCCGGTTTGCATTTAAAAAAGTATGACTAATAATGACGTCCATGCCTGGCCCATGTCGCCGAGCCACGCCCGCACGGAGACCTGTTGATGACGTCCTACGCCCGATTTCCCAGCCTGGAGGACCGCGCCGTCCTGATCACCGGCGGTGCCACCGGCATCGGCGAAACGCTGGTAGCCGCCTTCGCCGAACAGGGCGCCAAGGTGGGGTTCATCGACCTGGCCGCCGAGGAAGGCATCGCCCTGGCAGCGCGCCTGGCCACCACCTCGCGCCATGCGCCGCAGTTCGTGGCGGCCGACCTGTCCAACGTCGAAGCGCTGCGTGCCGCCATCGCCGCCTTGCGCGCCACGCTGGGCCCGTTCAGTGCGCTGTTGAACAACGCCGCCAACGACAAACGCCACGCGGTGGAAGACACCACGCCCGAGTTCTGGGACGCCAGCGTGGCCGTCAACATCAAGCACCAGTTCTTCGCGGCGCAGGCCGTGCGCGGTGCTAATCATCTTCGCGGCGGCGGCAGCATCATCAACTTCGGCTCGGTGAGCTGGTACCTCAAACAAGGCGGCATGCCGGCGTACACCAGCAGCAAGGCCGCCGTGCAGGGGCTCACGCGCGGCTTGGCGCGCGACTTCGGCGGGCACGGCATTCGCGTCAACACGCTGGTGCCGGGCTGGGTGATGACCGAGAAGCAGCTCAAGCTCTGGGTCACCGAAGAGACGAAGAAGGAAATCGCCAAGGGCCAGTGCATCAACGCGCCGCTGATGCCCGAGCACATCGCCCGCATGGCGCTGTTTCTGGCAGCCGACGACTCGGCCATGTGCACCGGCCAGGACTTCGTCGTCGACGGCGGCTGGATCTGACCGTGGACTGCCTCGACTACGGCCGCCTGCCCGACGGCCGGCTGGTGCATGAGTACACGCTGAGCAACGGCCGGGGCCTGACGCTGACCGCCATCACGCTGGGCGGCATCGTCACCGGCCTGTGGGTGCCGGATGCGCAAGGCCAGACCGCCAACGTTGTGCTGGGCTTCGACAACCTGGACGACTACGCGCACCGCAACCCGTCGTTCGGCATCATCGTGGGCCGCTACGGCAACCGCATCGCCGGCGCGAGCTTCGAGCTGGACGGCCAAACCCACACGCTGGCCCGCAACGACGGCCCCAACTGCCTGCACGGCGGCACCGAGGGCTTCGGCCACCGCCTGTGGCAAGCCGAGTCTGCACAGCCCCTCCCGGGCGAAGCCGAGGCGCTGCGCTTCACCCTCACCAGCCCGCACGGCGACCAGGGCTTCCCCGGCGAACTGACCGTCAGCGTGCGCTACGCGCTCAGCGCGACGGACAACAGCTGGCGCCTCGACTACGAGGCCACCACCGACCGCGCCACCGTCATCAACCTCACGCACCACGACTTCTTCAACCTGGCCGGTGAAGGCAGCGTGTTGGGCCACGCGCTGACCATCCGGGCCGCGCGCTACACCGAGGTGGACGCGCACCTCATCCCGCAGCGCCACGCGCCGGTGAGCGGCACGCCGTTCGACTTCCGCGCGCCTACGGTGATCGAAGCCCGCATCCGCCAGGCCCACGACCAGCTGCTGCGCGCCCAGGGCTACGACCACAACTGGCTGCTCGACGGCCCGCCTGACGCCCAGGGCCTGCGCCCTGCTGCCACGCTGCAGGACCCGGCCTCCGGCCGCCGCATGGACATCCTCACCACCGAGCCGGCCCTGCAGTTCTACTCTGGCAACTTTCTGGACGGCAGCCTCGCCGGCCCGGGCGGGCGCATCTACCGCCAGGGCGACGGCCTGTGCCTGGAGACCCAGCACAACCCCGACTCCCCGCATCACGAAGCCGCCAGCGACTGGCCCAGCACCGTGCTGAGGCCCGGCGAGGTGTGGCGCAGCACCACAATCCACCGCTTCTCCTGACCGACGAAGCACTGCCATGGACCTGCCCGCCCACCAACTGACGATGACCGTGCTGATGACGCCGGACACCGCCAACTTCTCCGGCAACGTCCACGGCGGCAACATCCTCAAGTTCCTCGACCAGGTGGCCTACGCCTGCGCCAGCCGCTATGCCGGCCGCTACGTGGTCACGCTCAGCGTCGACCAGGTGATGTTCCGCCAGCCCATCCACGTGGGCGAGCTGGTCACCTTCCTCGCCAGCATCAACCACACCGGCACCTCGTCGATGGAGGTGGGCATCAAGGTGGTGGCCGAGAACATCCGCACGCAGCAGAAGCGCCACGTGAACAGCTGCTACTTCACGATGGTGGCGGTGGGCGATGACAACAAGCCCGTGCCCGTGCCGCCGCTGCGGCCCTTCACCCCCGAGGAGCGCAGCCGCCACGCCGCGGCCATCGCCCGCAAGCAAGCCCGCGCCCAACTCGACGCCCGACCCGACCGTTCTGCCGATGAGCCAGCCTGAACACGCCTTCTCCCTCGCCTTCGCCCAGGCCAACTTCCTCGGCGAGGGCCTGCAGTGGCACGCCCCCAGCGGCCGCTGGTGGTGGACCGACATCGAGGGTTGCTGCATTCACGCCTGGACGCCCGGCGGCGGCGCCAGCCTGCGGGTGCGCCTGCCCGAGCGCGTGGGCAGCTTCGTGCACGCCCGCTCCGGCGCGCTCATCCTGGCCATGGCCAAACGCGTGGCACGGCTGGTGGTGCCCGACCTGCAGGCCAGCGGCACCGTGGAGGCCGACGTCGAGACGTTGGCACCGCTGGAAATCCACCTGCCCACCACCCGCGCCAACGACGGTCGCTGCGACCGCAACGGCGCCTTCGTTTTCGGCACGCTGGACGAGGCCGAGCCGCGTCGGCCCATCGGCGGCTTCTACCAGTACACCCTGGACCGCGGCCTGCACCGCCTGCCGCTGGATGGCGTGGCGATTGCCAACAGCATCTGCTTCAGCCCTGATGGCCGGCGCCTGTACTACTGCGACACGCCGACGCGGCGCATCATGGTCTGCGACTACGACTCGGCCAGCGCCCGCGTCAGCGAGCCGCGCGTGTTCGTGAAGAAGGAGGCCGATCAGGGCTACCCGGATGGCTCCTGCGTCGATGCGCAAGGCCACCTGTGGAATGCCGAATGGGGTGCCGGTACTGTCGCACGCTACGCGCCCGACGGCCGACCACTGGGCCGCTACACCGTGCCCGTCAGCCACACCACCTGCCCGGCTTTCGGTGGCCCAGGTGGCACCCAACTGCTCGTCACCACCGCTCGCGAAGGCCTGGGCAGTGCCGACCTGATGGCCCGCCCGTTGTCCGGCAGCCTGTTCGGCATGCAGGTCGAGCCTGGGCTCTACGCCGCCGAGGCGCTCTTCAACGACGCTTGATTCAGCGCGTTGCGCGCCCCGCGCTGAACGCGCCGCGGAGCACCGCGCCGTTGCCATCCACGCCCGGCGCTGCGGGCAGCCCCATCAGCTGCCGCAGCAGCGGGTACACCTCGATGTTGTCGAAGTCCGGCAGCACGCGCCCCGTGGCAAAGGCCGGGCCGTTCACGATGAACAGCGAGTTCATCTCGGGCGTCATGTTGTCGTAGCCATGGTTGCCACCCGTGAAGGGCTTGGGCGGTGCGCTGGCCTGCACCAGCCACCCGGACTCGGCCAGGCACAGCAATGGCGGGATGCGCGGGTTAGAGCCATAGTGGAAGCGGGCGGGGATGTCGGCCTTGCGCCAGCACTGCATGTGGTCGTGCGGCACGAGCAAGGCCTTCTCGACCTGCGCCTCCATGCCCGGCAGCGGCACGAGGCTGGCAAAGGTGCCGGTCTCGACGAGGCGATAGAGCTTGGGGTCGAGCAACTGGTCCAGCGCGATCGTGCGTTCGCTGCTCGTGGCGGCCATGCCGTGGTCCGCCACGATGACGAGATTGGCCGGCTGGCCCAGCGCCTTCAACCCGGCCGACAACGCACGGATGGCGTCATCGACGCGAGCCACCGCCTGGTTGAGCTGTGCGCTGTCCGGGCCGTGCTCGTGGCCGGCCGTGTCCACCTCGTCGAAATACACCGTCACGAAGGTGGGCCGGATGCCGGCTGGGCGGCGCAGCCAGTCCAACACGGTGTTGACGCGCTGCACGTTGGTGATGGCCTGGTGGTACTGCAACCAGTCCGAGGGGCGCGTGCCTGGTGCCTGCTTCTGGCCACCGCTCCCCCGAACCTCGCCGATGGACACGTTGGCACCCGGCCAGAACATGGTGGCCGTGCGCAGACCGGCCTTCTCGGCATCCACCCAGATCGGCGTGGCGTCGCTCCACCACCACGGATCGTCGGTGGCCATGGTGAAGGGCGCCTTGCGTTCGGGCGACTCCATCCGGTTGCCCACAATGCCGTGGCGATCCGGTCGCAGGCCTGTCACCAGCGTCCAGTGGTTGGGAAAAGTCTTGGCCGGGAACGACGGATGCATCACCGCCGACACACCGCTGGCGGCCAGCTGCGCCAGCGTGGGGCTCACGCCGCGCCGCAGGTAGTCTTCCCGCTCCATAGCGGCCGCCGAAGGTC
>JBBIVU010000032.1:0-19100 GCA_037439585.1 Roseateles sp. | reverse complement strand
CGAGATGAAGCGCTCGTAGTGGCCGAGGTCCAGGTCGGTCTCGGCGCCGTCTTCGGTGACGAAGACCTCGCCGTGCTGCAGCGGGTTCATCGTGCCGGGGTCGACGTTGATGTAGGGGTCGAGCTTCTGGATGCTGACGCTGATGCCGCGGATGGCCAGCAAGCGACCAAGCGAAGCGGCGACGATGCCCTTGCCGATCGAAGAGACGACACCGCCGGTAACGAAGACGTATTTGGTTGCCATGACTACCTTCCTGGATGGGTTCTCGGTTATAAGCAGTTCTTGTGTTCTGCCAAAGCCCCTTCCAAGTCGACCAGGGGCTGGGTGTCCCGCCGCCAGATGCGCAGGCGGGTGATGCGGCGCTGCTCGACTTCCTGGACGACCAGGCGAAGGCTCTCGTAGGAGGCCTCGTCGCCGGCCGTGGGGGCCTTGCCGAGAAGGCCCACGAGGAAGCCGCCGATGGTGTCGAAATCGTCCTCGGGCAAAGCCAGTCCGAAGCTGCTGTTGACGGCCGCGATGTGCGCATCACCCGCCACGCGCTGGCTGCCATCGGCCAGGGTGTAGATGCCGGATTCGCCGTCCTTGTCATCGAACTCGTCTTCGATCTCGCCGACGATCTCTTCCAGCACGTCTTCGATGGTGATGAGGCCGGCCGTGTTGCCGAATTCGTCGATGACGATGGCGAGATGGTTGCGGTTGGAGCGGAAGTCGCGCAGCAACTCGTTCAGGCCCTTGCTCTCGGGCACGAAAACCGTGGGGCGCAGCAGCGCGCGGATGTTGAGCTCGGGCGCGCGCTGCATCTTCAGCAGGTCCTTGGCGAGCAGGATGCCGATGATGTTGTCGCGGCTGCCGTCTTACACGGGGAAGCGCGAATGGCCGCTGTCGATGACGATGCCCAGCAATTCGTCGTAGGGTGCGTCGATGTCCAGCAGGTCCATGCGCGGCGCGGCCACCATCGCGTCGCCCGCCGACAGTTCGGCCATGCGCAGCACGCCTTCCAGCATCTGGCGCGACTCGGGCTCGATCAACTCACGCTGCTCGGCGTCGGCCAGGGTTTCGATCAGTTCCGTCTTGGAGTCGGGGCCGGGGTGCAGAAACTCCAGCATGCGCTCCAGCAGGCCTCGGGCCTCGGGCGGGTGTTTGGCGGCCCCGCGAACTGGGGGCCGGCCTGAATGCGGTTCGCTCAATGGGAACTGTCAGGGTATTGCGGAGAGGACAGAATAGCCGATTGGTTTGACAAGACCTTGTCCTGGGGCGCTTCGCCCCCACATCTGCCGCCTTCGACGAAAAACGGTGCCCACATGTCCAAGCCCCAAGGCCTCATCCCCGCCACCATCCTCACCGGCTTCCTCGGCTCTGGCAAAACCACGCTGCTCAAACGCGTGCTCACCGAAGCCCACGGGCAGAAGATTGCAGTCATCGAGAACGAGTTCGGCGAAGAGAACATCGACACCGAGATCCTCGTGTCGGACACCAACGAGCAGATCATCCAGATGAGCAACGGTTGCGTCTGCTGCACCATCCGGGAAGACTTGCGCACGACGCTCAGCGATCTGGCCGCCAAACGCCGCAAGGGCGAACTGGACTTCGAGCGTGTCGTCATCGAGACCACGGGCCTGGCTGATCCGGGCCCGGTGGCGCAGACCTTCTTCATGGATGACGAAATCGCCGAGGCCTACCTGCTGGACTCGGTGCTGACGCTGGTGGATGCCAAGCATGCCGACGAGCAGCTCAACACCCGTCAGGAAGCCCGCATGCAGGTGGGCTTTGCCGACCAGATCTTCATCAGCAAGAGCGATCTCGTCGAGCCCGCCGCCGTGGAGGCGCTGACCCACCGCATCAAGCACATGAATCCGCGTGCACCCATCACGACCGCCCATTTCGGTGAAGTGGCGCTCGCCAAGGTCTTCGACCTGCGAGGCTTCAACCTGAACGCCAAGCTGGAGATCGACCCCGATTTCCTGAAGGCCGACGACCACGGGCACCACCACCATCACCACGACCATGAGCATGAGCATGGCGAGCACTGCGACCACCCGCACCACCACCATCACGACGACGATGTGAAGAGCTTCGTCTTCCGGTCGGACAAGCCGTTCAATCCCGCCAAGCTGGAAGACTTCCTGGGCGCCATCGTGCAGGTCTACGGCCCCAAGATGCTGCGCTACAAGGGCGTGCTGAACATGAAGGGCACCGACAAGAAGGTCATCTTCCAGGGGGTGCACCAGATGATGGGTTCCGATCTCGGCCCGAAATGGATGCCGGGTGAGAAAAAGCAGAGCAAGATGGTGTTCATCGGCATCGACCTGCCCAAAGACGTGCTCATGCAAGGCTTGGAGGGCTGCCTGGCGTGATGTTTTTGACCCTCGGCAACCCCGTTGCCGAGGGTCAGCAGGCCGACAGATCCGCATGGCTACAATCCGCCGCGCTCAAAAATGGGCTGCCGGCTGAAAAGCAGTGGGATCAAGCTCTGACACCGCGCCGATGCAAGCCCTGAGCGAGGAGATGACTGTGAGCAAGACCCCGGCCCCCAAAACCGCCGCTGCGCCCGCCAAGAGCGCCAAGGCTGGCGCCAAGTCCGATGCCGGCGCAGATGTTGCGACGCTCGAAGTCCCGGCACCCAGCAATCGCTTTGCCGATCGCTTTGCCCCGCCCAAGCCGCCCGCGCGCGGCGCCTCTCACGTCGAAGCTGATATGCCCCGTACCCCCGCCAAGGCCGACCCCAAGCTGGCCAATGCCTGGAAGACCAAGTCCGGCGCTGAACTGACCGATGCCGAAGTGCTGGCCATGCCCGACTCGGAGTACATGAACGCCAAGCAGGTGGAGTTCTTCCGTGCCAAGCTGACGGAACTCAAGAACGGCGTGCTGTCCAACGCGGGCGAAACGACCGAGCACCTGCGCGAAGACACCACCATCGTTCCCGACCCTGCCGATCGCGCCACCATCGAGGAAGAGCATGCGTTGGAACTGCGCACCCGCGACCGCGAGCGCAAGCTGCTGAAGAAGATCGTGCAGTCCATCGCCCGCCTGGACAGCGGCGACTACGGCTACTGCGACGAGACGGGTGAGCCCATCGGTCTCGGTCGCCTCATCGCCCGCCCGACCGCCACGCTGTCCCTCGAAGCGCAGCAGCGCCGCGAGCTCAAGCAGAAGATGTTCGGGGATTAAGCTCTGGCCATGTCCGATTCCAAGCCCGTAGACCCGAAGGAAGGCGACAGCTTTTTCCGCAAGGTTGCGCGCTTCGTGGCCAACCCCACGACGGACTGGTCGGAAATCAACTCGCGCCAGGACGACCCCGAAGGTGACCTCGCCAAGGCGGAGTTGCGGGCCATGGTGGAGCGCAAGCGCCGCAACGACTTCGTGCGCAAGCGCGAGCTCGACATGCTGCGCCGCATCCGGCGCGAGGGGTTGACACCCGAACAACTCGCAGCGCTGGCGTCCTCACCGTCCCGCATGGGCGACGACGAACGGTCCAGCGAGCACAACTCCAAGATCGATCTTGGCGTGAAGGCCAAGATCGACGAGATCGAGCAGCAGATGGTGGGCGAGAGCTTTGCGACGACGCAGGCTGTGCCCAAGCAACCCCAGCTGGGCTTTTTCGACACCCCCACGCGCCCGGCTGCGTTTGCGCCCACCATGCCATCGACGCCTGGCGGTGATGCATCGGGCGGCCGGGTCAGCGAATTCTCCACTCCGCGTGAAGTCCAGCGCCTGCAGGCCCCCACGCCGCCTGCCGCCGTGACCATGGGAGCGGCCATCCCGCCGCTGTCGGATTCCCCGCCGAGCCGGCTGCCTGACCTGCCGCCGCTGGACATGCCGCTGTCATTCACGCTGGCCGAGTCCACGCCTGTGGTCGAAGTGCAGGAGCTCGTGCATGACCCGGAGCTCGACGAGGCGGTCATCTCCTTCGCCAACGCCGATTACGACACCAGCGAGCGCGCATTGACCGACCTGGTGCGGCCTGGGGGCAGCCGCAACCTGCACGGCGAAACCTGGCTGGTGTTGTTCGATCACTACCGTGCCACGGGCTCCCAGGGCAAGTTTGAGGCCTTGGCTGTCGAGTACGCGCAGCAGTTCGGCCTGTCCGCGCCTCAGTGGTTCTCCATGCCTAAATTGGTCGCGGAGTCTGCGCGCCAGTCCAGCCGCTCGCCCATGGCCAAGGCCGGCCAGGTGAACTGGACGGCACCCGCCGTGCTGAAGACCGAGGACGTGGCCCTGCTGCAAAAACGCAGCGAGACCCTGCCCATGCCCTGGGTCTTCGACTGGGGCAGCTTGGACGAGGTCGAGATCGATGCGGCCATCCAGCTGCGTCAGCTGCTGCGCCACTGGGCAGAGCAGCAGGTCGACCAGCGCTGGCTGGGGGGCGAGCGCTTGCTCAACCAGCTGAAGGAACTGGCCCCGGTGGGCGAGCGTGACACCGACCCGGCCCTGTGGATGCTGCGTCTGGAAGTGCTGCGGCTGGCCAATCGGCCCGACCAGTTCGATGAAGCCGCGATCGACTATTGCGTGACCTACGAGGTCTCGCCGCCGTCCTGGGAGCGGGCCAAGTGCCGCGTTCGCATCGGTGGAGAAGGGGCCTCCACCCACGGTCCGGCCAGCAGCACCCTGCAAGCCGATGCCCCGTCCACCTTCCTGGACACCGGCCTCACCGATGCTGCAGGTGTGGCCGCGCAGGTCGAACTGATGGGGCAACTCAGCGGCGACATTTCCGACACCTTGCGCGGCCTGTCGGCGGATCTGGGTGAAGCAACGCTGATCAACATCTCCTGCACCAAGTTGATCCGGCTGGATTTCCTGGCCGCCGGTGACCTGCTGAACTGGGTGCTGCAGCGGCGCAGCGAGAACCGCACGGTTGTCTTCATCGATGCCCACCGCCTGGTTGCGTTGTTCTTCGGTGCCATGGGCATCAACGAACACGCGAAAGTGAAGGTCAGAATCAACTGATCGCGGCCTTGCGCAATGCTGGCCGAACCTCATCTGGAACGGCTATGTCCCCTGATTCCTCCTCTGCCGTCTACCACGGCACCACCATCGTCTCGGTGCGCCGCCAGACGTCCGCGGGCTGGCAGGTCGCCATTGGCGGCGACGGCCAGGTCACGCTGGGCCACACCGTCGTCAAGGCCAGCGCGCGCAAGGTGCGCAAGCTCTACCGAGACCAGGTGCTGGCCGGTTTTGCTGGCGCCACGGCCGACGCTTTCACGCTGTTCGAACGCTTCGAGGCCAAGCTGGAAAAACACCAGGGCCACCTGGTGCGCGCTGCGGTCGAGCTGACGCGCGACTGGCGCACCGACCGTGTGCTGCGCCGCCTGGAAGCCATGCTGGCGGTGGCGGACAAGACGGCCTCGCTCATCATCACTGGCAACGGCGACGTGCTGGAGCCCGAGCAGGGCATTGTGGCCATCGGGTCGGGCGGCGCCTATGCGCAGGCCGCAGCCAAGGCCCTGCTGGCCAACACCGAACTGGGCGCGGCCGACATCGTCAAGAAATCGCTGGAGATCGCCGGCGAGATCTGCATCTACACCAACCAGAACCACACCTTGGAGGTTCTGGAATGAGCAGCATGACCCCTCAAGAGATCGTCTCCGAGCTCGACCGCCACATCGTCGGACAGAACGCAGCCAAGCGCGCCGTGGCCATTGCCATGCGCAACCGCTGGCGCCGCCAGCAGGTGGATGAAAAGCTGCGTGGCGAGATCACGCCCAAGAACATCCTGATGATCGGCCCCACCGGCGTGGGCAAGACCGAGATCGCCCGCCGCCTGGCCCGTCTGGCCGGCGCCCCTTTCATCAAGGTGGAGGCCACCAAATTCACCGAGGTGGGCTATGTGGGCAAGGACGTGGACTCCATCATCCGTGACCTGATCGAAGTGGCCGTCAAGCAGGAGCGCGAGGGGGCCATGCGCCGCTGCCAGGCGCGCGCGGAAGACGCGGCCGAAGACCGCATCCTGGATGTGCTGCTGCCCGGCAGCGAGCCCGACAACGCCACACGCCAGGGCTTTCGCAAGCGGCTGCGCGAGGGCCAGTTGAACGACAAGGACATCGAGCTCGATCTCGCCGCCCCCAGGCCCAGCGTGGAGGTGCTCACACCGTTCGGCAACCAGCCCGGCATGGAAGACATGGCCGAGCAGCTCAAGGGCATGTTCAGCCAGTTCAGTGCGCCACAGAAGAAGACCCGCAAGCTCAAGATCGCCGAGGCCCTGAAGCTGCTGGCGGACGAAGAGGCGGCCAAGCTTGTCAACGAGGAGGAGATCCGCGCCACGGCCCTGGCCAACGCGCAGGAGATGGGCATCGTCTTCATCGACGAGATCGACAAGGTGGCCTCCCGCCAGGAACACGGCGGTGCTGAGGTGTCGCGCCAGGGCGTGCAGCGCGACCTGCTGCCGCTGGTGGAGGGCACCACCGTGTCCACCAAGTACGGCCTGGTCAAGACCGACCACATCCTCTTCATCGCCAGCGGCGCTTTCCATCTCAGCAAACCCAGCGACCTGATCCCGGAATTGCAGGGGCGCCTGCCCATCCGCGTGGAGCTGGACTCGC
The DNA here is from genome assembly GCA_037439585.1 of Roseateles sp. Lineage (GTDB taxonomy): Bacteria > Pseudomonadota > Gammaproteobacteria > Burkholderiales > Burkholderiaceae_C > Pelomonas. The sequence goes on along the minus strand of JBBIVU010000032.1, from coordinate 12,564 downwards.
TGTCCGTGGCCGATTTCGAGGCCATCCTCACCAGCACGCATGCCAGCCTGGTCAAGCAGTACCAGGCGCTGCTGGCCACGGAAGGGGTCCAGCTGGACCTGCAGCCGGAGGCCGTCCGGCGCCTGGCGCAAATCGCCTTCGACGTGAACGAGCGCACCGAGAACATCGGTGCCCGACGCCTGGCCACGGTGATGGAGCGGCTGCTGGACGAGATCAGCTTCGACGCGCCACGCCACGCCGGGCAGACCGTGTCGCTGGACGCTGCGGCGGTGGACGCCAAGCTCGGCGCCCTGGCGGCCAACGATGACCTGAGCCGCTTCATCCTGTGAGCACCTCGTTCACCCTGGCAGCCGACTTGCGCGCCGCTCGCGGCGGTGATGCGGCGGCCCAGGGGCGGCTGGTGGCGCAGCTCTACCCCGAGCTGCGCCGCATGGCCCGTGCGCGCTTGCGGCGGCACCAGACCTTCACGTTGCTGGGCACCACCGCGCTGGTGCACGAGACCTGGCTGCGCATGCTGGGAGCCAGCCTGATGGACGCGGACGACCGGGCCTATCTGCTGTCCTACGCTGGCCGCACCATGCGGTCGGTCATCGTGGACCATGCCCGCGAGCGCCTGGCCGACAAGCGGGGCGCCGGACGTCCGGCCGAGTCTTTGCACAACGAGGCCGGCGAGCCTCTCGACATCGACGCCAGCGCCGCGCCCGAGGTGCTGCGCGTCCACGAGGCCCTGGCCGACCTGGGTCGCAGCCAGCCCGCCCTGTGCGAGCTGGTGGAACTGCGCTACTTCGTCGGCCTCAGCGAGGGCGAGGTGGCTGAACTTTCCGGCCGCTCGGTGCGCAGCGTGCAGCGCGACTGGACCAAGGCCCGCGCACTGCTGATGGAAATCCTGCAACCCTGAGCCACCTGCCTGCCGTGTCAGTGCGGCGGCCGCGGGCCTTGTAGGCCTTCACGCGCATGGCCTGCTCGCCCGGCTTGCAGGACGGTGTGCGTGGTGAAGCCAGTGCCGGCAGGCAGGCCACGCACAGCAGCAACCAAGTGGTGGATATCCAGTCATGTTTCATGTCGCCTCCCTGGCGGTCTGTGTGCTGGGAAGTACGGTTTGCGTGCCCCCAACCCGCCACCACAATCGCCGCCACAAAAATCAGGGGGTGCGCATGGACATTGCAGATCGGCTGGACCAGCTCCTGGACCTGCCCACCCGGTCACGCGAGGGCTGGCTTCAGGCGCTGGCCCAGGACGATCCCGGCCTGGCCGTGCGCTTGCGCGGGTTGCTGGCACGGGTGGCGCAGGCCGATGAGGCCGACTTCCTGGGTCAGCCGGCCGCGTTCACCGAGGACGTGGGTGACCCGGTGTCCTCCGCCCATGCCGCCGGCCAATGGATCGGCCCGTGGCAGCTGGTGCGGCCGTTGGGTGCAGGTGGCATGGCGGAAGTCTGGCTCGCCGAGCGGGCTGCGGGTGACTACGAGCGCCAGGTGGCCCTCAAGCTCACACGCGCCGGCGGTGCCGCGCAGCGCTTTGGCCGCGAGCGTGACGTGATGGCCCAGCTCAGCCACCCGGGCATCGCCCGGCTCTATGACGCGGGTGTGGACGCGGGGCAGGCCTGGATCGCGATGGAGTACGTCGAAGGCCGCCCGCTGCTCGAAGCCTGCACCGGGCTCAGCGTGAAGGCCCGGGTGGCGTTGCTGGTGGAACTGGCCGATGCCGTGCAGCACGCCCATGCGCAGCTCGTGGTGCATCGCGACATCAAGCCTGGCAACGTGCTGATCGACAGCGCAGGCCGCCCACGGCTGCTGGATTTCGGCATCGCCCGGCTGCTGGACGAGCGCGGTGCCGCGCTCACGCGGCTGGGCGCATCGCCGCTGACGCTGGAGTTCGCCGCACCCGAGCAACTGCGCGGCGAGCCGGTGGGTGTGGCGTGCGACGTCTACGCCCTGGGTGTGCTCGGTCGCGTGATGCTGACCGGGCGCAGCCCCTGGGCGGCCTGGCGCACGGATGCCAAGTCGCTGATGGCCGCCATCCTGGACGACCGCATGGGGCTGCCCTCGCGCGACGCTGGCGATCCCGCCACGGCGCGTGCGCTGCGGGGCGACCTGGACGCCATCCTGCTGCGCGCCACGGCCGTGGAGCCGGCTGCGCGCTATGCCTCGGCCCAGGCGCTGGCGGATGATCTCGGCCGGTATTTGCGCGGCGAGCCCGTGCGAGCCCGCCCGGCCCGGTGGGCCTACGTGGCCGGGCGCTGGCTGCGGCGCTACCGCCTGCCGGTGGGCATCGCCACCGCTGCCATTGCCGGCCTGCTGGCAACCACCGGTTGGGCGCTGCGCAGTTCGAGCGCCGAACGCCTGCAGGCCACGCGGGCGAAGGCCGAGTACGAGTTCTTCCGGCGCCTGCTGGTGCACGACGAGTCGGAGATGTCCGACCTCGCGCATGCCGACCGCCGTGTGATGGATGTGCTGCGCGAGGCGGCCCGCACGCTGCCCACCAGCCTGGCCGATGCGCCGCAGGCCCGCTACCAGCTGATGCGTGACCTGGCGCCCATGCTGGACTTTGCCGGCGACAACGCCCAGGCCGTGGCCCTGCTGGAGACCCAGGTGTCACAGGCCGAGCGGGAGCCCGGCGTGGACCGCGTTGAGGCGGCCAAGCCGTTGCTGGTGCTTGCCCAACTCCGCGAGGAAAGGCGCGGTGATGTGGCGGGTGCCTATGCCCTGCTGCAGCGGGCTGAGCGGGCCTTTGCAGGGCGGGCTGAAGCCCTGCCGGAATGGGCCGGCAGCGCGCAAGCCCTCAGTGCCTACTTGGGATGGAAGTCCGGGCAGCTGGCGCTGGATGCGGCCCTGCCGCGCGCCGAAGCCGCTGCTGCGCTGCTGCGCCGCCACCCGGAAACCCGCAGCCTGGCCAACGATGCGCTGTCGCTGCTGTGCTCGCTCTACCTGGATGCCGGGCGCCCCGCCGACGCGCTGGCCGCTGCCGAGGAAGGCGTGGCCTTCAACCTGCGCCATCTGGGCGAGAACAACTGGCACACCGCCGCGCTGCTGGAAGACGCCGCGAGGGCCGCCGCCCGGCTGCGGCGTTACCCGCAGGCCGAAGCCTTGCAGCGCCGTGCGCTGGCCATCCAGAGCCGCGTGTTCCCGCCGGGCACGTCGCAGCTCGCGCGGGCGCGGGGCTTTCTGGCGCAGCAACTGCTGCTGGGACAGAAGCAGGACGAGGCGCTGCGCCTGGTCGATGAGGCGTTGGCTCTGATGAACCTGCCGAAGAACCGCGGCAATGCCCAGTTGCGCGCGGGTCTGCAGGGCGACCTGCTGCAGGCCCGTTTGCTGACGGGTCGGCTGGACACCCCTCAGCCGCTGGACAGTCTGTGCGTCGCCGTCTGGGAGGCCGCGCCGCACAACGTGCAGCGCCTGCAGGCCCAGCGTTGCGCCCAGCTGGCGCTGCTGCGCGCCCGGCCTGCCGAGGCCCAGCGCTGGATCGCCGTGCTGCAACAGCAGTTGCAGGCCAGGCTGCCCGCAGCTGCGCCGGCCTGGGCCTGGTGGCAACTGCGCCAGGGCCAGTGGCTGGCGACCCAGCAGCGCCCGGCGGAGGCCGCCCAGGCCTTGCGGCAGGCCCTGGCGCTCAACCCCGATCCGCTGTTGCACGCCGAAGCCTGGCTGGCCTTGGCCGAGGTGGCGCCGCAGTCGGTGGATTTAGCGGCCCTCAAGGGCGAGGTGGCCCGCGCGGCCGCGGAGCCGGCCTCGCACACGGCGGCCCTGCAGGCCTGCATGCAGGAGGCGCTGGGGCTGGCGGCACGGGCCCAGGGCGAGGCGGCGGCGGCCGGAGCAGCCTTCGATGCGGCCCAGGTCTTGCGCGAGGGCCTGCTGCCCGACAGCCTGTGGCGATGGCAACTGCAGCGGCACCGCCAGGGCTGACCAGCCTGAAGCGGCCGGTCTTTCACGCCGTGCGCTGGGCTTTGTTGTGTTTTGACAAGTCGCCGTGCCTTTTGAACGGTTAGGCTGAGGCATGTCCGTGCATCCGCCTTCACGCACCTGGGGCCTGGCGCACCCGCCGGCCAACACGCCGGGCGCTGCCCGGGAGCGCAGCCGCTGGCGCTGGCCGGTGCTGGTGTCGCTGCTGGCCACCATCCCGGCCTTCTACATCGAGTTGCTGGAGCAACTGCCCACGCCCCTGGCCACCGCCATCTACCTCACGGCGGCGACCGTGCTCGGCGCCGCGTTGTGGCGTGTGGCGCGGCGGCTGGACCACCCGCAGCAGTACCTGCGCCGCAATGGGCTGGACCTGGCGCTCATTGCCGGCTTTGCGCTGGCGGCCCTGCTGCCTGCCAGCCTGGACTCGCCTGCCAGCCTGGCCGTGCGCCTGGGGGTGGCGCTGCTCAGCCTGGTGCGCATGGTCTGGACGCTGCGCCCGTGGATCACCCGGGGCGGCCTGGGCTACCTGCTGTTGCTGGCGTTTGCGGTGCTCTGCTTCTGTGGCGTGGGCTTCTGGGTGCTGGAGCCGCGGGTGGAGTCGCTGGGCGACGGCCTGTGGCTGGCCTTCACCACGGCGGCCACGGTGGGCTATGGCGACATCGTGCCCAGCACGCCGGCGGCCAAGATCTTCGCGGTCTTCGTCGTGCTGCTGGGGTATGCCGTGCTGTCTCTGGTCACGGCCGCGATCGCAGCGATGTGGGTGGAGACGACCGAGCGGCGCATCGAGCACGACATCCTGCGCCAGCTTCACATCGAGGTGAGCGCACTGCGCGCCGAGGTGGCAGCGTTGCGCGACGCGGGCCCGCGCCTGCCGGAGTGAGCGGAGCCGGGCGCAGCGCCTGTGCGCTCAGGTCCGTGCGCGGTTGAGCTCCAGCAGCCCGTCGAAGATCAGCCCCTCGACCAGCTCGTGCGGCGCATCCAGGGCCGGAGCCACTTTCCAGCCGGCGCCGCCGGTCATCAGCAGCAGTGGTTCGCAGCCCTCGCGCCGGCTCAGCAGACGGTGCATCCGCTCGATGGCGCCGGTGATGGCGAAGGTGCCCCCCGTGGTGAGTGCGTCGCTGGTGTTGGTGGGGAAGTCGCGCACCTCGCCCGTGGGCACGCGCAGGCCGGCGGTGCCCCCCTCCAGCGCGCGCAGCATGATGCCGTGGCCAGGAAGGATGAGGCCACCAAGGAACTGGCCATCGCTGGAGAGCGCGTCCACGGTGACGGCGGTGCCCACCATCACGGTCAGCACCGGGCCCGTGAAGCCGCGCATGCGGGCGTGGGCGTGCGCACCGATCACGGCCACCCAGCGGTCGGGGCCCAGGCGGGTGGGGTGGTCGTACCCGTTGCGCACGCCCGAGGCCTCAGCGTCGGGCACCACCCAGCGGGGCGCCAGGTCCCAGTGCTCCATCTGCTCTTCCACGCGGCGGCGCACCGCGTCCCCGGCCACGTTGCTGCCCAGGATGCGTGCCGGCGCAGGCAGGCCCTGCCAGTCTTCGTCGGCCAGCCGGTCGATGTTCTCCAGGAAGACGGCACCGTGCTGCAGCGGCTGGCTGCCCGGGGCTGCGCCCTGTGCGTAGGTGGCCCACTTGAGCCGTGTGTTGCCGATGTCGATGGCCAGGAAGCTCATGGTGGGCTGTGCCGTGAACGATGCCGCGAGCCTACCAGCAGGTTTTTGTGCGTTCTTGCGGGTTTCTGCTTCAATCGATCGGCTGGCGACGGCCCCCACAAGGAGAAAGCGAATGCTGCGACGTCTTCGGATCCAAGCCCGCCTGTGGTTCGCCTTCGGCATCATCCTCGCCATGACGGCACTGCTCGTGGCGGTGGGGGGCTTCGGGCTGAACGTGTCACAGGGTGCCATCCAAGGCATCACGCAGAAGCTGATTCCCATCTCCAACGTCACCGTGGCCGCACGCACCCAACTGCTGCAAAGCAAGACGGCCACCTCCACGCTCGTGGCCTCCATCTTCAACAAGGAGGGCACGGCCCGTGCCCGCCGGGAGTGGGACGCGGCCCAGGCCGGCCTGGACAAGACGATGGACGACTTCGGCGCCATGACGACCGAGGACAAGGGCAAGGAAGCGCTGGTGAAGTTCCGCGCCCTGATGGCTGACTACCGCAAGGCCGTCAAACCCGTGGCCGACAAGCTCGCGGGCGATGCCTACCCCGATGCCCAGGCGGCCTTCGAAGACATGAAAGCTGCTGATGCCGCCTACGACCCCGCGCTGGCCATGCTCAACGGCATCGAGGCGGACCTGAAGAAGCGCGGTGACGAGGTGTTCCTGAAAGTGGACCGCCTGGTGAGTGGGGTGTTCACCGGGTTCCTCGTCACCTTCGTTGTCTGCATTGTGGTGGGGGGGCTGCTGGCCATCCGGATCTCGCGTTCCATCATCGGGCCGCTCCTGGCAGCCAAGCTGTTTGCCGAGCGCATGGCCGAGGGTGACCTGTCCCGGGCGCCCGATGCGCGCGGCACCGACGAGTCCGCCGAGATGATGCAGGCGCTGGCCGCCATGCAGCGGTCGCTGTCCGAGATCGTCGGGCAGGTGCGGGAGTCCGCCGAGAGCATCCAGGTGGCCTCCACCGAGGTGGCCAGCGGCAACATGGACCTGTCGCAGCGCACCGAGCAGACGGCGTCCAGCCTGCAACAGGCCTCCAGCTCCATGACGCAACTCACCGGCACCGTCAGCCAGAGTGCCGACTCCGCCATGACGGCCAAACAGCTCGCTGGTGCCGCTGCCGAGACGGCAGGCCGGGGCGGCGAGGTGGTGTCGCGCGTGGTGAGCACCATGGGTGAGATCAACGCCGCCAGCCGCAAGATCGGCGACATCATTGGCACCATCGACGGCATCGCCTTCCAGACCAACATCCTGGCCCTGAACGCGGCGGTGGAAGCCGCCCGCGCCGGCGAGCAGGGCCGCGGTTTCGCGGTGGTGGCCGGCGAGGTGCGCCTGCTGGCACAACGCTCGGCCGAGGCTGCACGCGAGATCAAGACGCTCATTGGCGCCAGCGTGGAACGCGTGGAGGCGGGCACTCACCTGGTGAACGACGCCGGCACGACCATGACCGACATCGTCGGCTCGGTGCAGCGCGTGACCGACATCATTGGCGAGATCAGCGCCGCCGCCGTGGAGCAGAGCCAGGGCATCGCCCAGGTCAACGGCACCGTCACCGAGCTGGACCAGATGACCCAGCAGAACGCTGCGCTGGTGGAGGAGTCCGCTGCCGCCGCGCAGTCGCTCAAGGAACAGGCGGTGCGGTTGGCGGGGCTGGTGAGCAGCTTCAAGCTGAGTTGACGCAGGCACCCGCAGCGGCGCCCGCCCGCGGACGGATCCGCTGGCTGTCGGTCGAGCGGTGCTGCGAGTCGCCTGGAGTCAAACGACAAGTCTGCTGGGTGGCGTTGTCCCCTGCTCCGAGGCGGCAGGGCCCGCCGGTGCACCGTGTCAAGACAAGCGGAACACGCTCACGGTTGCTACGAGCCGGTCTGCTTGTTTGCGCAGGTTGTCGGCGGCGGCCGCGCTTTGCTCCACCAGGGCCGCGTTCTGTTGTGTGACCCGATCCATGTGAGAGACGGCGTTTCCGACCTGGTCCACACCCATGCTCTGCTCGCGGCTCGCCACGCTGATTTCACCGACGATGTGGCTGACGTTCTGGATGGCATCCACGACGCTGCGCATCGTGGTGCCCGCGCGATTGGCCAGCGTCGATCCCATCTGGACCTTGGCGACGCTCGCCTCGATCAGCGACTTGATCTCTTTGGCTGCCGCCGCGCTGCGCTGGGCGAGCGCCCGCACTTCGCCGGCGACCACTGCAAAGCCGCGCCCTTCCTCACCGGCGCGTGCGGCTTCGACGGCGGCATTCAGGGCCAGGATGTTGGTCTGGAAGGCGATGCCGTCGATGGTGCCGATGATGTCGGCGATCCGCTTGGAACCGGCGTCGATGTCGTGCATCGTCGTGACCACCTCCCCCACCACTGCACCCGCCTCGCCCGCGATGCGCGTGGCCTCGCGCGCCAGCTGGTCCGCTTGATCGGCATGGGCCAGGTTGTTGCGGACCGCCGTCCCGAGTTCCGCCATCGTGGCTGCGGTTTGCTGCAGTGCGCTGGCCTGCTCCTCGGTCCGCTGGCTGAGGTCGGCATTGCCCGACGCAATCTCGGAGCTGACATGGACGATCGACTCGGACGCCTCTCGTGCACTCCGGACGATGCCGGCGAGTTCAGCTCACATGTGGGCCAGCGAGGACAGCACGCTGCCGCGCGGCGCGCCGTCTTCCCCTGCCAGCAAGCCCAGGTCACCCGTGGCAACCCGGGCAGCGGCGTGGCCCAGGTCGGCCGGCTCGGCGCCCAAGTCTCGGCGCAGGCTCCTGACGATCAGGATGCCTGACACCACGGACACGCTCAGGGCTGTCAGGACCACCAGGGCGAACCGGGTCTTGTCGCGGCCCATGCGGGCCTCGCCTTCGACAGACATCTGCTCGGCACGCTGCCGTGTGTGGTCGGAGAGCGCATCGCTCGCCTGCACCAACTCGGCGAGCAGCGGGCGGCACTTCTCGTTCATCTGCTGGATCGCCTCCTCGCGCTGGCTGCTCAGCGCCAGCGACACGATGTTCATCGCCACCGGTGCATAAAGTTTCTCGATGCGTGCGATCTCGGCGATCAGGCCGTGCGCGCCGTCGGACGCATCGCCCAACGTGCCCATCTCCTGCAGTCTGGCCAGTTCGCGGCCCACCGCCTGATGGGCCTTTTCGACCTTGACGCGCTCCTGCGCCAGGTCTTCTGGTCGGGAGACCAGCACCAGGTTGCGCGCGGCAACCGCTCGCGCATCCACCGCCTGCCGCACGGCAATGGCCACATGTGCCCTCACCGTGATGCCGTGCACGAAACGATCGAAGGCATCGTTCTCGTGTTCAAGCGCGGTCCACGCGAGGGCTGCGACCACCAGCAGCAATGTTGTCAAGGCTCCGAATGCGAGCGTCAGCTTCGTCCGCACTTTCATGGCTGTTCTGTTCATCGCTCCCCCCTGATCGTTGTGCGCCCCCTTGTCGAGAGGGGCGTCATACGGCCTCAGCCGCCGCGCGACGTTAACATTTGCAAAGACTAATCGATAAATATGATTTTTTTGCGGAAGCAATGCACAAAACCGAGGGGATCGTGGCCTGCCGCACTTTTTGCCGGCCGTTTGGTGTCTCGCGGGTGAGCGCAGGCCCGCAGCGTGCCCTCCAAGGCGGTCCCGTCTGACCGCAGATCGCATCGGAGCGACACCGGGGCTCGCGCGACGGTCTGCAACCGGGTGGGCGGTGCCGCTGGCGCGGCCATCCATCGTGCCGGCAGGCCTGCGAAGAAGGTCTTGACGGCCGTTCAGGGCGGCCACAGCCTCCTGTGCATGGAAGGCCTGATGTGGGTCAGTGCTTGTGCTCGTCCGGCTTGGGCGCACCGCCGCCACCCATCGAACGCACCTCCGCCCTGACCTCGATCGTCTGCCGCTGGCCCGTTGCGTTCTCGACCACCAGGGACAGGGGGACGGCTTCGCCCGCCTTCATGGGTTGTTTCAAGTCCATCAACATGACGTGGTAGCCGCCGGGTGTCAGTGCCACCGTCTTGCCGGCCGGCAGTGCCAGCGACGGGACGGCGCGCATCTTCATCACGCCGGCCTCCATGCGCATCTCGTGCACTTCAACCACTGGCACTGCAGGGGTGCTGACCGAGATCAGCTTGCTGTCCTGCGTTGCCGTGAGCTGCATGAAGGCGGCTGTGGCCTTTTGCTGGGGCACGGTGGCGCGCACCCAGGCGTCTTTGACGGCCACCTGTGCGGAGGCGCAGGCCATGAACAGGGTGCTGCAAATGGCAACTGCGAGGGAAGGTTGGATGTGCATCTCGAACTTTCGTGGGGTTGGAAATCTTCATGGACGATGGCCCCAGGCTTGTACCGCCTGGGGCATCGAGGGGCGGCAGTGGCCGGTAGACCCGGGCTTCGACGGTGTCCCTGAACAGGCAGCGCCCGGCAGTGACGGCCCGCCACGCTCGGAAGGGCAGGCAGACCAGGCTGGCCCGGCGCAACGCGCCCGCAGCCCAGCGGTCGTCGAACTTCAGGCGTTCAAGGGTGGCGCGCGCGGCTGGGCGCTGGCCCAGGCGAGCAGCGGTCGTGGTGCGGCCAGGAAGAGCGCAGAGACGTGAAATGCCAGGCTGTCCAGCGTCAAGCCCGCCGGGGCGGCGGGCGGCAGGCCGAGCACGGGGGGGTGCGTGGAGCAGCAGGGGCAGTGTTTCAGCGCGTGGAGGGCGGCGCCTTCATCGGTCGACTTGCCGGCGTCAACTGCGGCGCTGGCATCGATCTTGACGGGCTTGGCGCCGGTGGTGCTGCAGATCTCGGCCCAGCCTGCCGGCGCGTCAGAGCGCAAGGCATGGGACAGCGTCGGCCCGAGCACGCCCAGCAGAAGCGCGAAGCATGCGATCCATGAGGTGAGGGCTTGGAGACGGCAGCCGACGCGCATCGAGCGATTTTAGGCGGCGGCTCCGGAGGGCCGAGCCCGGGTGCGGGGGCTCAGCCGGCGATGCGCTCGCCGTGCTGCAGCGTCTGAAGCGCCGCGTGAGCGGCGACCTCGCCGACGACCAGCAGGGCCGGGCTTCCCAGCCCCTCGCGCTCGATGCAGTCGGGCAGGCCGGACAGGGTCGTCACCGCGTGGCGCTGCTGCGCCGTGTGTGCCGCGCTGACGATGGCTGCGGGCAGGTCGGGCCTCAGGCCGGCAGCCAGCAGCCGGGCCGTGAGGTCGGCTGCGCGGGCCACACCCATGTAGATCACCAGGGTCAGCCCGGTGCGGGCCAGTGCCGCCCAGTCGGGTTCGGCGCGGCCTTCGCCCGGGTGGCCGGTGACGAGGATGACGCCGGGGCTCGCGCGCCGGTCGGTCACGGGGATGCCCACGGCCGCCGGGCCGGCGATGCCGCTGGTGAGGCCGCTCACCACCTCCACGTGCAGGCCGGCTTCGCGCAAGGCGTCCACCTCTTCGCCACCGCGGCCGAAGACGAAGGGATCGCCGCCTTTGAGCCGCACCACGCGGTGGCCGGCACGGGCCTCGCGGATCATCAGCGCATGAATGAAGTGCTGGTCGGTGCTGACGCAGCCGCCGCCGGGCCGCTCCCAAGGCGGCTGTGCGTCCGCTTGGGGGGCTGCCAGCTCTTGCTGGCCAGGGGCCTTGCCCCAGCCGCCCCGCTTGCCGACGCGCAGCAGGCGGCCTTTCACCAAGGCCAGCACGCGCGGGTCGATGAGGTCGTCGGCCAGCACGACATCGGCCGCCTCGATGCGCTGGAGCGCACGCACGGTCAGCAGTTCCGGGTCGCCGGGGCCGGCGCCGACGAGCGAGACGATGGGGCTCATGCGGGCACCTCCTCGGGTGTGGTGGCCACCAGCCGGCGCAGTGCGGGCAGGCAGGAGCCGCATTGCGTGCCGCAGCGCTTTTCGGCTTGCAGCTGCGACAGGCGCTCGGCCGGGCTGCCGCTGCAGCGGGCCAGCGTGAAGCGGATGACGTCCTCGCGCACATCCAGGCAGTTGCACACCTGCGGGCTGGCGGGTGCCGTGTGGGTGGGCGGGGCACCGGGTGAGAGCAGCCAGCGGCCCACGGCAGAGGCCGCGCTGCGCTCGCGCCACAGGTTCACCAGCCAGGCTCCCTCGTCATGCAGGCCCACGCGCAGCAGGGCTTGCAGCGGGGCAGCCTGCAGGTTGTCGCCGGCCAGGTTGAGCAGCCGCAGCCGGCCGCGTTGGGCATCGGCGTAGCGCAGCACGGCGGGGTGGTGCAGGCCGAGTGCCGCAGAGAGTTCGGCCACCAGCTCGGACGCCGGGGCTTGGGCGCAGGCGGCTTCGAGGGTCCAGCCGACCTGCTCGCCGTGGTCTGCCCGCACCGGCTCCGGCAGGCACTGGGCGTAGCCGAAGCGCGGCATCAGTGCGCGCAGCTGTTCGCGCAGGCGGGGGCCGTCTTCGGGCGCCACCCAGGCGCAAGCGCTCAGGCGCCAGGGCAAGGTGGCGGGCTCGATGGCGACAGCGCTGAACTTCAGTTCGGGTTGCTTGGAATCGGGGCAGAAGGCGCCCTGCGTCACGGCGTTGATGCCCAGCTGTGCGCCGATGAACTCGTCACCCCAGTGCATGGCGATGTCGGCGCCGGCCGGTGGCACGTTGCCGTCCAGCTTGAGTGGCAGCACGAGCTCGCCGCGCCGGGAGCGCACGTGCACCAGCTCGCCTTCGGCCAGCTTGCGGCGCGCGGCATCGCCGGGGTTCACGCGCACCACCGGCTGGCCCTCGTGGGCGAACAGGTGGGCCACGCTGCCGCTGCGGCTCATGCCGTGCCATTGGTCGCGCAGGCGGCCGGTCGTGAGGGCGAAGGGGTGCTGGGCGGTGGCGGTTTCGGCGGGGGGCTGGTAGGGCCGGGTGATGAAGCGGGCGCGGCCATCGGCCGTGGCGAAGCGGCCATCGGTGTACAGGCGCGGTGTCGGCCCTGTCACGTAGGGCCACTGCTGTGGGCCGTGGGCATCCAGCGTGAGCCAGGACAGGCCGGTGATGTCGAGGTCACGGCCGCGCGTGGCCTCGCGGCTGGTAACGGAACGCTGACGACGAAGTTCGCGCCGACTGAGTGCAAGTAAAGCAACGAT
>JBBIVU010000031.1:0-19394 GCA_037439585.1 Roseateles sp. | reverse complement strand
CCCGGTGCGCGATGCGCTGACGCTGCTGGACGAAAGCGGCCTGCTGCTGGCCGCGCCGCCGCCGCTGCAGCAGGCGCTGCGGGCGCAGGACTGGGGGGCGCTGTTCCTCACCCACCGCGCGCTCTGGCGCGAGGCCCGGGCCCTGGTGGTGGGCCACGCCCTGCTGGAAAAGTTGCTGGCCCCGCGCAAGCCGCTGTGCGCCCGTGTGCTGCTGGTGGGCGATGTGGAAGCGCCCGGGCTGCCCGCCGCCCTCACCCCCGCCCTGCTGCCGCCGCTGCCGGTGCTGGGCATTCCGGGCTGGTGGCCGGCCAACGCGTCACGGGGCTTCTATGCGGACGGCCAGGTCTTCCGGCCAAAGCGGCTAGCATCGGCGCCCGCCTCGGGAGGTGCTGTTTGCTGATGAAGTCCTGTTTGAAGCCTTTGCTGGGCGCTGTGCTCGCCGCCCTGGTGTGCGCGGCGGGCGCGCAGACACCGCCCGTCGCGTCGGCGCCCGCGTCGGCCACCGCCGCCCCTCAGCCGCAGCAGCCGCCCACCGTGTCGGCCAGCGCACGGCGCCTGTACGAGCGCAGCAAGGGCCAGCTGCTGCAGATCCGCACCCTGCTCAAGACGCAGGACAGCCAGGCCTCGGTGGGCTCGGGCTTCGTCGTGAGCGACGACGGCCACGTGCTCACCAACTACCACGTCGTCAGCCAGTTCGCGCTGGAGCCCGACAGCTACCGCCTGCGCTACGCCACGACCGACGGCGAAGGCGGGGCGCTGGAGCTGCTGGACTTCGACGCCCGCCGCGACCTGGCCCTGCTGCGCGCGGTGGACGACGGCAAAGGCCCGGGCCTGAAGGGGCGCGGCGCGCTGGCGTTCCGCCCGCAGAACCAGCCGCTGGGCAAGGGGGAGCGCATCTACTCGATGGGCAACCCGCATGACGTGGCCTTTGCCGTGGTCGAGGGCAACTACAACGGCCTGGTGGAGCGCAGCTTCGACCCGCTCATCTACTACGCTGGCGGCATCAACCCCGGCATGAGCGGCGGCCCGGTGCTGGACGAAGACGGCCGCGTGGTGGGCGTCAACGTGTCCACCATGCTGTTCGCGCAGCAGGTGAGCTTCCTCGTGCCGGGCGAGTTTGCCGAGAGCCTGGTGAAGCGCTCGTTGAGTGCCAATCCCATCCGCACGGCGGCCTGGGGCCGGCTGCGCGAGCAGCTCACGCGCTACCAGGACGAACTCGTCACCCGCTTCATCGCGCAGCCCTGGGAGAGTGCGAACAACAAGCGCTACCGGCTGCCGGTGCCCAAGCAGGCCTTCATGCGCTGCTGGGGCAACAGCACGGCCGCCGACACCAAGGGCCTGGACTTCGAGCGCTCCCAGTGCCGCATGGACCATGCCCTCTTCGTGAGTGGCAGCCTGCAGACCGGGTGGCTGGACATGAGCCACGAGGCCTACGACGGCACCAAGCTCGGCGCGCTGCGCTTCGCGCGGCAGTACTCGGGCAGCTTCCGCAACGAGCGCCTGGGCAGCGCCGACAAGTCGCGCACCGCGCCCTTTTGCAAGGAGCAGTTCGTCGACCGGGACGGGCTGCCACTGCGCGCCGTCGTGTGCCTGCGGGCCTACCGCAAGCTCGACGGCCTGCACGACCTCAGCGTGCTGGTGACCACGGTGGATGCCTCCACGCAGGGCGCCCTGGGTCGCTTCGATGCCCGGGGCGTCAGCTTCGACAACGCGCTCAAGCTCGCGGCGCATTACCTGGAGGGCTTCGCGTGGACGAACAGCAGCAAGGCCAAGTGATGCCCGAGGCCGTGCCTGTCGCGGCGCCTGCCGCTGCCGTCGTTGAACTGCTGGGCCGTGACGGCCGCGTGGCCCTGGTGCAGCGCGTGACGGCCTGGCCGGTGCGCATCGGCCGCTCGCCCGCCTGCGACGTGGTGCTGGACGACGCCCACCTCGCCGCCGAGCATGCCGAGCTGCAGCTCACGCCCCAGGGCGTGCGGCTCAAGCTGCTGGACAGCCGCAACGGCGGCGTCGTGGGCAACCGCCGCCTGGCGGCGGGTGACGAAACAGCGCTGCCCGCCGGCGGGGCCTTCCAGCTCGCGGGCAGCGCGCTGCGGCTGCGCACCAGCGCCGACGTGCTGGCCCCGGAGCAGCCCCTCATCGCCCAGCAGGCCCGGCACTGGGCGCTGCTGCCGCTGTTGCTGCTGGCCGTGGTGTTCTTCCAGTGGGTGGACCGCTGGAGTGCGGTGGATCCCGACGCCCGCTGGGTGGACTACGCCTCGCCGCTGCTGGCGCCGCTCGCCCTGTTGCTGGGCTGGTCCGGGCTGTGGTCCCTGGCCAGCCAGATCTTTCAGCACCGGTTCCCGTTCGCCAAGCACCTGCGCCGGGTGCTCGTCGTCACGCTGGCCACGCAGGTGCTGGACTGGCTGCTGCCCGCCGTGGCCTATGCGTTTTCCTGGCCGCGCCTGATGGCGCTGGAATCGCTGTCCACGCCGGTGGCCATTGCGGTGCTGGTGGCGTGGCACGCCCGCCTCGTGTGGCCCGGTGCGCAGCGCATCCTGAATGGCGGCGTCACGGCGCTGTTGCTGCTGGGTCTGGGCCTGCAGGTGGGCGGCCGCCAGGAGCAGCAGCACGTGTTCGGCCCGCCCTACCTGGCCAGCCTGCCGCCGCCGGTGTTGCGCGTGGCGGGCACCCGGCCGGCCGAGGCGCTGATCGAATCGCTCAAGCCGCTGAAGGCCGAGCTGGCCAAGCAGGCGCGCAAGGACAACGAAGGCACCAGCGACGAGGACGCCGCCGGCGACTGAGCCCTGGCCCGGGCTCAGGCCTGGGGCAGGAAGCCCTCGACCGACAGGTAGCGCTCGCCGGTGTCGTAGTTGAAGCCCAGCACCCGTGCGCCTGCCGGCAGCTCGGGCAGCTTCTGCGTGATGGCCGCCAGCGTGGCGCCGCTGGAGATGCCCACCAGCAGGCCCTCCTCGCGGGCGCAGCGGCGGGCGTGCTCGCGTGCGGCCTCGGCTTCCACCTGGATCACGCCGTCCAGCAGCGCGGTGTCCAGCACCGCCGGGATGAAGCCCGCGCCGATGCCCTGGATGGGGTGCGGGCTGGGCTGGCCACCGCTGATCACCGGGCTGGCCGTGGGCTCCACGGCGTAGACCTTCAGCTGCGGCCAGGCCGCCTTCAGCACCTGCGCGCAGCCGGTGATGTGGCCGCCCGTGCCCACGCCGGTGATGAGCGCGTCCAGGCCTTCGGGGAAGTCGCGCAGGATCTCCTGCGCCGTGGTTCTCACGTGCACGGCCGGGTTGGCGCCGTTCTCGAACTGCTGCGGGATCCACGAGCCCGGGTGCTGTTCAGCCAGTTCGCGGGCGCGGGCGATGGCGCCCTTCATGCCCTTCTCGCGCGGCGTGAGGTCAAAGCTCGCGCCGTAGGCCAGCATCAGGCGGCGGCGCTCGACGCTCATGCTGTCGGGCATCACGAGGATGAGCTTGTAGCCCTTCACCGCCGCCACCATGGCCAGGCCCACGCCGGTGTTGCCCGAGGTGGGCTCGATGATGGTGCCGCCGGGCTTGAGCAGGCCTTGCGCCTCAGCGTCTTCCACCATGGCCAGGGCGATGCGGTCCTTGATGGAGCCACCCGGGTTGCTGCGCTCGGACTTCACCCACACCTCGGCGCCGGGAAACAGGCGTTGCAGCCGGATGTGCGGGGTGTTGCCGATGGTGTCGAGGACGTGGTTGGCTTTCATGCGGGCTCCTGTGTCAGGGTGCAGGGATAATCGCACGTGTGAAGCAAGCCAGACCGCCGCTGGGGCAAGCATGGAAACATGGCCCTGGAGGAAGGTCCGGACTGCACAGAGCGGCGTAGCAGCTAACGGCTGCCCGGCGAAAGCCGAGGATCAGAGCAACAGAGACGAGTCGACCAAACGTGCGGGGTTCGCCCTGCGGGACCGTGAGCGCAGCCCACGGGGTCGGGTGCAACGGGCAATCTCTACGCGCAGCAACACCAAGTAGGCCAGCGTCGATGCGGCTCGCAGAGCTGGCGGGTAGGTGGCACCGAGCCGGGCCGTGAGGTCCGGCCCAGAGGAATGGCGGTCACGCCGGGGGCAACCCCGGTGCACAGAATCCGGCCTATCGGCTTGCTTCACTCTTTTTTTAAGAATCGTTTCCGTGCTCTCCCCCATGACTTGCGTCACAGGACGCCCAACCCCGGTGAAACCGTTCCGGACCGGGGTGTGGGACAGTGTTTACACGTTGAACCAGTCTTAATTCGCAATCGATTGCGGCTTGTCCGCACTTGGTGAACGGAGGTACGTTGTGTCCTGGAAAAACATGAAGCTGCGCGCCAAGCTGCTGGCAGGTTTCTCGCTGCTGGCGCTGGTGGTGCTGGTGGTGTCGACCTTCGCCACGGTCTCGCTGTCGCAGGCCAACGATCGCTTTGTTGCTTATGTGAAAGGGGTGGGCCAGCACGAGGAGGTGGCCACCCAGCTGCGCGGGGCGGCCTCGCGCCGGGCCATCGCGGTGCGCGGGATGGTGCTCAGCGCCGATGCGCAGCAGCTGCAGCGGTTCGAGGCGCAGGCCGTCAAGGAGCACGAGGCCACGCAGGCTGCACTGGGCCTCCTGAAGCAGCTCGTCTCGCAGGATGCCGACGCCGATGGCCAGGACAAGGCGCTGGTGTCCGAGATCGACCGCATCGAGGCCAAATACGGTCCTGTTGCGCTCGACATCGTCAAGACTGCCTCGGCGGGTCAGCGCGAGGCGGCCGTTGAGAAGATCAACAAGGAATGCCAGCCGCTGCTGGAGGCCTTGGTCCAGGCCGTGGAGCAGTACCTGGAACACGAAAGAACGCTCACCCAGCAATTGATGGCAGCCTCCGTCAGCCGTTTCAGCCAGGACCGTCTGCTGCTGGTGACCGGTGCGGTGCTGGCGATCGGTGCGGCGCTGGGGCTGGGGTGGGGCCTGAGCGGTGCGATCACCCGGCCACTCCAGCGCGCCATCGCCGTTGCCGAAGCCGTGGCTGCCGGCGACCTGAGCTGCGATGTGCAGGTGGACAGCCAGGACGAGACCGGCCAGCTCATGGCCGCGCTCCAGCAGATGAACACGGGCCTGCAGGAGATGGTGAGCCACATCCGCCAGTCGGCCGACAGCATCGCCACGGCGTCGCGGGAGATCGCCAGCGGCAACCAGGACCTGTCTGGTCGCACCGAGCACCAGGCCAGCGCGCTGCAGCAAACCGCGGCCTCCATGCAGCAGATGACCAGCACCGTGCAACAGACGGCCGACAGCTCGCGCCAGGCAGCCCAGCTGGCCACGGCTGCGGTGCAGGTGGCCGAGCAGGGTGGCGCGGTGGTGCAGCGGGTGGTGGACACCATGGGCGAAATCAGCACCTCCAGCCGCAAGGTGGTGGACATCATCTCGGTCATCGACGGCATCGCTTTCCAGACCAACATCCTGGCGCTGAATGCGGCGGTGGAAGCGGCGCGCGCCGGCGAGCAGGGCCGCGGTTTTGCAGTGGTGGCTGGCGAGGTGCGGGCGCTGGCCCAGCGCAGCGCCACGGCGGCGCGGGAGATCAAGACGCTGATCCAGACCAGCGTGGAGCGGGTGGAATCGGGCTCGACGCTGGTGGGCGAGGCTGGCACGACGATGGAGCAGGTCGTGGGCCAGATCCGGCGCATGACGGATTTGATGGCCGAGATCAACGCGTCGGCCACCGAGCAGAGCACAGGCATCGCCCAGGTGAACCAGGCGGTGACGTCCATCGACCAGGGCACCCAGCAGAACGCAGCGCTGGTGGAGCAGAGCGCTGCGGCGGCAGAGAGCCTGCAGCAGCAGGCGGCGGGCCTGAGCCAGGTGGTGGCGCAGTTCAAGACACGGCACGCCCGGCCAGCCGCTGGCGCCGGGCTGACTTTCGACGGGGCGAGAGGCGGGTCGATACACTGGCCCGATTCACCGCCTCACCGAGCGTCCTCCCGATGAATCCTGACGCCAGCCGCCTGTGGCGCGCGCCCCGCTGGGCCCTGTCCGTGCTGCTGGCCTGCCTGGCCATGGTTGGGCCCTTCTCCATCGACACCTACCTGCCGGCGTTCGCCGGCATCGCGGCGGCGCTGGACGCCACGCCGGTGCAGATGCAGCAGACGCTGTCGGCCTACCTGCTCGGCTTCGCCTTCATGAACCTCTTCCACGGGGCGTTGTCGGACTGCTTCGGCCGCCGGCCCGTGGTGCTCATCGGTCTGGCCTTGTTCACGGGTGCCAGCATCGGTTGTGCGGTGGCCGGGTCCATCGGCCAGCTGGTGTTCTGGCGCACGGTGCAGGGCATGTCGGCGGGGGCCGGGATCGTGGTGTCACGGGCCATCATCCGTGACATGTTTCCGCCGGCGGACGCGCAGCGCGTGATGTCTCAGGTGACGCTGTTCTTCGGGGTGGCGCCGGCCATCGCGCCCATGGTGGGCGGCTTCCTGTTCGTGCATGCCGACTGGCATTCCATCTTCTGGTTCCTCACGGCCGTGGGCACCGCCCTGCTCGTGGCCAACTGGCGCCTGCTGCCTGAAACCTTGCACCCGAACCTGGTGCAGCCCTTCCATGTGGGTGCGCTGATGCGGGAGTATTGGCGGCTGTGCAGCAGCCCCAAGTTCATGATGCTGGTGCTGGCCAGCGGCATCCCGTTCAATGGCATGTTCCTCTACGTGCTGGCCACGCCGGTGTTCCTGGGCGAGCACCTGCACTTCGCGCCGACGCAGTTCTTCTGGTTCTTTCTGTGCTCCATCGGCGCATCATGGGGGGGGGCAGCAGTGAGTGGCCGGCTGGCCGGCAAGATGAGTCCGAAGCGCCAGATCATGCGGGGCTTCCGCATCATGGTGGCGGTGTCCGTGGCCAACATTGCCCTCAATTTGTTTGCGCCGCTGAGCGCCTTCTGGGCGCTGCCCATGGTGGGTTTGTTCGCCTTCGGCTGGGCCATGATGGTGCCGGTGGTGACGCTGCTGGTGCTGGACCAGGCCCCCGAGCGGCGTGGCATGGCCTCGTCGCTGCAGGCCTGCATTGGCTCGGCGGCCAATGGCCTGGTGGCTGGCGTGCTGGTGCCGCTGGTGATGCATTCCACCGTCGCGCTGGCGGTCGCCTCCGGTGTGCTGATGCTGATCGGGCTGAGCGCCTGGTACGGCGTCAGGCGTTCGGTGTCGGTCTGAACTGTCCAGTGCTCAAGCCCGTCGCCGGCTGGCCGAAAATCTTCTTCATGAAACCGTGCGTGACTCTCGCCGCCTGCCTGCTCGCGCTTGCCGCGCAGGCCGAGGAGGCCAAGGAACCGGTGGCTGTGCTGCGCCAGCGCCTGGCTGAGCGCCTGGCCACCAAGAGCGAGGGCGTGGCCACCGCCAAGACCGCGTCTCGCGCGCCCAAGCCGGCCAAGGCGGAGGTGGCGGCGCCCGTGCGCTGGGGCTACACGGGCGACACAGGCCCCGAGCACTGGGCCGAGCTGGCACCCGAGAACAAGCTGTGCGCTGTTGGCACGCGGCAAAGCCCCATCGACATCCGTGGCGGCCTGCCGGTCGACCAGGAAAACATTGCCTTCGACTACCGGCCCAGCGGCTTCTCGGTGCTGGACAACGGGCACACCATCCAGGTGACCGTTGCACCCGGCAACGGTCTCACGGTGATGGGGCGTCGCTACGAGCTGGTGCAGTTCCATTTCCACCGGCCCAGCGAGGAGCGTGTCGGTGGCCGCCAGTTCGACATGGGGGTCCACCTGCTGCACAGGGACGCCCAGGGCCACCTCGCCATGGTGGCTGTGCTGCTGGAGCAGGGGCGGGACGACACGGGCCCTCAGCCTGTCCTCCAGAGCGTGTGGGCCAACCTGCCTTTGGAGAAGGGTGAAGCGCTGAGTGCCCAGGGCCAGATCGACCTGACCCGGCTGCTGCCCGTGGACCCGGGCTATTACACCTACATGGGCTCGCTCACCGAGCCGCCTTGCACCGAGGGGGTGCTGTGGATGGTGATGCGCCAGCCGGTGACGCTGCCGGCCCAGCAGCTGGACATCTTCGCCAAGCTTTACCCGATGAATGCCAGGCCGCTGCAGGCGGGCTCCGGTCGCATCATCAAGGAGTCGCTGGGGCGGCCTTGAGCACTCAAGCGCTGCGGCCCTTGGCCGTCTTGCGGGCGCCCGAGAGCCAGTCGTGCAGCGTGGCGAACAACTGTTCGGCCATGACAGGCTTGGCCACATGGTCGTCCATGCCGGCATCCAGGCAGCGCTGGCGCTCTTCGTCAAAGGCGTTGGCCGTCATGGCCAGGATGGGCAGCTCCGAGCCCTGCGGCAGTCGACGGATGGCGCGCGTGGCGTCCAGCCCGTCCATCACGGGCATCTGCACGTCCATCAGCACCAGCGCGTAGTCGCCAGCCTTCACCATGTCGACGGCCTGCTGTCCGTCGGCGGCCACGTCCACTGTCAGGCCGGCACTGCCGAGCAAGGCGACAGCCACCTCCTGGTTCACCGGGTTGTCCTCGGCCAACAGCAGCCGGCGGGTGTGGGTGCGGGCCAGATCAGCCAGCCGCTCGCGGGCTGAATGGGGGCGCAACGGGGATGCTGGGGCTGCGGGCGGGCTGGCAGCGGCGTCCACCGTGAGTGCGAACCAGAAGGTGCTGCCCCGGCCCAGGGCGCTTTCCACCCCCACTTCGCCGCCCATCAGTTCGGCCAGGCGGCGGCAGATGGCCAAGCCCAGCCCTGTGCCACCGTAGCGCCGTGTGGTGGAGCTGTCGGCCTGCTCGAAGTCCTGGAACAGGCGGCTTTGGGCTTCCGGTGTGATACCGATGCCACTGTCCTGCACTTCGAAACGCAGCCGCAGGCCTTGACCAGGTGCCGGAGATGCGACACGTGCGGCCAGGCGGACGAAGCCGCTTTCGGTGAACTTGACCGCGTTGCCTGCGAAGTTCAGCAGCACTTCGGAGATGCGCTGGGGGTCGCCAATCAGCACGCGACCCCGCAGGGCGGGGGCGATCTCGGTCTCCACGCGCAGCCGCTTGGCGGCAGCGGCCTGGGTCGTCATGTTGGCGATGTTGTCGAGCACCTGGTCGACCGTGAATTCGCGTCGCTCCAGGCTCACCTTGCCGGCCTCGATCTTGGAGAAGTCAAGCACGTTGTTGATCACACTCAGCAGGTGCTCGGCAGCGTTGGCCACTTTCTGCAGGCGTTGCTGCTGGTCGGGTTCGATGGTATCGCTCTGGGCGAGGTAGGTCAGACCAATGATGGCGTTCATGGGCGTGCGGATCTCGTGGCTCATGTTGGCCAGGAAGGCGCTCTTGGCGAGGCTGGCGGCCTGCGCGGCCTGTGTGGCCTCGGCCAGCGCCGCAGTGCGGGCACCGACGAGTTCTTCCAGGTGGTGCCGGTAGCGTTCCAGTTCCAGCGCGTCCCGGCGCTGGCGGGAGATGTCGGTCAGGAAGCCGTGCCACAGCACGCTGCCGTCCGCTTCGCGCTGGGCAATGGCGTTGCCATACAGCCAGCGCTCGCTGCCGTCGCCCAGGGGCGTGCGGAACTCCTGCTGCCAGGGGCTCAGCGTGCGGGCCGAGGCCAGCAGGCTGTCCCGCACGGTGGTGCGGTCGTCGGGGTGGATGCGCTCGAACCAGGGGTCTGCAGTGCGGCTCAGCTCGGCGCTGCCGAGCAGGAAGTATTCGCGCACCGCTTCGCTGACGTAGGCGAAGCTGAACTCGCCGTTGGCCGTGAGGCGCAGCTGGTAGACGACGCCGGGCACCGTCTCGGCCATGCCACGCAGGCGCTCAATGAGGTTGCGCTGGGCATCGAACTGCTGCTGCAGGGCGTCGCGCATGTGCTCCAGGTGGCTGCCCAGCAAGCCGATCTCGTCCTGGCGTGTGTGCTGCAGCTTGGCGCTGAAGCGGCCCTCGGCGAGGTCGTTGGCGAAGTCGCCCAGTTCGCGCAGTGGGCGGAACAGGCGCGAATTGAGTAGCCACAGCACCAGCGCCAGCGAGGCCAGCAACTGGCCGCCCACCGTGGCACCGTACAGCCAGCGCTGGCGCAGCACGGCCGTGGTGCTGAGGTGGTCGTCGATCTCGATCTGGATGTGGCCGATGCGCGTGGCACCGCGCAGGATGTCGCGTTCGCCGGTCAGCGTCTGCCCCAGGCGCCGCTCGGGCAGGTGGTTCTCGATGAAGGGCAGGCCTTGGGAAGCGTCACTGACGCTGACGCGTACCACATCGGGCGACTTGACGATGGCCGACACCACCTCCCGTGCGGCCACGGCGTCCAGGTTCCACAGCAGCTCCGGCAGGCTGCTGGCCAGCACGTCCAGCTTCGCGTCCAGCTCGCGTTGCAGCGATTGCTCGGCCACCTTGGATTCGCGCAGGCCGATGAAGAGCCCGCCCACAATGAGCGCTGGCAACAGCAGGCCGATGCTGGCGCCCAGGGCCAGGGCGGCGAAGAGCGAGGACGAGGGCTTGCGACTCAAGATGCAATCATGCTGCCACGGGAACGGCGGGGCAAAAACAGAAAAAGCGCCACGTCGCGTCGGCGGTGTGGCGCAGGTGCGGGATCATCAGGGTCATCCCTTGCCCAGCAGGGCGGGCTTGAGGCTGGAGTCCACGGGTTTTTCGCCGAGCCAGATCTTGAGCACCGCGTTGTAGAAGCCGATGTCCTTCATGGGCTCGCCGATCTGCTTGCCGTTGAAGTACATGATCGTGCCGGAGTCTGGCACCCAGTCCACGGTCACGGTGTCGCCCTTCTTGGCCTGCGGGATGCTCACGAAGGCCTCGCCGAACTGAGCCAGCTGGTTGACGAACTTGGATCGCTCGGCCTTGTCGGTGTTGGCCGTGATGCCGGCGAGGAAGGCCTGACCCAGCTCGTCACCGGTCACTTCGCGCATCATGGTCAACACGAAGCGGCGCGGTCCGGTGGAGTCCAGCACCGCCGGGGTGTTGTCCTTTTTGTCGGTGAGGTACAGGGCCAGCACGTACACCTTCACGACGATGCGGGTGCGCAGGCCGGCGCCGTTGAGCTTGAGCTCCTTGCCGGCGACCTTCGCGGATTCGTCCACCTTGACGCCGGCCACCTCGGCGGCTCGCGCCAATCCAGCCAGGCCCAGCGCGAACGTCAGGCCCGTCAGCCAGCGGGTGAGGGTTGTTGTCTTCATGCAGTCTCCTGTTTGGGTCTGTCGGCGGTGGCGTTTGGCAGGGGGGCGGGCGGCTTCAGCGGGCGGCATCGAGCTTGAACAAGCTGACGACCTCTTCAAGGCCTTGCGCCTGGGTCCGCAGCGAATCAGCAGCGGCGGCGGCTTGATGAAATGGATTCTTTCCCTGCTGTGTGCTCTTGTCCATGTCATGGATGGTATGCGTGACACGTTCGATGCCGGCACCCTGTTCGGCGCTGGCGTGCGTGATCTCACCCATGATGTCGGTCATCCGTTGCACGCTGGCCACCACGCCTTGCATGGTGCTGCCGGCCTTGGCCACCAGCTCGCTGCCTTGCGCCACTTTCTCGACGGAGTCTGCGATGAGGCGCTTGATCTCCTTGGCAGCCTCGGCGCTGCGGCCCGCCAGCGAGCGCACCTCGCCTGCCACAACAGCAAAGCCCCGTCCCTGCTCGCCGGCCCGCGCGGCTTCCACCGCCGCGTTCAACGCCAGGATGTTGGTCTGGAAGGCAATGCCGTCGATGACGCTGATGATGTCCACGATCTTCTTGGACGATGCATCGATGCTGCCCATGGTGGTCACCACCCGGGCCACGACGTTGCCGCCTTCGACGGCCACAGTGGATGCGGCCTGGGCCAGCTGGTTGGCCTGCTGGGCGCTCTGAGCGTTGTGTTGCACGGCGTCCGTCAGCGTTTTCATGGCCGAGAGGGTTTGCTCCAGCGATGCGGCCTGGGCTTCGGTGCGTGTGGACAGGTCCAGGTTGCCACTGGCGATCTC
The DNA here is from genome assembly GCA_037439585.1 of Roseateles sp. Taxonomy (GTDB): domain Bacteria; phylum Pseudomonadota; class Gammaproteobacteria; order Burkholderiales; family Burkholderiaceae_C; genus Pelomonas. Next base: position 7,533 of record JBBIVU010000031.1, on the reverse strand, counting down.
ACTGGAGGCTGAGGCAATGGATTCCGTGCCTTCGCGCACGCGGCCGACGATGCCCTTGAGGCTTTCGTTCATGTCGTGCAGCGCCTGCATCAGTTCACCCGTCTCGTCGCGGCTGCGCACTTCGATCTCGCTGGTCAGGTTGCCCGAGGCCACCTTGCGCGCCACGCTCACTGCGCCCCGCAGCGGGTTCACGATGCCGCGTGTGATCAGCACGCCGGTCAGCACGCTCGCGACGATGGCGGCGGCGGCCAGTGCCAGCAGCAGCAGGGACGTCTTGTTGGCCACGCGGCTGGATTTCTCGCCGGCGGCGTCCATGCCGGCGTTGCGGGTGGTCACCAACTGGTCGAGCGCAGCCATGTACTTCACCTGCGCCGCCCGCACCGAGAACTGGAACTTCAGCGGTGCGCCTTCGGTGTCGCCTGAGGCGACGGTCTTCACGAAGCTCGCCTGCGCCGGCATGAATTTGGCCCGGGCCTCCTTGACAGCCTTGAGCTGCTCCAGGCTGGCATCGTCCGTCAGCAGAGGCTCCAGCTCTGCCATGGTCTTCTCGTGGGCGGCCATCTGGGTGGCGACGGTTTCCAGCTCCTTCTTGATCTGGTCTTCGCCGCTCATGATGAGTGTGGTCATCATGCCGCGCACTGCATCCCCCAGTTCGCCCTTGGCCCGGTTGGCCAGGGCCACCGCCTTGTAGTCGGTGCTGAGCAACTGGTTCACCTCGCCGCTCAGCGTCTGGATGCCGAAGTAGCCCAGCCCTGCCATGGCCACGAGGCAGAGGATGACGACGGTGAAGCCCGCGCCAAGCCGGTGCCCGATGCGCATGTGGGACAGAAACCTCATGGTGCCTCTTTCGTTTTGATATTGGATGCGAGCCCCAGGGTTCTGTGGCTCGTCGGACGCGAGCCGGGACTTCTCGAAATTTCAGCAGAAATCGCGCAGGGCCCTGCGTTCCGATCAGGCCCCGCCCCAGGGTTGCCGTGATTTGTGCGCCAAAACCTCTGATTCGTGGGCGGACTGTGGGATGGCGGCGTTCACCCGCCCACCTGGCGATGCTGAAAAACACGGGGGTGTTCGGCGGGTGAGTTCAAGCGCCACTTCGTAAGTGTTGGGCAAGTCCTTATTTATGAAAGAGTTTTTATTTTTGATGCTGTACAAATCAACAGACCTACTAAGTGCTTGATTTCATTGAAAAAACTTGTGCCGAACCTTGACCCGGGTGGGGGTGGCCCTTAAAGTGGGGGAAAGTGTCGTTTCGTGGTGAAAAGTGTCGGAAATCGTCTTTCAGGGAGCCTCCAACTTGGCCTTAGATGCCAAGGGCCGCCTGAGTGTGCCCAGCCGACACCGGGAGGTGCTGCAGGTGCTCTGCCAGGGGCGCCTGACCCTCACCAAACACCCTGACGGTTGCCTGATGCTGTTCCCGCGGCCGACCTGGGAGGTCTTCCGCGACAAGGTCGCCGCGCTGCCGATGTCTGCCGCCGGCTGGAAGCGCGTGTTCCTCGGCAACGCGATGGATGTGGAGATCGACTCCGCCGCCCGCGTGCTGGTGTCGCCCGAGCTGCGCAAGAGCGCCGGCCTCAAGAGCGACGTGATGCTGCTGGGCATGGGCAGCCATTTCGAGCTCTGGGACGCCGAGGCGCACGCTGCGCACGAAGCCCAGGTGATGGCCGGCCCGCTGCCGGACGCCCTCAAGGACTTCACCTTCTGATGGCCGCCGAAGCCACACCCGGCGCGGAGTTCCGCCACACGACCGTCCTGCTCGATGAAGCGGTGGACGGTGTGCTGGCGCGGCCGGATGGCGTCTACGTGGACGGCACCTTCGGCCGCGGCGGGCACTCGCGTGCGCTGCTGGCCAAGCTCGGGCCGCAGGGCCGCCTGATCGGCATCGACCGCGACCCCGAGGCGGTCGCAGCGGCAGCGTCCATCACCGATCCGCGCTTCACCATCGTCCACAGCGCTTTCGCTGACATGGCCGGGCAACTGGCCGCGCTGGGCGTGCACGAGGTGGACGGCGTGCTGCTGGACCTGGGCGTGTCCAGCCCGCAGATCGACAACCCCGCACGGGGCTTCAGCTTCCGCTTCGAGGGGCCGCTGGACATGCGCATGGACACGACGCGCGGGGAGAGCGCTGCCGACTTCCTCGCCAGCGCTGACGAGCGCGAGATTGCACGGGTGATTCGAGACTATGGCGAAGAACGGTTTGCTGGCCAGATTGCAAAGGCGGTTGTTGCTCGCCGAGAAACCGGTGCGCCCCTCACGCGCACCGACGAGCTGCGCGAACTCGTGGCTCGCACGGTCAAGACCCGCGAGCCCGGCCAAGACCCGGCCACGCGCACCTTTCAAGCCCTTCGGATTCATGTCAATGGCGAGCTTGAGGAGCTTGAGCAGGGGCTGAAGTCGGCGCTGCGTCTGCTGCGCGCCGGCGGGCGGCTGTCCATCATCAGCTTCCATTCGCTGGAAGACCGCCGCGTCAAGACCTTCATCGCCGACCACAGCAAGGCCGTGTTCGACCGCCGTGCGCCGTTCGCCGAGCCGGCGCCGCTGATCCTGAACGCGCTGGCCCGCATCAAGCCCAGCGCCGCCGAGGTGGCGGCCAACCCGCGTTCGCGCTCTGCCGTGCTGCGCGTGGCGGAGCGCACCGACGCGCCGCTCCGAGGCTGAGCGCGCCGTGGCCAAACTCAACCTCGCGCTCATCCTGGCCGTGCTGCTCAGCGGCGTCGTGCTTGTGCACAACGCCTACGAGTCGCGCCGCTTGTTTGCGGAGCGCGAGCGTGCCAAGAACGAAGGCCAGCGCCTGGCCTCGGATGCCGAGCGCCTGAAGGCCGAGCGGCACGCCCAGGCCACCAACCTGCGCGTGGAGCAGGTGGCCCGCGAGCGCCTGGGCATGCGCGTGATCTCGCCGGCCCTGGTGGCGTCGGGGGTGGCGCCGTGAGCACCAAGGGCAACAAGGCCGGCGCGCGCGCGCTCAGCGCCGGGCGCGCGGTGAACTACTCCACCAGCCCGCTGCTGGCGTCCAAGACGCCGCCCTGGCGCTCGCGCTTCCTCGTCGGACTGGTGGGCCTGGCGTTTGCGGGCCTGCTGGGGCGCGCCATCTACGTGCAGGTGCTGCACACCGAGTTCTTCCAGAAGCAGGGCGAGGCCCGCTACGCCCACACCCTGGAGCTGCCCGCCAGCCGGGGCCGCATCAACGACCGCACCGGCCAGACGCTGGCGGCCAGCGTGGCCGTGCCGTCGATCTGGGCCATCCCGAAGGAAGTGGACGCCGACCCGGCCAAGCGCCGCGAGCTGGCGAAGGTGCTGGGCGTGTCGGACAAGGAGCTGGAGGCCAAGCTCAACCCCGAGACCCGCTTCGTCTGGCTGCGCCGCCTGGCCGATGACGACACCGCCGCCCAGGTGAAGGCCCTGGGGCTGAAGGGCGTGTTCCAGGACCGCGAGTACCGCCGCAAGTACCCCGAGGGCGAGGCGGCGGCGCACGTGGTGGGCTTCACCAACGTGGAGGACCGTGGCCAGGAGGGCATCGAGCTGGCCTTCCAGAAGGAGCTGCAAGGCCGCGACGGCTCGCGCTCCGTCGTGCGCGACCGCCTGGGCCGCGTGGTGGAAGACATCGGCGACGTGGTGCCCGCCGCCAACGGTCATGACATCGACCTGTCGGTCGACTCCAAGGTGCAGTTCTTCGCCTACCAACGCATCCGTGACGCGGTGGCGGAGAACAAGGCCAAGGCCGGCTCCGTCGTCGTGCTGGATGTGCTCAGCGGCGAAGTGCTCGCGCTGGCCAACTTCCCCAGCTACGACCCGGGCAGCCGCCAGAACCTCTCCGGCGAGCAGCTGCGCAACCGCGCGCTGACCGACGTGTTCGAGCCCGGCTCGACGATGAAGCCCTTCATTGCCGGCCTGTCCATGGAAACCGGCCGCTCCACGCCCGACACACTGGTGGACACCGGCAATGGCAAGTACGCCTTCCAGGGCGCCGTCATCACCGACACCCATGCCCACGGTGTGGTGCCGCTGCGCGACGTGATCAAGTTCTCCAGCAACATCGGCGCCACCAAGCTCGCGATGCAGATGCAGCCGCGCGAGATGCACGAGATGTTCACGGCCATCGGCCTGGGCCAGCGGCCGCAGATCAGCTTCCCCGGCGCCGTCACCGGCAAGCTGCGGCCCTACAAAACCTGGCGGCCCATCGAGCAGGCCACGATGAGCTACGGCTACGGCCTGTCGGCGTCGCTGTTCCAGCTGGCGCGGGCTTACACCGTGTTCGCACGGGACGGCGAAATCATCCCCGTCAGCATGCTGCGCCAGCCGCACGACCAGCCGGTGCCGGGCATCCGCGTGTTCAAGCCCGAGGTGGCCCGCGAGTTGCGCCTGATGCTGCAGGCTGCGGCCGGCCCGGGCGGCACCGCACCCGACGCCCAGGTGCCGGGGTACAGCATCGGGGGCAAGAGCGGCACGGCCCACAAGCAGGAAGGCCGCGGCTACGCGAGCCACAAGTACCGCAGCTGGTTTGTGGGCGTGGCCCCGATCAGCAAGCCGCGCATCGTCGTGGCCGTGATGGTCGACGAGCCGACCGCCGGCGTGTACTACGGCGGCAAGGTGGCCGGCCCGGTGTTCAGCCAGGTCACCGCGCAGACCCTGCGCCTGCTGGGCGTGCAGCCCGACCTGGACGTGAAGAGCCAGATCGTCGCCAACAAGAACGCCGTGGCCACCGAGGAAAGTTTCTAGTGCTGACCCGCCTCAAATCCTCCGACGCCGCCGCCCGCTGGCTCACCGAATGGTGCACCGGCACGCTGCGCACCGACAGCCGCGCCGTGCAGCCGGGCGACGCCTTCATCGCCTGGCCCGGCTACGCGCGCGACGGCCGCGAGTACGTCGCCGCAGCGCTCGCCGCCGGTGCCGCCACCTGCCTGGTGGAAGACGCCGATGTCGAGCGTTTCGGGTTCGTAGATGCCCGCGTGGCCTCCCTGCCGGGCCTCAAGGCCCGCACCGGTGAGATCGCGGCGGCCTTCTTCGGCGAGCCCACCGACGCGCTGGACGTGATCGCCGTCACTGGCACCAACGGCAAGACCTCGTCGGCCTGGTGGATCGCCCAGGCCAGCGCCCAGCTTGGCAAGCGCTGCGGTGTGGTCGGCACGCTGGGCGTGGGCGAGCCGCCTGCGTTGGCCTACAACGGCCTGACCACCCCCGACCCCGTGCTGCTGCAGTCGGCCTTTGCCGGCATGCGCGACCAGGGTTTTGCGGCTTGCGCCATCGAGGCCAGCAGCATCGGCATCAACGAAGCCCGCCTGGCTGGCAGCGCGGTGCGTGTGGCTGTCTTCACCAACTTCACGCAAGACCACCTGGACTACCACGGCAGCATGGACGCCTACTGGGCAGCCAAGCGTGCGCTGTTCAGCTTTGCCGGGTTGCGTGCGGCGGTGGTGAACCTGGACGACCCCAAGGGCCCCGCACTGTCGGCCGAACTGACCGCCCTGGACGTGTGGACCACCGGTGTGGACCGCACGGACGCGCGCCTGTCAGCCCGTGGCCTGCACTACACCGGCCAGGGCCTGGCCTTCACGCTGCACGAGGGCGCCGACGCCGTGCCGGTGCAGACCTCGCTGATCGGCGATTACAACGTGGCCAACCTGCTGGGCGTGGCCGGTGCCCTGCGTGCGCAGGGCCATGCGCTGGCCGACGTGGCCCGCGCGCTGGCCGAGGTCACGCCGGTGCCCGGCCGCATGCAGCGCGTGGGCAACGGCCGCGAGATGCCCCAGGTGGTGGTGGACTACGCCCACACGCCCGACGCGCTGGACAAGGCGCTGTCCGCCCTGCAGGCACTGGCCCAGGCGCGCGGCGGCGAGTTGGTGTGCGTGTTCGGCTGCGGCGGCGACCGCGACCGCAGCAAGCGCCCGCAGATGGGGGCCATCGCCGCGCGGCTGGCCGCACGCGTGGTGGTGACCACCGACAACCCGCGCACCGAGGTGCCTGCACAGATCCTGGCCGACATCACGGCCGGCGCACCGGGCGCCACTGTCATCGAAGCCCGCGACGCGGCCATCCGCAGCGCCGTGGCCGAGGCCGGCGCGCGCGACATCGTGCTCATCGCCGGCAAGGGCCACGAGGACTACCAAGAGGTGAACGGCGTGCGCCGCCCCTTCTCCGACGTGGCCGAGGCACGCGCCGCGCTGCTGGAAAGGGCGGGCCTGTGAGCCATTTCCTCAGCTTGGCCGAAGCCCAGGCGCTGCTGCCGGGCGCCACGCTCGTGGGCGACGGCGCGGTTGCCTTCGCCCGCGTGCACAGCGACACGCGCACGCTGCGCGCCGGCGACCTGTTCGTCGCGCTGCGCGGCGAGCGTTTCGACGCGAACGACTTCCTGGCTCAGGCGAAGCAATCCGGCGCCGTGGCCGCGCTGGCCGAGCGTGGCCTGGCCGAAGCCGGCCTGCCTGGCCTGCTGGTTCCGGATGCGAAATCGGCCATGGGCCAACTCGCCGCCGCCTGGCGCCGGCAGCACGCGATCCCCGTCATCGCCGTCACCGGCAGCAACGGCAAGACGACCACCACGCAGATGATCGCGGCCATCCTGCGCGCCTGGGTGGGCGACGACGCGCTGGCCACCGAGGGCAACTACAACAACGACATCGGCGTGCCGCTCACGCTGCTGCGCCTGCGCCACGACAACGATCGCAGCCACCGCGCGGCCGTGGTGGAGCTGGGCATGAACCACCCGGGCGAGATCGCCCCGCTGGCCGCCATGGCTCAGCCCACTGTCGCGCTCGTCAACAACGCCCAGCGCGAGCACCAGGAGTTCATGGCCACCGTCGAGGCCGTGGCGCGCGAGAACGGTGCGGTGCTGCAAGCCTTGTCGGGCAGCGGTTGCGCCGTCTTCCCCGCCGAGGACGCCTGCGCGCCGATCTGGTTCGAGCTGGCCGGCAACCGCCCGCACCTCACCTTCGCGCTGCGCGGCGAGGCCGACGTGACCGGTGCCGCGCAGTGGCAGGGAGAGCACTGGGCGCTGGAACTGCACACCCCCGCCGGCACCGCGCCCGTCACCCTGCACATGGCCGGCGAGCACAACGTGCGCAACGCGCTGGCGGCGGCCGCCTGCGCGCTGGCGGCCGGTGCGCCGCTCGCCGCCATCGCCCAGGGCCTGGAGGCCTTCCGTGCCGTCAAGGGCCGCAGCGAGCTCAAGCGCGACGCGCGCGGCCGCACCCTCATCGACGACAGCTACAACGCCAACCCCGACAGCGTGCGTGCCGCCATCGACGTGCTGGCCGGCATGCCCGGTGACAGCTGGCTGATCCTGGGCGACATGGGCGAGGTGGGCAACGACGGCCCGGCCTTCCACCGCGAGGTGGGCGCCTACGCGGCCGAGCGCGGCATCGCCCATGTCTGGACGGCCGGCGCCGCCGCCCGTGACGCCGCAGCCGCCTGCGGCCCGCGCGCCCGCGCCTTCGCCGACACCGCCGCGCTGATCGCGGCACTCAACGAACAACCGAACGTGAGCCAGACCCTGGTCAAGGGCTCGCGCTTCATGAAGATGGAACGCGTGGTCTCCGCGCTTCA
>JBBIVU010000030.1:0-19673 GCA_037439585.1 Roseateles sp. | reverse complement strand
GCGATCCATCATGACCTTTGCGGAGGTCACGGTCCCGAACTGACCGAACGCTTCCTGAAGCGACTCGTCACGCACGCTGTAGGCGAGGTTGCCCACGTAAAGCTTGTTTCCCATGGGGAAGCCCTTCTCTTCTCAAAACCAAAAAACCGTGTGGTGCTTCAACCCATCGTGAACCATTCAAGCGAAGGTGCGGCGTCCAGACACAGGCAATTGATTATGGTGGCGGGGTGCCCGGATTGCGGAACGGCACTCCGGCAAGTGTTGTTTTTAGGATCTAGCACAAACCCTGGCGATACCCGGGCGTCACGGCTACGTCATCGATACCATCGCCGCCCCGCCCTGAAAACCATGACGCCCAACCTGCTCCCTCTCCTCGCGCGCGTGCTCGCCAGCGTTGACGCTTTGCGCAACCTGCGTGCGCTGTACGCCCTGCTCACCGGGTTCTGCCTCGCCGGCCTGCTGCTGGGCGCGGCGCAATCGGCCATGACCCATGACCAGCCGCTGCGCAGCGCCGCTTGGATGGGCCTCGGGGTGGCTGTCGCCTTTTTTGGCGTCAATGCGGCCGGCCTGATGCTGATGGATCAGGCCCGGGGCCTGGCAGTTCGCGACCCGCAGGACGCCTTCGCCGATGCCCTGCGCTGCGCCCACCGCGCACTGCTCGCCGTGTTGGCCTGCCTGGCCGTGGCGGGCGTGACGGCACTGGCCCTGGCAGGGCTGCTGTGGGCCACGCGCTGGCCCGTGGTGGGCGCACCGTTGCTGGCGGTGGTGCTGCCCCTGGCCGTGCTGGTGCTGGGAGGCCTGGCTTTTGCATTGGTGGTGATCGTCGGCCCGCTGGCGGGCCCGGCCGTGTGGGCCGGGCGGCACCGCAGTGGCGCGCTGGCCTTTCTTCGCGACCAGCTGCGCCACGGCCTGCCCGAGACAGCGTTGCTGATGGCCGCCGTCTACCTGCTGGCGGCGCTGGCGACGGCGGCGGTCAGCTTTGTCGTCCTCAGCGGCGGGCGGTTGATGACGGGCCTGGCCATCCTGGGTGCCGGGGTGGACCTGCCGGCAGGCCAGCTGCTGGCCGGGGTCATGGGCCTGGGGCCGCGCGGCTTGGGTGCCAGCGGGGTGGCATTGCAGGGCGGCACCCTGGGGGTGGCGGCCCTGGTGGGTGGCGGTGCTGTTTTCGCCATCGCCCTGGTGCTGCCCACGCTGGTGTGGCTGCGGGGCTGCTGCGCCGTCTACCTGGCGGTGACCGACGCACCATGAGGCCCCGCATTGCCAGCCTCGTGCCCAGCGCCACCGAAACGCTGGTGGCGCTGGGCCTGGGGCCGTGCCTCGTGGCCCGCACGGGCTTCTGCATCCATCCGGCCGACGCGGTCAGAGCGGTGCCCAAAGTGGGCGGCACCAAGGACGTGAACCTGGCCAAGCTGCGGCGGCTTGCGCCGACCCACGTGGTGGTCAACGTGGACGAGAACCGGCTTGAAACCGCCGAGGCCCTGCGGGAATTCGTGCCTGAGGTCATCGTCACGCACCCGCGCTGCCCGGGAGACAACCTGGTGCTCTTCGAGCAGTTGCGCTCAGCGTTCACGGCCGAGCCCGGCGTGAACGAGCGCGCTGCCGCACTGGCGGCCGAATTCAGCGCCGCCCTGGCGCATTGCCGCAGCGAGACACGACGCAGCGAGACCGTGCTGTACCTGATCTGGCGCGAGCCGTGGATGACGGTGGCCCGCGACACCTACATCTCCACCCTGCTGGCCGAGGCCGGCTGGCACACCTGGCCGGCCGTGGCGGGCGGTGAGCGGGGCGCCGGCCGCTACCCCGTCGTGCAAGGGCACGAGGCCTGGCTGCCAAGCGTCGACCGCGTGCTGCTCAGCTCCGAGCCTTACCGCTTCGGCGCACAGCACATGGCCGAAGCCCAGGCGCTGTGCCCGCAGGCGCGCGTGCAGCTGGTGGACGGCGAACTGCTGAGCTGGTGGGGCGCCCGGGGCGCCGCGGGGCTGCAGCACCTGAACCAGCTGGCCCGCGACGGCGCCCACTGAGCCGCCACAATCACCGCCCATGGACATCTACAAGCCCCTCGTCGCGCTGCTGGCCATCGTCAATCCGGTCGGCGTGGTGCCGTTTTTCATCCACTTCACCTCGGCCTTCACGCGCGAGCAGCGGCGCAAGACCATCCTCGTCAGCGCCAGCACGGCCGGCATCGTCATCGCGCTGTCGGCGCTGTTCGGGCTCAAGATCATCGAGTTCTTCGGCATCTCGCTGGCCAGCTTCCAAGTGGGCGGCGGCTGCCTGCTGCTCATCAGCTCGCTGCAGATGCTCAACGCCCAACCGGCCGAAGCGCGCAAGGAAGAGGTCTCCGAGGGCAACACCAAAGCCGACGCCGGCGCCAGCATCGCCGTCGTGCCGCTGGCCATCCCGCTGCTGACCGGCCCGGCCACCATCTCCACCATGGTGATCTACGCCGACAAGACACGCTTCTGGTGGGAACTGGCCGTGCTGTGTGGCTATGGCGTGGTCGTGGCCCTGGTGACCTTCGTCGTCTTCTCGGCCAGCAGCAAGATCGCCAAGGTGCTGGGCCAGACCGGCATCAACATCATGACCCGGCTGATGGGCCTGATTCTCGCGGCCCTGGCGGTGGAACTGCTGTCCGACGGCCTGATCAAGCTCTTCCCGGTGCTGGCGGCCCGGACCGTGGGCTGAAGCCATGTTCCCGTTCAGCCTGCCGTCCATCTGGATGGCGCTCGCCGAGGCCTGAATTACGCTCGGGCCCACCCTCTTCAGAACGCCCCACGCCCGCGACCCATGTCCCAACCAGGCTTCGACTACATCATCGTGGGCGCCGGCACGGCCGGCTGCCTGCTCGCCAACCGGCTCAGCGCCGACCCGCACAAGCGCGTGTTGCTCATCGAGGCCGGGGGCAAGGACGACTACCACTGGATCCACATCCCCGTCGGCTACCTGTACTGCATCGGCAACCCACGCACGGACTGGTGCTTCAACACCGAGGCCGAGGCCGGGCTGAACGGCCGCAGCCTGCGCTACCCGCGCGGCAAGGTGCTGGGGGGCTGCTCCAGCATCAACGGCATGATCTACATGCGCGGCCAGAGCCGCGACTACGAGCACTGGGCCGAGGTGACGGGTGACGACACCTGGCGCTGGGAACGGGTGCTGCGCGCCTTCCGCCGCCATGAGGACCACTGGCGACTGGACAAGCCTGGCACCGCCCCCGAAGGCTTCGCAGCAATGCATGGCCCCACGGGCAGCCAGAAAGGTGAGTGGCGCGTGGAGCAGCAGCGGCTGCGCTGGCCCATCCTGGACGCCTTTGCCGCCGCTGCCCAGCAGGCCGGCATCCCGGCCACCAGCGACTTCAATGCCGGCACCAACGAGGGTGTGGGCTATTTCGAGGTCAACCAGAAAAAGGGCCTGCGCTGGAACACGGCCAAGGCCTTTTTGCGGCCCACAGCTCTGGGCCGGCCCAACTTCGAGCTGTGGACGGGCGCCCAGGTGCGCAAGCTGCGCCTGCTGCGCGACGACGCCGGGCTGCGTTGCGGCGGCGTGGACGTGCAAACCCCCCACGGCGTGGAGCGCCCCTGGCTGAACGCGGGCGGCGAGGTCATCCTGGCCGCAGGCGCCATCGGCTCGCCGCAGATCCTGCAGCTCTCCGGCCTCGGCCCGGGTGCGCTGCTGCAGGGCCTGGGCCTCCCCATCGAGCACGAACTGCCCGGTGTGGGCGCGAACCTGCAAGACCACCTGCAGATCCGTGCTGTCTACAAGGTGCAAGGCACACAAACGCTGAACACGCGTGCCAACTCCCTGCTCGGCAAGGCCTCCATCGCGTTGGAATATGCGCTGCGCCGCAGTGGCCCCATGAGCATGGCGCCCAGCCAGCTGGGTGCCTTCACGCGCAGCAGCCCCGAGAAGGCGTGGCCCGACCTGCAGTACCACGTGCAGCCGCTGTCGCTGGACGCCTTCGGCGAACCGCTCCACCGCTTCAACGCCTTCACGGCCAGCGTGTGCAATCTGAATCCGACGAGCCGCGGCTCGGTGCACATCACCTCGCCGGACGCCGCCCAGCCACCGGCCATCCAACCCAACTACCTCTCCACCGAGGCCGACCGGCGGGTGGCCGCGCAAAGCCTGCGCGTCACGCGCCGCATCGTGGCCCAGCCGGCGCTCGCGGGGTTCAAGCCCGAGGAATACAAGCCTGGGCCGCAGTACCAGACCGACGAGGAGCTCGCGCGGCTGGCCGGCGACATCGCCACCACCATCTTCCACCCTGTGGGCACCTGCCGGATGGGCCGCCACGACGACCCGGCGGCCGTGGTGGACTCGCGGCTGCGGGTGCGCGGCGTGACGGGCCTGCGCGTGGCCGATGCCAGCGTGATGCCGACCATCACCAGCGGCAACACCAACTCGCCGACGCTGATGATCGCGGAGAAGCTGGCCGGGTGGCTGGCGGCCTGAGGCCACGGGCGGCCTGCCGCCGCCATGGGCTCGCTCCAGCGCAAGATGTGGCACCCCCACATCACCGCCAGCGCCCGGAATCGGCCAGACTGCGGCACGCCCTCACGGCCCTGTGGCCGCACCCCCCCGCCTCGCTGCCGCCGTGACACCCCCGATCTCCGCACTTGCGCTCCCTCTCGACCGGCCCCGGCTGCTGCGCCGGGCGCTGTTGATCTGGGCGCTGTCCTGCCTGGCCTTGCTGGCGGTGGTGGTGCCCATCGTCCACCAGCACGACGAGGCCATCCGTGCCCAGGTGGTCGACGACCTCCGCCAGAGCCTGCACCACCACGCGTTCACCGCCGAGCGCCGCCTGCTCGAGCGCTCGGCCAACCTGCGGGTGCAGACGCGGGTGCCCGTGATCGCCCGCTTCCTGAGCGAGCGCGATGCGCCATTGCGCGCGGAGGTGGCGCGGGTGCTGGCCAGCGTCAGCGATGCCTACGCGGTCTACGACCAGGTGCGGCTGCTGGACCTGGCGGGGCAGGAGCTTGTCCGCGTGGACCGGCACGACGGCCGTGCGGTGGTGCTGCCGGAAGCCGCACTGCAGGACAAGTCCGACCGCTATTACGTCCAGGCCGGCCTGTCCCTGGCACCGGGCGAGCTGTACGTGTCCCGCGTCGACCTGAAGGTGGAGCGGGGCCGCATCGAGGCCCCTCACACGCCGGTGCTCAGGCTGGTGACGCCGGCTGTGGATGCCCAGGGCCGCAAAGCCGGGCTGCTGGTGTTCAACGTGCTGGCGGACACGCTCTGGCACCCGCCGGGCAGCCGCTTGCTGCACGCCATCGATGCCCGCCCCATGTGGGCGGACAGCCGCGGCTTCTGGTTCAGCCACCCCAACCCCGCGATGGCCTTCGGTGCGGACCTGAACCAGCCGGCGCACAACATGGCCGTCGCCTGGCCTGCGGCCTGGCCCCTCATGGCCCGCGCCCAGGACGGCGAGCTGACCGTGCCGGGCGGCCGGCTGTTGTTCGAGACGGTGCGGCCGGTCCATGAGCCCTCCGGGCCCGACGGGCCCGGCCTCTCGAACTGGCAGCGCGTGGTGATGGCCGACCGCCAATGGACGGTGGCCCTGCACCTGCCCGAGGCCGAGCTGGGCCGCGCGACGCTGATGGGCCAGCCCGGCGCCTGGCCGCTGAGCCTGCTGGTGCTGGCGTGCCTGTTCGTGCCGGCCTTGTTGCTGGCCCTGGTCATCGAGCAGCGCCGCCTGGCCCAGCGCATCGAACTGCAGAGCCGGGCCGAGCTGAACGACCTCTACGACAACGCACCCTGCGGCTACCACTCAGTGGACGGCCAGGGCGTGGTGCTGCGCATGAACCAGACCGAGCTGGACTGGCTGGGCTACCGTGCCGACGAGGTCGTGGGACGCCCCATCGCCGACTTCATGAGCCCGGCGTCCCAGCAAGCGGCGGCGCGCGCATTCCCCCAGTTCAAGGCGTCCGGCGAGCTGCACGAGCTGGAGCTGGACTTCGTGCGCCGGGACGGCAGCCTCTTCCCGGCCTCCCTGGCGGCGTCTGCCGTCAAGGCCCCGGACGGCCGCTTCCTGTACTCGCGCACCACGCTGTTCGACCTGCGGGAGCACCGCCAGCATGAACAGGCCCTGGAGCAACTTGCCTTCTTCGACGCGTTGACCGGTTTGGCCAACCGGCGGCATTTCCTGAGCCGGGCCGCCACCGAGCTGGCCCGCGCCATGCGGCACGGCGAACCCCTGTCGCTGCTGGCCTTGGACGTGGACCACTTCAAGCGCGTCAACGACCAGCATGGCCACGCCACGGGCGACGAGGTCTTGCGCACGCTCGGCGGCTTCCTGGCCAACCTGGGGCGCCCGGGCGATCTGGCCGGCCGCCTGGGCGGCGAAGAGTTTGCCGTGCTGCTGCCCCACACGGACAGCGAGGGCGCGCGGGTGGTGGCCGAGCGCTTGCGTGAGCGCGTGCAGGCCACGCCGGTGGCCGTGATGCCCGCCCTGGGTGGCCAGACCTGTGCCGTCACCGTCTCCGTGGGACTCGCGAGCTGGGTGGCGGGCATGCCCGAGGAATCGCTGGAATGCCTGATGCACCGGGCCGACCAGGCCCTCTACACGGCCAAGGCCCAGGGCCGCAACCGCGTCGTCACGGGCTGACACACGGCCGCGACAATCGCGGCCATGTCGCCCTCGCTTCCCCGCGTGCTGGCGGTCATCCCGCCGATGACCCAGCTGAACACGCCCTACCCATCCACCGCCTACCTGACCGGCTTCCTGCGTTCGCGCGGCGTGGACGCGCAGCAGGTGGACCTCGCACTGGCGCTCGTGCTGGCGCTGTTCTCCCCCGAGGGCCTGGCTCGGCTCCACCATGCCGTGCAGGCGCTGCCCGAAACCAAACACACGCCGCAGACCGCCTGGTTCGCTGCCGAGTTCAACGCCATCGCGGCCGCCACGCCGCGCGCCATCGCCTTTCTGCAGGGCCGGGACCCCACCGTGGCCCACCGCATCAACACCCGCGCCTTCCTGCCCGAAGGCGCACGCTTCGCGTCGCTGGACCACTACATCGGCGAGGAGGGCGAAGACCCGCTGGCCTGGGCCTTCGGCGCACTGGGCCTGCAGGACCGTGCCCGCCACCTGGCCACGCTGTTCCTGAACGACCTGGCCGACGTGCTGCGCGACGCGGTGGATGCGCGCTTCGAGTTCGTGCGCTACGCAGAGAAGCTGGCTGCCGCCCAGCCGCACTTCGACCCCTTGGCCGACGCCCTGGCCGAGCCCCCCCACCTCATCGACACCACGCTGCAGCGGCTGACGCGGGACGCACTGGCGCAGCACCAGCCCGACGTGGTGCTGCTGTCCGTGCCCTTCCCCGGCTCGGTGTACGCGGCGCTGCGCATCGCGCAGGCGATCAAGGCCGCGCGGCCCGAGGTGGTGTGCGTGCTGGGGGGCGGCTACGTGAACACCGAGCTGCGCGAACTGGCTGAGCCGCGGCTGTTCGACTTTGTCGACTACGTGACGCTGGACGCCGGCGAGCGGCCGCTGCTGGCACTGCTGGAGCACGTGGCGGGCAAGCGCAGCAAGACGCGGCTGGTGCGCACCTTCTGGCGCGACGGAACCGAGGTCAAGTACACCCACTTCGTCGAACCCGACGTGTCCTTCGACGAGGTCGGCACGCCCACCTGGGACGGCCTGCCGCTGGACCGCTACCTGTCGCTGTTGGACATGCTCAACCCCATGAACCGGCTGTGGAGCGACGGGCGCTGGAACAAGCTGACTGTCGCCCACGGCTGCTACTGGAAGAAGTGCAGCTTCTGCGACGTGAGCCTGGACTACATCTCCCGCTACGAGGCCGCCTCGGCCGAGGTGCTGGTGGACCGCATCGAGGCCATCGTCAGGGAGACGGGGCAGACGGGCTTCCACTTCGTCGACGAGGCCGCCCCCCCCAAGGCGCTGAAGGCGCTGGCCGAGGAGCTGATCCGCCGTGGCGTGACCATCAGCTGGTGGGGCAACATCCGCTTCGAAAAGACCTTCACGCCCGAGCTGTGCCAGCTGCTGGCCGACAGCGGCTGCATCGCGATCTCGGGCGGGCTGGAGGTGGCGTCGGACCGGCTTTTGAAGCTGATGAAGAAGGGCGTGTCGGTGGAGCAGGTGGCCCGCGTGACCAAGGCCTTCGCCGATGCCGGCGTGCTCGTCCACGCCTACCTGATGTACGGCTTCCCGACACAGACGACGCAGGACACCGTCGACGCGCTGGAGTACGTGCGCCAGCTGTTCGAGAACGGCTGCATCCACAGCGGCTTCTTCCACCGCTTCGCCTGCACGGTGCATTCGCCGGTGGGCCTGAACCCGGCGGAGTACGGCGTCACGCTGCAGCCGCTGCCCGCCGATGGCCGTTTCGCGAAGAACGACGTCGCCTTCATCGACCCCACGCCGACCGACCACGACGGCCTGGGGCAGGGGCTGAAGAAAGGCCTTTACAACTTCATGCACGGCATCGGCATCGAGCAGGACATCCGCGCCTGGTTCCCCGTGCGCGTGCCCAAGACCACCGTGCCGCGCCGCTTCATCGAGCGCGCACTGGCCGCCGCGCCAACCCGCTGAAATTGCTGCAATGCACAATCACCACTTCCAGCAACGGAGGATGGCGATGCGGCGAGTCGTGTTCAACCAGAAAGGTGGCGTGGGCAAATCCACGATCACAAGCAACCTGGCGGCGATTGCAGCTGCCAACGGCCAGCGGGTGCTGGTGATCGACCTGGACTGCCAGGGCAACACGACCCGCTACCTGCTGGGCGATGCCGCCGATGAGGCGCATGCCGGCTCGGCCGCCTTCTTCGCCGAAACGCTGAAATTCAGCGTGCGCGAGGTGGACACCTCGGCCTACATCGTCGAGAGCCCGTGGGAGAACCTGCACGTGATGCCGGCTTCCAGCGAGCTGGACGAACTGCACGGCAAGCTGGAGAGCCGGTACAAGATCTACAAGCTGCGCAACGCGCTGCAACTGCTGGACGACCAGTACGACGAGATCTGGATCGACACCCCGCCGGCGTTGAACTTCTACACACGCTCGGCACTGATCGCGGCGCAGGGCTGCCTGATCCCGTTCGACTGTGATGACTTCTCGCGCCGGGCGCTGTACGGCCTGCTGGACGCGGTGGAAGAGATCCGCGCCGACCATGCCCCCGAGCTGGGCGTGGAGGGCATCGTGGTGAACCAGTTCCAGGCCCGTGCTGCGCTGCCGCAGCGCGTGGTGCAGGAGCTGCTGGACGAGGGCCTGCCCGTGCTGGAGCCCTACCTGTCGAGCAGCGTCAAGGTGAAGGAATCGCACGAGCTGAGCCGGCCCATGATCCACCTGGACGCCCGCCACAAGCTCACGCAGGAGCTGCAGGCGCTGTACGCAGCGCTGGGCTGAGCCCCCCAGGCTCCGGCAAAAGGGGGCGTGTTCCCGGTGGACATCGGTGCGCTGGCGTGACCCACGCCGGGCATGATGGGCGGCATGAGCTCCCCCTCCCCCGTGCGCGTCGTTGGGGCCCGCATCCAGACCGAGCTGCCTGTCGTGATTGCCGAGCTGGGCGGCATTGCCGACCGGCTGGCGCTGGCGCGTGAAGCCATCGACGAGTTGCGTGCCAGCCACCCGCAGTCGCCCGAGTCCAACGTGAAGGCGGCCTACATGAGCCCGTGGAAGAGCCACCTGCTCAACCCCAAGCTGCGCCCGCTGTGCGCCAGCGTGGTGGACATCGCCCAGGCGGCCGCGCCCCAGGTGTGGTCGGGCAACCTGGCAGAGCTGGGGCTGGAGCTGACCGTCACCCACTGCTGGGGTGCCGTCTACGAACAGGCGGACCACACCGCACCGCACAACCACTGGCCGGCCGACCTGAGTTGCGTCGTCTACCTGGAGGCCGAACCCGGCTGCGCGCCACTGGTGTTCTCCGACACCAGCCTCTACCAGCCGCGACCTGCCACGCTGATCCTGTTCCCGGGCATCGCCACCCACCAGGTGCCAGCCACGGCCGGGCGGCGGGTCGTCGTGGCGCTGAACCTGTTCAAGCGGCTGGCGCTGACGGCGGCGGCAGACTGACGCGCGCCCGCAGGCCCGGGCCGTTGTTGGCGTCCAGCAGCTCCAGGATGCCACCGTGGCGGGCCGCGATGTCCGCCGCGATGGCCAGCCCCAGGCCGCTGCCGGGGCCGCTGGCGCTGCTGCCCCGGCGGAAGCGCTGCATGGCAGCCGGGCGCTCCGCAGGCGGGATGCCCGGGCCGTTGTCCTCCACCTCCAGCCAGGGGCCGGCCACCTCGGTGCCGCAGCGCACCGTGATGCGAGCGCCGGGGCCGGCATAACTCACGGCGTTGTGGATGAGGTTCTCCAGCAGTTCGCGCAGCAGGAAGGCATGGCCCAGGCAGGGCGCCTCGGCCAGTTCAAAGCCCAGGTCCACGCCGCTGGGCAGCGTGCGGTGGGCCCAGTCCTGGCCGCTTTCGGTGGCGATGTCGCGCAAGTCGATGCGCTGGCCCACATCGACACTGCGGTCTTCCGCGCGGGCCAGCGACAGCAGCTGCTGCGCCAGGCGGGCGCTGCGCACCACGCGCTGCCGCAGGCGCTGAAGCAGGGGGTCCACGCGCTGGTCGTGCGGCTCCAGCATGGCGAGCTCGATCTCGGTCTGCAGCGAGGTCAGCGGTGTGCGCAACTGGTGGGCCGCATCGGCCAGGAACTCGCGCTGCGCGCCGGCCGCCCGGGCCAGCCGCTCGAACAGGCGGTTGAACGCCGATTGCAGCGGCACCAGCTCGCGCGGCAGGCGGGCCGTCAGCGGCGTGAGGCGGTGCAGATCACGGTGCTCCAGCTCCACGCTGAGGTCGGTCAGCGGCGCCAGGCCCTGCCGGATGGCCAGCCAGCCGGCCAGCGCCAACAGCGCCGCCAGGCCGATGCCGTTCAGCGCCACCAGCCCTCCGATCTCGCTTTGCAGCGCATCGCGCTTGTGCAGTGTCTCGGCCACCAGGATCTGGCAATTGCCCGAGCCGCAGTCATGGCCCAGCTGCACCAGGCGCAGTTCCCGGCCGCGGAGCCGGGCGTCGCCATACCAGGACTTGCCCGCCGCCTGCGCTTCAGGGCGGGGCTGCAGGTCGGCCAGGCCGGCATCGCCCTGCAGCACCTCGCCGCCAGGCGCCAGCACCACGTAGAACACGTCGTCCTGCCGGTCGAAACGCAGCGCCCGGTCCATGGTGGCACTGATGTCGATGTGCGGCTGGCCGCCGCGCAGGTCGATCTGGCCGGCCAGCGTCAGCGCCGTGTCTTCCAGGCCTTCGTCCAGCCAGCTTTGTGCGCTGCGGCGCACCTGCTCGTACAGCGCAATGCCCAGCAGGGGCAGCGCCACCAGCAGCGGCAGCATCAGCCAGCCAAACAGCCGGCGCTGCAGGCTGAACCGCACGGGAAGGATCAAGGGCACGGCAAACAGGCGCAGGGGCGCAACGCTCAGTCGATTTCTTCGAGCAGGTAGCCCAGGCCCCGCACGGTGCGCAGCTGCACACCGCCGGGCTCGATCTTGGCGCGCAGGCGCGACAGGCAAACCTCGATGGCGTTGTCGCTCACGCCCTGGTCCCAGGCGTTGCTGGCCAGCGCGATGTGTTCCTTGGGCACGACCTTGCCGGCACGCGCCATCAGGAAGCCCAGTACATCCCACTCGCGGGCCGACAGCGCCAGCGGCTCCTCCTCGATGTAGGCGCGGCGAGCTTCCTGGTCGATGCGCAGGCGGGCGAGTTGCAACTGGTTGCTGGTGCGCGCCTGGCTGCGGCGCACCAGCGCCCGGGCCCGGGCGACGAGTTCGGTCAGCGCGAAGGGCTTGACGAGGTAGTCGTCCGCCCCGCCTTCCAGGCCGCGCACGCGGTCTTCCACGGCATCGCGGGCGGTGAGGATGAGGGTCGGCACGGCCAGCCCCTCGGCACGCACGCGGCGCAGTGTCTCGAAGCCATCGATGCCCGCCAGTCCGATGTCGAGGATGAGCAGGTCGTATGCATCCTCGCGCAGCGAGCGCGGCACGGGCTCGCCGCGGGCGGTGCAATCCACCACCCAACCTTGGGAACGCAGCGCCCGGGCGGTGGTTTCGACGAGGTGTTCGTCATCTTCGACGAGCAGGATGCGCATGGTGGCTGGAGTATGGCGCGGGTCAGAGGAAGCTGCTGACGCAGGCCTGTCACAGCCCGCAAGGTAGCGGCAAGGCGGGCGTCAAGAGCATGACGGCGCAATTTTCGACACTATCGGCATGGAAGAGTCAATCGCGCACCGCCCGGCGGTGCTGTTATTTCACGGCCTGTGTGCCAACCCTCTGGAACTGGCACCGGTGGCCAAGTCCCTGCGTGATGTCGGCTATGTGGTGGAAACGCCGGCCATGGACGGCTATGGCGTCAGCAGTGCGACCGGCAAGCAGTTGCCCGTGCCCCCCTTCGAACACTGGCTGGCCGAGGCGCAAGCCCGGTATGACCGCCTCGCTGCCGTGCACGGCAGCGTCATCGTCGGCGGGCTGTGCATGGGCGCGGTGCTGGCGCTGGCGCTGGCCTCGCGCCGGCCGGCCGCAGCCCTGGTGCTGATCTCCACCACCCTGCATTTCGATGGCTGGAACGTCTCGCCCTGGCGGCGCCTGCTGCCACTGGCCTACCTGCCGGTGCTCCGCCGCTGCATGAGCTTCAAGGAAACCGCACCCTACGGCCTGAAAAACGAGCGCCTGCGTGCCTGGGTGGAGCAGGCCATGGCCTCCCACCACGTTTCCGCCGTCGGGGCCGCCCGCCTGTCGGCCGCCTCGCTGTTCGAGGCCACGCGGCTGATCCGCCACGTGCGGGCCCGCCTGTCCGAGCTGGCTGCGCCCACCCTGGTGCTGCACGCCACCGAAGATGACGTCGCCGGCCCGCGCAGCGTGCACGAACTGGAAGGCCGCCTGGGCGTGAAGCCCGAGGTGCACTGGTTCCATGACAGCTATCACATGCTGACCCTCGACAACGAGCGCACCGCCGTGGCCCGCACGGTGCGCGATTTCCTGCTGCGCCAGCTGCCGCCGGCGCGCCCTGCACCCGTCACTTCCGGATTCCTCCATGAGCAACACGCTTGAACAACTCTGCACCATCGCCCAGCGTGAACTCGGCGCGGAAGGCCTGGCCGACAAGGTCGAAACGCCCTTCTCCGAGCTGGGCATGGACTCCCTGGGCCTGGTGGACTTCATGTTCACCGTGGAAGACCACTTCCACGTCAACATCGAGCACGACCGTGCGCTGCAGAACCCCACACTGACCGGCCTGGCTGCGCTGGTGGACGAGTTGCTGGCCGCCAAGGCACAGCCCGCTTCCACCACGGCCTGATGACCGAAGTCTGGATCACCGGGCTGGGTGCCATCAGCGCCCTGGGCCTCGGCGGCGAGGCCCTGGCCGACGCGCTGCTGGACGGCCGGTCCGGCATCACCGCACAGCCGGGCAGCGAGGAGCACGCGCTGCGCCCCTACGCTGCGGCCGCCGTGACCGCGCCGCTGGCCGTGGGCATGCCCCCGGCCCAGCGCAACCTCTACGACCGCCACAGCCTGATGGCGCTGGAGGCTGCCGCCGAGGCCTGGGCCCAGGCCGGCCTGCCCGCCACGGCGGCCGACCCCGACCGGGCTGCCGTCGCCTGGGGCACGGGGCTGGGAGGGTCCATCTCCATGGAGGCGTCCTACCAGCAGATGTTCGTGACGCGTCCCCCCCGCGTGCACCCCTATACCGTGGTGCGCGTGATGGCCAACTCCGCCGCCTCGCACCTGGCCATGCGCCACCAGCTGCGGGCCGCCCAGCTGGCCGTGTCCAACGCCTGCGCCTCCTCGGCGCAGGCCATCGGCGAAGCGCTCTGGATGATGCGCAACGGCCGGGCTGACGTGGCCTTGGTGGGTGGCTCCGAGGCCATGCTGCACATCGGCAGTGCCATGGGCTGGCAGGCCATGGGCGTGATGGCGCCGCTGGACGCCGACCACCCCGGGCAAAGCTGCCGCCCCTTCGACGACGCCCGCAAGGGCCTGGTGCTCGGCGAAGGCGCCGCTGCGCTGGTGCTGGAAACCGCCGCGCATGCCCGCGCTCGCGGTGCCACGCCGCTGGCCCGGCTGGCCGGCTACGGCCACAGCGTGGACGCGGTGCACCTCTCCCGCCCCGACGCCGCAGGCCAGGTCCGCGCCATGCAGGCTGCCCTGCGTGACGCCGGCCTCACGCCAGCTGACATCGGCTACGTCAACGCCCACGGCACGGCCACGGAGGTGGGCGACGCGGTGGAGGCCGAGTCCCTGGCCGCCGTGTTCGGTGCGCGTGCGGTGCCGGTGTCGGCCACCAAGGCGCTGCACGGCCACCTGATCGGCGCCGGCGGGGCACTGGAGCTGGTGGCGACCGTCCAGGCCCTGCGCCGCCAGGCGCTGCCGCCCAGCGCCCACGTGCGCACCAGCCAGCTCAGCAGCCAGGTGGACCTGATCACCGGCGGCGCGCGCCCGGTGGCGCTGCAGGCTGCCATGTCCAACTCCTTCGCATTCGGCGGCAGCAATGTCGCCCTGGTGGTGGCCGCCGTCTGATCGGGCGCTCAGCAGGCGGCGGGCCTGGCCTCAGCCGCCGCCGCGCCGGGCACGGCGGGTCGATCGGGAATGCACAGCTCGGCCAGGCATTCGTCCTCCTCGCGGCGGACGGCCATGCCGGCGCGGTTCATGATGCGCCGCATCGGCTGGTTGCGGACCAGGCAGCTGCAGACCACATCGCCGCCACCGTCGCGCTCCACCTGATCCAGCACCGCCTGCATCAGGCGTGTGCCGAGGCTCGCGCCGCGCCACGCCAGATCGACGCTGAACGCGGCCTCGACGCAGCGGCGGCCGCGCGCCTCGAAGCGGCAGCCCTGCACCATCGCCACCAGGCGCCCGTCGTTGCCGCACAGCCCCAGCACGAGATCGACCTCCAGGGGCATGCGCGCCGCGTGCGCCTGCACGACGCTGTCGGTCACCAGACCTGCGGCAAAGCGCAACGATCGGTCGTCGGGGCTCAGGCGCAGCAGGTGTGCCGTGATGCGGGCCCGGTCGGCCTCGCGCAGGGGGGTGAGGGTCAGATCCATCGTCAGCTCCTGAAGCGGCGGGATGCCGATGTCTGGATGGACGAGATGCACGGGCCAGAGCGGACATGCCGATGACCGCTCCCCCCAACTTTTGGGGGGCACGGCGGTGGTGAAAGTTCACCCCTGCGCCGCTTGTCCGGTTTTGTCAGCGCAATCCGTCTTCTGGGACACGCCCCTCAACCGACCTGGAGCTCCCATGACGCCCTCCCCGAAGCCGCTGACCCCCGCCGCGCCGCGGCGCCTTTCCTCCCTGGTTCTCGCGCTGGCCAGCCTGGCGAGCCTGGTGGCCGTGACCATGCTGCTCTGGCCCAGTGCACAGATGCACGCTGGCACCGAGGGCAGCACACCCGCCTGGAGCTACGACGAGTTCAGCACGCTGGCCCTGCAAACACCCATTGAGCCCGCGGTGCTGCCAGTGTCCCCGGCGACAGCGCCGATCGAGATGGAAGCCCCTGCCGCCGGGCCGCGGCCGGCACCGCCCTCGGCCTACGAGGCCTGCCTTGCCATGCCGTCGCCCGACGGTGCGGTGGAAGACTGCGCGGCGCTGCGCCAGCCAGCCGCGAGGCGCTGAGGCCGGCGCGCGCCGCCGTGTAGCCCGGCGCCAGCGGGCGGTGGGCCTGGACCACCCGGCCGGCCTGCTCCAGCAGGCGCTGCGCCTGCGGCCGTTCGCCGCGGGCCAGATGCGCCAGGCCGGTGTGCGCGGTCAACGCGGCCATCTGAGGCGCGAGCCGGGGGTCCAGGTCCTGCTCGGCGGTGCGCAGTGCGGCCTCCAGCAGGTCCAGCCCCTCAGCCTCCCGGCCCTGCGCCAGCGCCACCCGGCCGTTGAGGGCTTCGTGCACCTGCAGCAGGTCGCGGTCCGCGGCCGAGGCGCTGTCGGCCACCTGGGTGTCCAGCTCGACATGCTCCACCTGGCCCCCCCCCGGCGCTCGGCCTGCCGGGCCCGCGCGACATCCACGATCACGGAGCGCATCACCCGGGAGGCGTAGGCCATGAAATGGCGCCGGTCCTGCAGCACCATGCCCTCGACCCCCACGAGCTTGAGGTAGGACTCGTGCACCAGTCCGGTGGTGTCCAGCAGCGTCAGGGGCTGGTTCTGCCGCAGCCGGGCGCGGGCCAGGCGCCGCAGGTCGGCGTACAGCAGCTCAAAGACCTGATCGGCTGCCCGGCGGTCACGCCGTCTTGCGTCGCTCAGCAGGGCAGTGATGTCGTCGGACATGGGCGGTCAGGGCGGAGCGACGGTGCCGCAGTGTCATTCAGCGGGGCCGCGGCGCCATGATGTCGCTCAAGCGGTCGGGCGTGCCGGGAATGCGCGCGAGCCGCGGGTGGCGCGGGCCGGTGCGGCAGTCGATGCGCACGGTGCGGAAGCGGTCACCCTCCCGGATCAGCAACGCCAACGGTGCCTCGCCCTCACGGTTGGCGCGCAGCGCGGCATCCAGGCGCTCGGGCTCAAAGGCCAATCCGTTCACCGCCAGCAGGCTGGCCTGGGGGGTGAGGCCGGCCGCGAAAGCCGGGCTGTCCCAGATCACCTCGGTGATGCGGCCCTCTTTGCCGATGGCCAGGCCCAGGGAGTAAAGGAAGTCATGCACCTCCTTCTTGGGGTCCTCCCCCGCGTCGAAGGTCGCGTCGTCGCTGGGTGTGTCTGCCCAGTCCAGCTGCCAGCCGCTGCGGCGCAGGCCGTCGAGCGGCGCGCCGTCGCCGATGCGATCCAGCCGCTGGCGCAGGAAGCGGCCCCAGTCGTGCGCTTGCACCGCGTTCAGGGTGGCCACGACATCCTCCATCGTGTAGGGCAGCGGCGTGATCCGACCGGCCTGGATGCCGAAGAAGGCGCGAGCGAAGTCGTCCAGGGAGTGCTTCTCGCCACCGAGCTCGCGGATCAGGGTGTCGGCATCGAGCCAGATCAGGGTGCCCTCGCTGTAGTAGTCGCTCATGCGCTGCCAGCTCGGCCATTCTTTCTCGGTGCGCACGGTCAGCACCGGGTCGTGGGTGGTGTCCTGCAGGGGCCGCCAGCGGCGGCCGGGGCGGTTGTCGAGCAGGGCGATGTCGCGGGCGAGGCGGTCGCGCGCCTGGGTGGGGGTGGCCAGGCCGGCGCGGGGGGTGAGCATGTCGCCCCAATAGTTGGTCTGGCCTTCGTAGACCCACAGCAGGCTGCCCTGCATGGGGTCTTCGAAGCGGCGCGTCAGCAGGTCGGCGGGGCGGCGGAATTTGCCGTTCCAGGAGTGGGTGTATTCATGCGGCAGCAGGCCGCGGCTGCGGATACCCTTGCCCCAGTCCTTGAAGTAGCCGGGCTTGACCGCGTTCTCGCTCGACTCGTGGTGCTCGAGGCCGATGTCGGAGAACGACCGGCTGATCGCGAGCAGCAGGTCGTAGTGACGGAAGTGACGCGCGCCAAACAGGCGGTCGGCCTGCTGCACGAGCTGTCGGTGCGCATCGAGCTGCTCAGGGCTGGCGGCGATGTCCTCAGGGGTGTCTCCAAACAGATGCAGCGCGACCGGGCGCGGCCCGGCGTCGAGCTCGATGCGGCGGTGGTGACGGCCGGCGAGGACGGGGGAGTCAACCAGGGTCTCGAGGCTGGTGACCTCGTAGCGCCACCAGCCGTCGGCATCGGGTCGGGCAGGCTGCTGGCCCGCGCCGCGCAGCGCGGTGCCGGCGCTCCAGCCGGGCGGCAGCTTCAGCGCCGCCTGCACCCCGGTGTCGGCCGCGGCCGGCCCGGCGGGGTAGAGCAGGACGGTGTCCCACTGCACCTCGAGGAGGTCCGGTGTCATGGTCACCCGGCCATGGTCGCTCGACCCGAAGGTGAGCTGCTGGTAGGCCAGCCGCAGCTCGGACACGCCGGAGGGCACCTCGATGTCGAAGGCCCAGATGTCCAGCGGCTGGCGGCGCCAGGGCAGGCGCTGGCCTGCAGCGGTGTGGACGGTGAGGCCCGCGATGCGTGCAGGGTCGCCGTCGGGCGAGTGGTAGCCGGGGATCCACTTCACAAGGCGCAGCGTCAGCCGACCGGGCTGGACCGCCAGGGTCTCGCGCACCTGCAGGATGCGCCGGTCGAGGTCGGTCGCATCGACCTCGATGCGCACGGCCGGGGGGGGCAGGGCCTGCGAGGTTGCGGGGGAGCCAGGCAGCAGCAGGGTGCCTGCGGCCAGCGCCAGCGTGTGTCGACGGTGCAGCAGGGTCATGTCTTGCCTCGTTTCTCAGGAGAATGTGCCGGCCACACGAAGCGCAACGTCACGGTGGCACCGGCATGCGGGAGTGAAGCGCCTCGATCACCAGGCCGGGCGTGAGGATCTGCGGCAGCACCTGGGCTTCGGTGGCGCCGGGTGCGTAGTACAGGTACAGCGGCACGCCGGAGCGGCCGTGGGCCTTGAGCACGGCGGTGATCTTGGGGTCTTCGCGCGTCCAGTCGCCCTTGAGGTAGACCACGCCGGCTTTGGCGAAAGCGTCCTTCACCTCGGGGCGGGACAGCGCCACACGCTCGTTGACGAGACAAGAGATGCACCACGACGCGGTGAGGTTGACGAACACCGGCTGGTTCTGCCCACGCAGTTCGGCCAGGCGCTCGGCGCTGTAGGTCTCGTAGGACGCGCTGCCGACGCTGGCCGGGGTGTCGGCACCCACCGGCTTGATCATGGTCGACACCCCCAGCGCCAGCGCGACGCTGGCCAGGGCGGCCACCGTGCCCACCGCGCTGGCACCGCTGGCGTGACGCCACCACAGGCCGAAGGCGATCAGCACCAGCCCGCCCAGCGCCAGGGCCACGCCGTCGGGCCCGGCCTGTTGGGCGAGCACCCACAGCAGCCACACCACGGCGGCGTACATGGGGAAGGCCAGGGCCTGCTTGAAGGTGTCCATCCACGCGCCGGGGCGAGGCAGCCAGCGCTGCGCTGCCGGCCAGAACGCCAGCACCAGGAACGGCAGCGCCAGGCCCAGGCCCAGGGCCAGGAACACGGCCAGCATCACCGCTGCCGGCTGGGCCAGCGCAAAGGCCAGGGCCGCACCCATGAAGGGCGCCGTGCAGGGCGTGGCCACCACCGCCGCCAGCACCCCGGTGAAGAAGCTGCCCGCCAGCCCGTCACGGGCGGCCAGGCCCGAGCCGACGCCGGTGAAACTGCCCCCGATCTCGAACAGCCCCGACAGGCTCAGGCCCACCAGGAAGAGCACGTAGGCCACCACCAGCACGAACACCGGCGAGTGGAACTGGAAGCCCCAGCCCACCTGCTGGCCGCCGGCCCGCAACGCCAGCAGCACCGCGGCCAGGGCCGCAAAGCTGGCGAGCACGCCCGCCGTGTAGGCCAGGCCCTCGGCCTTGTGGTTGCCCTTGTTCACCAGGGCCAGCGCCTTGATGGACAGCACCGGGAACACGCAGGGCATCAGGTTCAGGATGAGCCCCCCCACCAGCGCCAGCGCGAGGGCTGGAAGCAGGCCCAGGTCGCCATCCGGCGCTGGCACCGGGGCCGCCGTCTCGGCGGCCGGCGCCGACAGGTCTGCCGGGCCGGGCCCCTTGCCTGCGCCTTCGGGCATGGGGGCAGCAATCGTCCAAGCCTTGTCGCCACCCGGCAGGGTGAGCACGAGGACGCCCGACAGTGGCTGGCCCGCCTTCAGGGGCTCGTCGCCAGCCGGGATCTCCAGCGCCCAACCGCTGCCCTCCTGCTTGAGTGCCTG
>JBBIVU010000029.1:0-20047 GCA_037439585.1 Roseateles sp. | reverse complement strand
GGGCGGGATGCGTGGGTCCACGCCCATCGAGATGACATGGTCGTCGATCAGCTTGCGCACCTTGGCGCCCACGTCCTTGCCCAATTGAAGCGTGTCGCGGTAGCGCCTGCGGGCGCAGGCATAGATGAACGCCAGGTGTTTGGCGTCGGCCGTGAATGGCAGGCCCTCCGGTCGCGGCAGCACCAGGTCCAGCATGTCCAGGAACTTCTTGAGCTTGACCGAGAACTCCGCGCGAAGTCGCTCATCCGCCAGCGCCTCGATGCAGGACTGGTGTTCCGTGAGGTCATCGATGCCACGCTCGTGGAACAAGCTCACCACGCGCAGATGCCGGTCGCGCAGCACGGGGATCTCGTCCTTCAGGCTCTGCAGCGACCCCTCGATGTCCTCATCGGCATAGACCTTCAGCGCCTCCTTGAGGTGGTTGGCCAGGCCGTAGTAGTCCACGACGATGCCGAAGCGCTTGCCATGCCCGGTGCGGTTCACGCGGGCAATGGTCTGCAGCAGCTCCGCCTCGCGGATGGGCCGGTCCAGGTACATCACGCCCTCGATGGGCGCATCAAAGCCCGTCAGCAGCATGGACTTCACGATGAGGAAGGCCAGCGGGTCGGTCTTGCCCGCATCTGGCCCCAGCAGCGGCTTCTTGAAGCGCTTGATGCGCTGCTCCTGTGCGGCCGCGTCGGTCCAGGTCTTCCAGGCCGGGTCGTCGTTGTTGCCGCCGGAGATGATGGGCGCGAACTCGATGGCCGCCAGCTGCTGGCGGAAGCGCCAGGCCTGGATGCGCGCTTGCACGGCCGGCGGGCGCCGGCACAGCGCCTCGTCGTCCAGGCCCTTGTCCTCGGAGCTCAGCGCTGCAGCCTCGGCCAGCAGCTCATCGCGTGCGGCGATGAAGGCATCCAGGTAGCGCACCACCGCCAGCCGGCTGTAGGCCACCACCTGCGCCTTGAAGCCATTGGGCAGGATGTGGGTCACGTAGTGCCGCAGCATGTCACGCGCCTTGTCGGCGATCAGCAGCGGCGCGTCGAA
The DNA here is from genome assembly GCA_037439585.1 of Roseateles sp. Classification (GTDB taxonomy): domain Bacteria; phylum Pseudomonadota; class Gammaproteobacteria; order Burkholderiales; family Burkholderiaceae_C; genus Pelomonas. The sequence goes on along the minus strand of JBBIVU010000029.1, from coordinate 19,024 downwards.
GATCTGGCCTCGGGTGGCGTACTTCTGCTTCAGCGCCTCCAGCTCGTCGGCGCTCAGCTCGCGGAACAGGTCCTCGAAGAGGTCGTCGAGGTTGGCGTCATCCTTGATGGCGCCCTTGGCCGTGCGGCCTTCGTACAGGATGGGCACGATTGCGCCATCGGCCTCCGCCTCGCGGATGGTGTAGCGGTCGATGAACTCGCCAAAGATCTCGTGGGTGCGTTTCTTGTCACCCAGCAGGATGGGCGTCCCGGTGAACCCGATGCGCGCGCAATTGGGCAGGCCGGCCTGCAGTGCCGCGTGCAGGTCGCCAGCCTGGCTGCGGTGCGCTTCGTCCACCAGCACCAGGATGCTCTCGTCGTCGTTGAGCACTTCCAAGGGCTCAGGCTCGCGCGCTGTCAGCTTGGGAAGGTCCTCGCCTCGGAGACCGGGCTCGCCGGCTGCATCGCCGTTGCGCTGCTTCTGGATCATTCCGAAGACCAGGCCAGGCCCTTTGCGCCGCAGCAGCTTCTTCAGGCCCTCGGCCGAGCCAGCCCGCTCCACGCCCTCGCCGCTCATCACGGCCGTGGCCGAGAGCTGCTTCTCCAGGTCGCTGCGGTCTGTCACCACCACCACCTTGAAGCGGCGCAGCAGGGCGTCAGTGCGCAGCTTGCGGATCAGGAACACCATGGTCAGGCTCTTGCCCGAGCCCTGGGTGTGCCACACGATGCCGCCGCGGCGGTCGTGTTCGCCGTCCTGCGCGCGCGTCTTGCCGGTCTTCAGCCGATGAACAGCCCGCGTCACGGCACGGAACTGCTGGTGGCGGCACACGGTCTTCACCATGGCGCCATCCACGTCCATGAACAGCATGTAGTGGCGCACCAGGTCCAGCAGGTTGGCTGGCGTCAGCATGCCGGCCACCAGCTGCTCCTGCTCTGACAGCCGGGCCTTGCCCAGGCGAGCGGCGACAGCTTCCTCAGTGTCCGGCGCGGTGGTCTTCCAGGCTGCGTAGTACCTGAAGCCGGCGCCGATGGTGCCCACGCGGGCCTCATCGAAGCTGGTGGCCACCAGCAGCTGGTTGGTGTGGAAGAGCGTCTCGTTGCCCTCGTTGTCAGCCACCTCGCCGGCCGCCCGGCGCTGGTTGCTGTAGCGGCGCAGCTGGTCCACCGCCTCGGCCAGTGGCTCGGGCACCGATGGGCTCTTGCACTCGATGACCACCAGCGGGATGCCGTTCACCAGCAGCACCAGGTCCGGCACGATGAAGGCCTTGCCGCGGTTGAAGCCCGGCGGACAGTCGACCCGGTACTGGTTCACCACGCAGAAGTCGTTGCGCTCGGGGTGGTCCCAGTCGATGTAGTGGATGGTCTGGCCCCGGCCGCCATCCCAGCCCGGCAGGCCTTCCACCGTCAGGCCTCCCAGGAGCAGGGCGGTGGCGGCCTTGTTGGCCTCCATCAGCCGGTGGCCCGGCATGCGAGTCAGGGCGGAAATGGCCTGGGTGAGGCGCTCGTCATCCAGCCAGGGCTGCCCGTCATGCAGGTTCAGCGCGTGCAACTGACGGCGCAGGGTGCCAGTCTGGATGACCTCGGCGAAGGTGGCGCGGCCGGTTGCGGCTGGCTTGTCCAGGTCGCCCTGTAGGAAGCGCCAGCCCAGGCCAAGTAGCTGCTCGGCCAGAGGGCGCTCCACCTCATCTAATTCCCAGCCCATAAACCTCCCCAGGCTTTTGGCACAACAAGCAACTTTGGGCTGTGCCGGACCTGCCGATCAAACAGCCATCAAATAAGAAATGTATTTGAAATCAAATACTTATCTTTTTCGCCATGCACCAGGCGGTTGCCCCATCAAATGCACCGGCGCATCGATAAAGGCCCATAGAAGCCCATAGAAGCCCATAGAAGCCCATACGAAGTCATGCGGACTCACCCGCAGGCGTGTAGCTGGCCCAGCGGCGCTCGCCATGCTGCAGCAGCAGGCCGCGCGCCTTCAAGCGCTTCAGCAGTTTGGCGGCCTGGTCTGCCGACAGCCGGCACAGCTCCACCACCTCCGACCGGGTGATGCGCCCATGCTGCCGCACATAGTTCAACACCAACTGCTCATGTTGCAGGCTGCTAAAGCCCACCTGGCGCGTGTAGGCCGCCTTGTCGCCGTCGGCCTTGTAGACCCCCAGGGCCAGCGTGTAGGTCCGCCCGCGGGCATTGCCGTGGGCCTGCGCCAAGCCGGCCTCCACCAGGCTCTCCAGCGTCTTCTTGGCCTGCGCCGGCTCGCGTTGGATGTGTGCCGCCAGCTCCTCGGTGCTCAGCCGCTTCATCTCGCGCAGCGTGGCCAGGGCGATCAGGCTGTCGATGGGCAGCTCGCGCCCCTGCTTGCCCTCCTGGTCCACCACCAGCTTCAGGAAGGCCTCGTCGGCGTCCACCGTCGCCAGCCGCAGCACCACGTCGGTCGGGCTCGTGCGGCGGTAGTCGGGCTCGGGCCGGCCAAAGCGCAGCATGCCGCGGTAGATCTTGTCCACGCCGCGGCCCGAGCGCTCCACCATGCCCACGCGCTTCATCGCGTCCGCCAGCGTGCGGTTGCGCGGCCGGGGTTCGGTGGTCAGCAGGTTGGCCAGCGTCACGCCGTCCACCAGGCCGCCCGGGTTGCTGATCGTCAGGCCCTCGTCGTCCAGCCGCACATGTACCGCACCCAACCGGTGGTAGTCGCGGTGCACCAAGGCATTCGCCAAGGCTTCCCGGAAGGCTCCCATCTCCACCCGCGGCACCGGCACGCGGAACAGGCCGATCTGCAGCTCGCGCTCGGGGTTGTAGGGCCGGAAGTTGGTCTCCAGCCAGTCCAGCGCCTTCAACAGCGGAAAGCGGCGGAACTCGTTGAACTGCACCGCCTCGCGCGCCAGCACCTGGAAGGCGAACTCATGCGTGGGCACCAGCTCGCGCAGCGCCAACTCCCGGCCGATGAGCAGCAGGCCGGTCAGCGTGGGCGCCCGGCCGCTGCCATCGGGCAGGCGCGCCGTCAGCCCCAGGGCGCCGTCCAGCGCCTCGTCATCCAGCTCCAGCAGCACGCGGTCGCCGCCGTACTGCTGCACGCACTGGCGCAGCCGCTCGCGCTCCAGCGGGTCCAGGTCGGCCAGCGTGGCGCCGGCCACGATCTGCGCCGAGGCGTCCATCAGCCCAAAGCTGCTGACCCGGCTGGCGCGGTCGTGCGGCAGCATGGCCACGCACTCGGGTGTGCCGTCGGCTTTGAGGCGGCGCCGCACATAAACGCCCCCTGACGTGCAGACCTCACCCTGCGCCTTGGGCACCGTGATGCGTGCCACATGGACCTCCATCCACGTGCCAGGCTCCACCTCAACAGGGGGCGAAAGCTGCTCCACAGCGACGGTCAGCGATGGCGATGTGCGTGCAGCCACGAGGCCGGCCAAGCCCCTGACCTGCAGCCGCTCAGGGTGCAGGCCCGTCGGCCGGCCATCGTCCTCTACGCCCAGCCACAGCTCGCCGCCCTCGGCATTGGCCAGGCAGACGATGGCCTCCACCAGCTCCCGGTCGGACAGGCGGCTGCGGTCGCTCTTGAACTCGACCGTCAGCGTTTCGCGCGGGGGCAGCGAAGGGGTGGTCATGGGGTGGCCGACTTGGCAAGCAGCGGGGTGACGCGGACGCGGCCGCTCAGGAGATCGTCCATGAGGCCGTTCTTCAGCATCTTCAGCTTCTCCAGCTCACTCTGCTCGCGGGCGACACGCTCTTCCGCAGCAAGAAGCATGACCACCGCTTGGTCCTGCTCCTGGCGCGGAGGGACGGGAATGCGAAGCTTGCGGAAAAACTCCAGGCCAATGGTCTTGACGGTGCTGCCGAGAGCGATGGTCTCAAACAGCGGCTTCATGTGCTGGAGCAGGAAGTAGAGGTACAGGTTGTTCAAGCGAGGCGAGCACGTCCACGCCATGAAGTGCTGGCTCACGGCCATCTCATTGGCCAGCACTGCACTTTTGCCAACACCGGCGTCTCGCGACAGGATTACGGTCCCAGCAGGATGCTTGACTGCTGATGAGTTGGCGATGCCGGCGTCGCTGATCTCCTTGTCCGTTTCACCGATATAGATCTGATCCAGGCGGTGGGAGTCTGCCAGCGATACCCATTTGATGCCGCCATTCCAGTAGGAGGCCACGCTCTTGCTGGGTGTGTGCCCGCTACCTCGCACTGCGACTTCGTCGAGTAGCTCGTAAGGCCAGGTGCGAGGCACAAATTGGCCCTCGCATGCCATGTACAGATCCGGTGCCTCGGCTTGTTGCGGGCGCAGCTCGCCGTTGGCGTCGATGCCGCGGGTCAACAGGTCGTGGAGCAGCCCCTGCTTGACCTGCTTGAGCTTCTCGATGATCGCGTCGGTCTGGCGGATGGTGGTGTCGAGGGTGTCGAGGGTGGTGCTGATGGCCCGCTGCTCGTCGGGTGAGAAGCACGGTAGCTGGAAGGCATCAAACGCCTCGCGTGCCACGCGCTTCTGACCAGCAGATCCAGTCATGTAGCGCTCGCCAACAAGGCGGAAGCCAGTGCTCTGCGTGATATGAAAGATGAAGCGAGGAGCGACGTTTTCCCGGGCCCGCAGGACATGGAATTCAGTGCTGCCGAAACCAACCCCGCTCACCAAGCCCGACACAAGTGCGCCCTTGCCGTTTTCAAAGCAAGGGGTGATCTTGGCGACCAACACGTCGTCGTTCGCGAACGAAGTGAACCCGTTCCTGACCTCCTGAAGTTGGCGCACTTGCCGGCTAACCCACTCGCCACCCTCAGTGACGTCGGCCATTGGGATAAAGGACACCGGGCTCCGCGGGTTCAGACCCGGCGGCAACTCGCTCAGCGGGTTGACGTAGGCCAGGTCAGACAGCGCTTTATGCATACCCAAGCGCTCCAAGGAAGCGACGCAGCGAGTTCGCTGCCACCTCTCTGTCGTGCTCCATGGCCTTCAACGTTGCCTGGTACTTGTCCCACCAAGCTTCAAAGGCCGCGACGGTCTCCTGGCGTTGCGCGTTGACATGCTGCTCCAGGATGGCCGCAATGTCAGCTCGCATGATCGCCAGCAACAGCACCGCCGCCGCAGGCTCGTCCAGCGCTGTGACGGCCTCTCCCAACCGCTCCGCGAAGCCCTTGTGCTCCGCCTTCATCTGCTTCTTCAGCGCAGCCAGCTCCTTCTTCCACACCTGGAGCTGCGCCTCATCCACAACCGGCGCGTCGTCATCGGCTTCGCCAGCCTCTTGCTCGCCGTCTTCGCCCTTCTCCGGCACCGCCGCCTTGATCTGCCCCTCCAGCTCCGCCTTGCGCCCCTCCAGCTCGGCCAGGCCGGCCACAAAGTCCGCCATCAGGTGGCGCACCAGCTTGTGGTCCAGCGGGTTGCCCTTGTACTGCTCGTCCTCCAGCGCGGCCAGGATACTGGTGCGCCAGGCGTCCACCACGCCGCGGGCGCCGCGGGCCATCAGGGTCATGAACTCGTACTTGGCGTCGGACCAGAAGCCCGCCACGATGCCGCGCACCTCGAAGGGCCCGAGCAGGCCTACAGGCTCCAGCGCCTCGCCGAAGGAGTGCAGCAGGTCGTTGCGCAGGCCCACCAGGCTCTTCTCGTGGGCCAGCGCGGTGATGCGCGGGCTGTGCGCGGCCCACCAGGCATCGAAGGCCTCGCGCAGCGCCTGCTCACGGGCCAGCACGCCGGGGTGCGTCTCGATGGCGGGCTTCAGCGCCCGGCGGCTGTCCAGCTCGCGGCGGAAGTCCACATAGCGCTCGTCGCGCTCGATGAACAGCGCCATCGGGTCCAGGCCCTGCGCGGCGAACAGCCCGGCCTTGGCCTCGATCTCGGCCTTGGGCACGCCGCCCAGCAGGTGGGCGCGCACGTCGTGCGGCTCGGGCGGCGGGGCGTTGTCGGCGTAGCGGCGGATGTTGAGGTTGCACTCGTTGGCCAGCAGCGTGTCGTTGCTGACGATTGCGCTGAAGCCCAGCACCTCGGCGAAGTGGTCGAAGGTGTGGACGATCTTCTCGATGTGCTCGGGGCCGAGGTGGTTCTGCGCTCGCCCCTCGGTGTACTCGCGGTCAGCGTTGATGAACAGCACCCGGCCCTGGCGCTCAACGGGCTTGCCGCTGCGGCCGTCGCCCAGCCGCTTGCGCAGCACCAGCACGCAGGCAGGGATGCCAGTGCCGTAGAACAGGTTGGCGGGCAGGCCGATGACGGCCTCGATCAGGTCATCCTTGATCATCCCGGCGCGGATGGCGCGCTCCTCGCCGCCGCGGAACAGCACGCCATGGGGCAGCACGGTCGCCAACTGGCCGCCGTCGCGCAGCACGGCCACCATGTGCTGCAGGAACATCAGGTCGGCCTTCTTGCTGCCCAGCGGCACCTGGCCGTAGGGGAAGCGCTCGCCGGGGAACTTGGGCTGGAAGACGGGCTTGCGGTCCTTGTCGACCTCGGTGCTGCCCCAATTGATGGAGAAGGGCGGGTTGGCCAGGACGCGGTCGAAGCGCATCAGCTCGCCGTTGTCGACGTGCTGCGGGTCGGCCAGGGTGTCGTCGTTGCGCAGGTCGGCGCTGCTGATGCCATGCAGCAGCATGTTCATCTTGGCGATGGACCAGACGGTGCCATTGGCCTCCTGGCCGCACAGCTCGGCGCGGCTGCCATTGCCGCCGTGCTCGTCGATGTACTCCTTGGCCAGGATCAGCATGCCGCCCGAGCCCACGCAGGGGTCGTAGATGCTGTGGCGCTCCTCGGGCTTGACCAGGCGCACCATCATCCGCACGACCGAGCGGGGCGTGTAGAACTCGCCACCCTTCTTGCCGGCAGAGTCGGCGAACTCGCCAATCAGGTACTCGTAGGCGGCACCCAGCAGGTCGGGGAACTCGAAGTCCTCGTTGCGCAGGCGGTAGGTGCTGAAGTGGTTGATCAGCTGGCGCAGCTTGATGTCGGGGATCTTGCTCTGCCCGACCTTGCGCGAGAAGTCGATGTGCTCCAGCACGCCGCTGAGGCTGGCGTTGTGGGTCTCCAGGCCGCCCAGGGCTCGGTTCAGGAAGCCTCCTACGTCCTGGTGGGCCTCGTTGACCAGGTGCTCCCACCGGGACTCTGGTGGCACATAGAACGACTCGCCATACCAGCGCTTGACCTCGGCGTTGGCGATGGCCTCCACGCGGCTGTGGCCTGCGGCCTCCTGCTGCGCGATGACGGCCTCGCGGCGCTGGTCGAAGACGTCCGAGCAGCGCTTGAGGAACAGCATGCCGAAGATGTATTCCTTGAACTCCGAGGCGTCCATCTTGCCGCGCAGGATGTCGGCGGCCTTGAAGAGGTGGCGTTCGAGTTGTTGTAGCGAGAGGGGCACGGTGTGGTCGGGGCAACGGCTGCCAGCCGGTGGCCTGGCAGCGGGTTCTAGAGCGGTCGGGGATCGTAGCGCCGGCAGCAAGGGCCGGCTGACCCGAACTGCGCACCGGGCCAGCTATCGCCATGAGGCCTGTCCGGCGGCCGCGGCTACAGCGCTGGTGCCTATCGCCGCGGCTTTGCCTGGATGACCCCGCGCTCGGCCATAGCCCGCGCCGTGTTGCCCTGCACGTCTTTCAAGAACTCCTCGATCGCATCCCTTGCCGGCTGCATTGGGTCGGGCAGGAGATCGTCAGCTTGTGAGGCCTCTTGGGGCACTTGCGCCAGCTGCGATGTACTGGACCCGTCTTGGCTGGGCGGCAGTGGACGCCCAAGCATGCGTGCGCACTCCTCAGGTTCTTGCTCCAAGGCGAAGTCAAGCAGGGCGGGACTGAGACATGCCGGCATGGCGGCCGGCCTTTCCCGCTTGGGATGGGACGCACCCCGGCGGCGCCTGGCGCTCTGTTTGCTGTTCTTCATCGCACTCCCTCCGTGCATGGCGCTCCTTCCCTGCCGATTCTCCTGGACTGCCGGTCGCAGGAGGGGCCACTCTTGCCAGCGGTCGAATCCGGCAGCCTTTGACCTCAGCCTCTGCACCGGCTGGACAGGACGGGTTTCCGGCCGGAATCACACCGGAGTCACGCGTGATTCCGCCGGGAGTCACGGTGGACGGCAGATCGGGGCGAGTGCAGCGGGCACGCTGGCAGCACTCTGGCGTCGTGCTAGCGGCGACAACCATTTGGAAACTTCCTCGACAACCAACGCCGGTCCTCGCTCTTGTCGGGGGCCCGCCGCGCGTCTCACTGCCGGGGCTCTGGTCCTTCAGGGGTGGCAGTCTGTAAGGGTGTTCATTTCTTGAAATGGAGAGCCGCAGCTGGGGCTGCGGGGGCAGACCACCTGATTTCCCAGATGCCACAAGCACTTACGTTCTCGTGGGGCTGGCAGCCGTCGATGCAGAAATTGAATGCTGTAAACCTTGCTTCGTTCAGTTTCTGAACCGATCAAGGACGCCTCCGATTCAATCGATGAAGTGATCCGGTTCACTTTCTGAAGCTTCAATGTGTTTTTCGCAGGTGGGTCGCTTCACCATCGCGTGGGCGTTCTCCAGCGCCGCCTTCGCCGACTTCACGCAGCGCCAGGCGCGCCACTCATGGGTGGCCTTGCAGGGCATGATGCCGAGCTTGAGGAACTCTGCCGTCTCCTGGTCAGTGAATCGGAACAGGTTGCAGCTCTTCCCCCCGGCGGTGATGCCGCCTTGCCTGGTCTTGGCGATCAACCCCATGGTCTCCAGCTCACGTTGGGCTTTGGCGACCGTGGCGGATGACTTGTAGCCCAAGGTCTTCATCAGGCTGTGTGGGGCAGAGATGTTGCCGTTGTTGGTGCCCTTGAGCTGGATGCGCATGTCCATGTAGAAGGCCCTGCTCGTCGGACTCAGGGCCAGCCACGCCGGGCTTCTCGTGATCTGCTCGTAGAGGCGTGCATGGGCCCCCAGCGCATCCTTCATTGGCTTGAAGCGCCCCATGTCTTAGCGCCCTCCCCGCAGCGCGAAATCAAGGCGGTTCCAGTCACAAGGCATTGGCGCGCCCCTGTTCGAGCTGGAGAACGATCTCGCGGATCTGCGCATCAGACTTGCCAGCGATACGGGCAGCCATGACAGCAGCGACCTCCGAGGTCGGCCAGCCGCGCGCACGCGCACCGAGGTTCACCGGCCGCGGCCAGAGGCCCTGCGCCATGTGTGCATAGATCGTCGATCGCGAGTAGCCAGTGGCCGCCTGGACCTGCTGGCGGCGAAGAATGGTCCACGGGTGGATGTTGGTCATGTCGAGTCCTTGTTAGCAGCCCCGGGACGGCCGGGGCACGGGATGGACTCTCTTGGATCTTGCTCACTAGGTCGAGGCGGGCAAACGGCTGAATCTCATTCCGGAAACGGAATGGCGCTCACGCGTTCCGGATCTGGGCCAGTGCGGCCGAGACAAGCTGCCGCAGGACAACATCGGTCATAACCGCAGCAGCCACCTTCGATGTTGTCTTGCGCACCACCTCCTCACCGCCCTCGCCAGGCGGGAAGATGGCGTCTGCGATCACGCGATTTGGAACACGCACGTCTGCACGCTCGGACCACATCAGCAGGTCGATGTAGGGCAGCACCGCGAACTTGGTCCAACCAGTCGGATCGATTCGTGCAACAGTGGGCTTAGCAGCATCCGCGCTGCGGGCTCTCGCGCGGCGAAGGCTGGGCAAAAGCTCTCGCACGGCAGCCACAACAACCTCATCAGGGAGCCCCAGATCCAACGACAGATAGGTGCTGGTGCTATCGCAATCTGCGATGGGCTCGTCCAGCAGGTGCTCTTCCTTCATGGCTTCAATCGCGTCGGGGACGTTAGGGATCGGGAAGCCGGGCACGTAGTAGATGCGGCGTCTCAGGTCCCTGGCCTTGTCTAGGGCCGCGTGCCCGAGGGTGTCTTCCAAGGCCAGCAAGTCCCTAATCACCATGGGTCGCGCTGGGGGCTGCCCCCTCGCGTCGCCCTCGCATTGGCCCTCCAAGTCGTTGACCCAGGAGTTCAGCTCCACAAACACGGCATCAGGCGGCACGATGGGCTGCCGCTGCATCTCATCGAGGATAGATAGCTCGCGTTGACACCACGGCCGCGGAGCTCCAAGCAGCTCCGCGCGCACTGCGAGCTGGCGCAGCCACCCTGACAGGGAGAGTTCGCGCTGGGGCCCATAGCTGTCAAGGTTGAACCAGCCGGGCAGGTCAGCGGCGTCGCGAATTACGCGCCTCACAGCGCAACCCGCACAGCAGCCCCTTCCGTCGGCGCGGCAGCGACACATGCCTCAACAAACTGAGCCCAGGTCTGCAGCATCTCCCGCCGTTGGCTGGCGTACTCGGCGCGGTTGTAGACCCCGCGCACGCCGCCAATGGTGTGGTTCAGGGCCTTCTCCACCACATCCGACGGCCACCCCTGCTCGTGCAGCAGCGTGGACGCCGTGCGCCTCAGGTCATGGATGGTGAATGCCGGCACATCCTGGTTCTTCAGTGCCACCTTGAGAGCGCCGTTGATAGCGTTTTGCGCAAAGGGCTTCTTGAGGCTGCTGCGGCCAGGCAGGACCAGCTCGCTGCCGCTGGCCAGGCGCTGCAGTTCCTTGAAGATGCTGGTGGCCTGGGCTGACAGGTAGACGATGTGCGGCTTGCCGGTCTTCGAGTGCTCCGCAGGGATCTGCCACTCCCCGGCCTCCAGGTCGACGTTCTCCCAGCGCGCCAGCAGCAGCTCGGACTTGCGCACCATCGTCAGTAGCGTGAGGTGCAGCGCGAGCTTGAACTGCCGGCGGATGTTGGAGTTGTAGGCGGCGCGCAGGAAGACCCCGATCTCCGCAGGTGACAAGGAGCGGTCGCGCGACTTGGCCTTGTGGACATGACGCATGGGCAGGGCGAGCACCGGGTTGGCCTGCACGACGCCGCACGTGAGCGCGTAGTCGAACAGGCGCTTGAGCAGGCCTCGGATCTGCCCGGCCGCCGCATCGAAGCCCTGCTCCTTCTTGAGCCAGATGATGTTGCGCACGTCGTCCGTCGTGACATCGCGGACGGGCTTGGGGCCGATCTGCGGCACCACCGACTTGTCGAAGTAGCGGCGCGGCATCGTGACGTCCTTGCGGTCCTTGCCGACCACTTCCTTGAAGTAGCGCTCGCCGAACTCGGCGACTGTCACCGCCACCTCATCGGCCTGTTTGGCCACCTGCTTCTGGCGGGCGGGTGACGAGCCCATCGCCGCAGCCTGGGCGGCCTCGTCGCGCTTGATGCGGGCGTTCTTCAGCGACAGGTCCGGGTACTTGCCCAGCGTCAGCTTCTCCTGCTTGCCGTTCAGGCGGTAGCGGTAGCGCCAGATGAGGCCGCCGGTCGGGAAGACCTCGACATAGAGGCCGCGGCCGTCGGTCACGGTGTAGACGCGCTCGCGGGGCTTGAGTGCCCGCAGCGCGGTGTCGGTCAGTGGCATGCGGGTGAGTCCAAGTGCGCCGGATGGCATGTCCAAGCTGCCATTTGGACTTTTACTTGGACTCGATCATTATCGGATCGAGTTAGACGGCGCCGGACAAACTTGGACGCATAGTCGTTGTAAATCAACGACTTATATGCGCATATACGGACTGCTCAAACCACCTTTGGAAGTCGCTCTACTTTCCGATGCAGAAGCTGCTGAAGATGACGCCCAGCAGCTCGTCCGCCGAGAAGGTACCGGTGATCTCGCCCAGGGCGTCGTGCGCCAGGCGCAGCTCCTCTGCCAGCAGGTCCAGCGCAGCATCGCGCTGCTGCGCGGTCTCGCGCGCCAGGGCCAGGTGGTCGGCCGTGCGGGCCAGCGCCTGCACATGCCGCTCGCGGGCGATGAACAGGCCCTCGGGCACAGCCTGCCAGCCGGCGGTCGTCAGCAGGCGCTGACGCAGTGCTTCCAGGCCGTCTCCGGTCTTCAGGCTCAGCGCGATCTCGCCGGCCGGCGGCATGCCCAGGTCGGCCTTGTTGAACACCTGCACGATGCGGCTTGGGTCCACGCTGCGCAGTCGCGCGCGGATGCGCTCGTCTTCAGCCTCGTAGCCGGCCTGGCCCACACGGCCGAGGTCATGCAGAAAGAGCACCACATCCGCGTCGGCAATCGCGTCCCAGGAGCGAGATACGCCGATGCGCTCCACCTCGTCAGCCGCGTCGTCGCGCAGGCCGGCGGTGTCGGTGATGTGCAGCGGAACGCCTTCGATCTGGATGGTCTGGCTGACCTTGTCGCGCGTGGTGCCGGGGATGGGGGTGACGATGGCCAGCTCCGCCCCGGCCAGCGCGTTCAGCAACGAGCTCTTGCCCACGTTGGGCTGGCCGGCCAGCACCACTTTCAACCCGTCGCGCAGCAGCGCGCCCTGGCGCGTGCGGGCCTGCACGGCGGTGAGCTGCGCCGTCAGGCGATCCAGCCGGCCGAAGGCGTCAGCCTTCTCCAGGAAGTCGATCTCCTCCTCGGGGAAGTCCAGCGTCGCCTCCACCAGCATGCGCAGCTGGATGAGCTGGTCGCGCAGCACGCCCACCTCGTGGCTCAGAGCGCCGCCCAAAGCGCGGCTCGCGCTGCGCGCGGCGGCCTCGGTGCTGGCGTCGATCAGGTCGGCCACGGCTTCGGCCTGGGCCAAGTCCAGCTTGCCGTTGAGGAAGGCGCGCTGCGTGAACTCGCCCGGCTCGGCCAGGCGCACGTTCAGCCCCGCCTCGATCACCCGCGCCAGCAGCAACTGCATCACCACCGCGCCGCCGTGGGCCTGCAGCTCCAGCACGTGCTCACCGGTGTAGGAATGGGGCGCCGGAAAGTGCAGCGCCAGGCCTTGGTCGATGGCCGACCCGTTCCCATCGCGGAAGGGCAGAAACGTTGCTTCGCGGGCCTTCAGCGCCCGGCCGCAGACGGCTTCGATGAGCGGTGCAAGGTCTTGCGGCGACGACACCCGCACGATGCCGACGGCACCCCGCCCTGGAGCGGTAGCAATGGCGGCGATGGGGTCAGCATGGCGGGCAAGCATGGCGCCATTGTCGCGGCAGCCAACTGGTGAGGGCCGTGACCTGAACCGGCAGCGGGCCATCCCAAGCCGGTTCGCTCGCCACCAGAGGCAGCGGTGGTACGCCGCTGCCTGGGGGCTGATGTTTGGCGCGGGGGAGGCTTGGTTCGAGCGCTCTCGTGAGCCCCGCCCAGGCCGATGTTCTCTGCCCCGCAAGCCATTCAACTGCGAACCGCCGGCACAAAAAAGCCCCCGCGAGCGGGGGCTGATTCATGCAGCGTGACTCAGTTCACGCCCAGCTGCTTGTTGATCATCCACTGCTGGGCGATGGACAGGATGTTGTTAGTCAGCCAGTACAGCACCAGGCCGGCCGGGAACACGAAGAACATGATGCCGAAGGCCACGGGCATGATCCACATCATCTTCTGCTGCACCGGGTCTTGCGCCGGCGGGTTGAGCCAGACCTGGAACAGGCTGGAGGCCATCATCAGCAGCGGCAGGATGAAGTAGGGGTCGCGCACCGAGAGGTCGGTGATCCACAGCATCCACGGCGCCTGGCGCATTTCCACGGTGGACAGCAGCACCCAGTACAGCGCCATGAAGATGGGCATCTGCGCAAAGATGGGCAGGCAACCGCCGATGGGGTTGATCTTTTCCTCGCGGTAGATCTTCATCATCTCCTGCTGCATTTCCTGCGGCTTGTCTTTCAGGCGCTCCTTCATCGCGTTGATGCGCGGCGCCACGGCCTTCATCTTGGCCATGGACTTGTAGGCGCTGGCGTTCAGGCCGTAGAGCGCTGCCTTCAGCAGCAGCACCAGGGTGACGATGGTCCAGCCCCAGTTGCCGATCAGGCCATGGATCTTGTCGAGCAGCCAGAACAGCGGCTCGGCAATGATGGTCAGCATGCCGTAGTCCTTGACGCGCTCCAGGCCGGGGGCGAGCTTGGACAGGTTGTTTTCCTCCTGCGGGCCGGCGAACAGCGTGGCCTGCTGCGTGGCGCTGGCGTTGGGGGCCAGCGTGGGCAGCGTGAAGACCATGCCGGTGGCGTAGGCGTCACCGCGCACACCGGCCTCGCCGGGCAGCTTGCGCACAAAGAACTCGCGGTTGCCGGCTTCGTTCACCAGCCAGGCGCTGGCGAAGTAATGCTGCACCATCGAGACCCAGCCATCGTTGGCCTGCTTCTCGATGTCGACCTTGCCCTTATCGATGTCCTCGAACTTGATCGTCTTGAACTTGGTCTTGTCGTTGTAAACGGCCGGGCCGGTGAAGCTGGGCGTGAAGGCCGCGCCGCCGGTGACCGTGCTGCCGTCCCGCACCAACTGCAGGTAGACCTGCGGCGTGACCGGCGCGCTTCCAGTGTTGAGCACCTCGTGCGAGACGCCCACGGTGTAGGCGCCGCGCTTGAACGTGAAGGTCTTGATGAGCTTGACACCACCCACCTCGGCCGATTCCAGGCGCAGTTGGACCGAGTCCTGACCGTCCTTGAGCTCACGCTCGCCGGCCACGGCCGTCATGGGCGTGGTGTGGGCGGGCAGCGGGCCCTGGGCGCTGACCAGGCCGGTCTGCGCACGGTAGTGCTGGGCGGCGTTGAACAGCACCACGGGTTCGGGCGTGAACTCGGGCTTCTTCTGCAGGTGCACCATCTGCAGCAGCTGGTCGGTCACCGTCGGGTCGTACGACGTGAGGTACTTGGGCAGCTCGGCGCGCACGATGTCGCCGCCCAGCGTGTCGACGGTGACCGTCAGCACGTCGGTGCGGAGTGTGATCTTCTCGGACGGCGCGGCCGCGGACGGCGCAGCGGTTGTGGTGGGCGCCTGGCTGGCTGCGGCCGTTGCAGCAGGCACGCCGCCGGAAGCGGGCAGGCCCGGTGCCGGGGTCGCAACCTTGGGGGCGGCAGGGCTGAACATGGACGGGTGCCCGTTGTGCCGCTGCCAGCCATCCCACAGCAGGAACAGGGACGCGGTGAACACCACCCACAGCACGGTGCGGCGAATATCAGTCATGAGGGGACTCGGGAGAAGAGGACGGCGCACAGGGCGCCGGGGAGACCGGGAAGAGCAGGCGCGAGAACAAGCGCGGCGGATTGTCAGGCACGGGGTCGTGCCCGCCGTCACAAAACGGCTGGCAGCGCAGGATGCGGTGCACCGTCAGGTAGCTGCCGGCCAGGGCGCCGTGTCTCTCCAGCGCCGCCAGCGAGTAACGCGAACAGGTGGGCTCGAACCGGCAGGCATTGCCCAGCCAGGGGCTGAGCACGAGCCGGTAGCCCCGTACCAGGGCCATCAGCGCGCGGGCCGCCCAGCTCGGCATCACGGGGCCGCCTCTGTCGGGGTGCCGGTCTTGGGCTTGAGCGCTCGCTCCAGCAGCTGCGCCAGTTCGGCGCGCGCCGCCTGGCGCAGCGCATCCGACGCGGCGCTGGGAAATTTCTGGCGATCGAACGGAGAGCGCAAGCGGACAACCCACATGCCCGGCGGCATGCCGGGGAGCTCGGCAAATGCGGCGCGAATCTGGCGCTTCAAGAGCTGGCGCGTCACCGAGCGCTTCGCATGCCGCTTGGGCACAACGACGCCCACCCAGCAGCCTTCCAGCGCGCGGGGCGGGTCTTGTTCCACAGGGTTGTGCACAGGCTGTGTGTCGCCTGTTGATAACTTGGCTGCGGCTGTGCGCAACTGGGCAACTTGCCAGGCGCTCGGTGCCGGATGAGCCGGGAGGTGGTGCAGCGCGAAATGCGCGCTGCGCGCCCGGCTCTGGCGGCCGAGCACGCGCTCAAAGTCCACCGGGCGCTGGAGCTTGCCGATCATCGGGTGCCCGGGGGCTGACGACGCGCGGGGCGCTGTCGTCAATCAACGGCGCGGCTTAGACGGCCAGGCGCTTGCGGCCCTTGGCGCGGCGAGCGGCGATGACGGCTCGGCCGCCACGCGTCTTCATGCGCACGAGGAAGCCGTGGGTGCGGGCGCGGCGGGTCTTGGAGGCTTGGTAGGTACGCTTCATGGGAAACCTCTTTTGAGGGTTTGTTCATCCCGGGCACAGCGGTTGGCACCCGGCAGGAAAACCGGGCGCCATCAAAAATGATCCCGGCGAAAAGCGCACAGCGTTCAAGCCGCCAGTGCGCGAAAACCCGGCATTACAGCAGATGCAGCCACGCCGGTCAATAAGTCGCCCCACCCGAGGCGGGTTTGCCAGGGATTGACCCCCTCCGGATTTCTGTGGATAACCTGTACTCGAAGGGCGCCGTTTCCGTACAATCTGGCCGCTCAAGAACAAGTTTTCCACAATGAGCCTAGAAGAACAGAACGGGGTGGATCGGGTGCAGATGACGGCGAACGAAGACTCGGCAGCCTGGGCCTTGGATCTGTGGCGACGCGGCTGTGAGCGCCTGGCCACCGAACTGCCAGAGCAGCAGTTCAACACCTGGATCCGTCCTCTGCCGCCGGCCACCGTGGATGCCAGTGAGGGCGTGGACGGCGCCAGCGTGCTGGTTGCGACGCTGAAGGTGCCCAATCATTTCAAGCGCGATTGGATCCGTCGCCAATACGCGGCCCGCATCGAGGCCATCTTGACGGACTTGGCCGGGCAGCCCACGCGGCTGGAGTTGTCGCTGTCTGCGCGCGAGCCGTCGGGTGTGGCCGGAGCGGCGCCAGCAGGGGCAGCCGCCGCTGTGACGCAACAGCTGGCAGTCTTGCCGGTCGAGTCAGGGGCGGCGTCGCGGCCGACGCCTGCGCCGTCAACGAATGCCATCATGCTGCCCTCGCAGGCGCCCGCCGCCAGCAAGCATCGCATCAACCCGCAGCTCACTTTCGACACGCTGGTGCCGGGCCGCGCCAACCAGATGGCCCGCACCGCCGCGCTGCACGTGGCTGGCGCGCCAGGCGTGACCTACAACCCGCTGTTCATCTACGGCGGCGTCGGCCTGGGCAAGACCCACCTGATCCACGCCGTCGGCAATGCGCTGCTGAAGGACCGGCCGGACGCCCGTGTGCTCTACCTGCACGCTGAGCAGTTCATTTCCGACGTGGTCAAGAACTACCAGCGCAAGACCTTCGACGAGCTCAAGGCCAAGTACCACTCGCTGGACCTGCTGCTCATCGACGACGTGCAGTTCTTCGCCGGCAAGGATCGCACGCAGGAGGAGTTCTTCAACGCCTTCGAGGCGCTGCTGGCCAAGAAGGCGCACATCATCATGACGTCGGACACCTACCCCAAGGGCCTGGTGGACATCGACGAGCGCCTCACCAGCCGCTTCGATGCCGGCCTGACGGTGGCCATCGAGCCGCCCGAGCTGGAGATGCGCGTCGCCATCCTGATTAAGAAGGCGGAGGCCGAGGGCACGCCCATGCCCGAGGACGTGGCCTTCTTCGTCGCCAAGAACGTGCGTGCCAACGTGCGCGAGCTCGAGGGCGCGCTGCGCAAGGTGCTGGCCTATGCCAAGTTCTCGCACAAGGAGATCAGCATCAACCTGGCGCGCGAGGCACTGAAAGACCTGCTGTCCATCCAGAACCGGCAGATCGGTGTGGAGAACATCCAGAAGACCGTGGCCGACTTCTACAAGATCAAGGTCGCCGACATGTACTCCAAGAAGCGCCCGGCCAGCATCGCCCGGCCGCGCCAGATCGCGATGTACCTGGCCAAGGAGCTGACGCAGAAGAGCCTGCCCGAGATCGGCGAGCTCTTCGGCGGCCGCGACCACACCACCGTGCTGCACGCGGTGCGCAAGATCGGCGGTGAGCGCCAGAAGAACACCGAGCTGAACCAGCAGCTGCACGTGCTGGAGCAAACGCTGAAGGGTTGATGCCCCCGGGTTCACCCGCATCCGATGGGCCACCTGCCGGACCGGAGCGTCATCGAATCCGGGCGACAATCTCAGCTTCACGCGCGCGCGCGTTTTTTTGACGCGCGCTCAGCCGAAATCTCACCCTCAGATCCCTCCGAAGAGGTCTCCATGATCGTTTTGAAAGCTCCCCAGGATCAGGTGCTCGCCGCGTTGCAGGCGGTGTCGGGCATCGTCGAGCGGCGTCACACGCTGCCCATCCTGGCCAATGTGCTGATCCGCAAGACCGGCAACCAGGTGGAGCTGACGACGAGCGATCTCGAGATCCAGGTGCGCACCACGGTCCAGTTCGACGGCGATGCCGGCAACCTGAACACCACCGTCGGTGCCCGCAAGCTGATCGACATCCTGCGCGCGCTGCCGAGCGACCAGACCGTCAGCCTGACCAGCAACCAAAACAAGATGACGCTGCAGGGCGGCAAGAGCCGCTTCACGCTGCAGACCCTGCCGGCCGACGACTTCCCGCTGGTGCAGGAAGCCGCCGACTTCGGCCCCGCCTTCAGCGTGCCGCAGAAGGCGCTGAAGGGCCTGATCAACCAGGTGCACTTCGCCATGGCGGTGCACGACATCCGCTACTACCTGAACGGCATCCTGTTCGTCGCCGAAGGCAAGAACCTCACGCTGGTGGCCACCGACGGCCACCGCCTCGCGCTGGCCCAGGCCGAGCTGGACACGGACATCCCCAAGCAGGAAGTCATCCTGCCGCGCAAGACTGTGCTGGAGCTGCAGCGCCTGCTGAAGGACGGCAAGGACGTGGATGAGAACAGCGCCATCGAGATGCGCTTCGCCGGCAACCAGGCCAAGTTCAGCTTCTCGGGCATGGAGTTCGTCACCAAGCTGGTCGAGGGCAAGTTCCCCGACTACAACCGCGTCATCCCCAAGAACCACAAGTTCCGCCTGACACTGGGCCGCGCGCCACTGCTGAGCAGCCTGCAGCGCGCCGCCATCCTGACCAGCGAGAAGTTCAAGGCCGTGCGCCTCACCTTCGAGCCGGGCCTGCTGTCCATCGCGTCCAGCAACGCCGAGCAGGAAGAAGCCAAGGAAGAGATCGAGATCGACTACGCCGGCGACAAGATCGAGACCGGCTTCAACGTGACCTACCTGATGGACGCGTTGTCCAACATGAGCCAGGACATGGTCTGCATCGACCTCAACGACAGCGCCAGCAGCGCGCTGCTGACCATCCCCGACACCACAGGGTTCAAGTACGTGGTCATGCCTATGAGGATCTGAAGATCCTCATAGGCTGCGCCCTGAACGTTGCGCACCCCCCAGCCCCCCGCCAAGCGGGGGGCTCTAGTTTGAGAGTTGTACCGGCCGCGTTGCGGCCTTGAAAGTCCCCGATGAGCG
>JBBIVU010000028.1:0-20388 GCA_037439585.1 Roseateles sp. | reverse complement strand
GGGCTCGCGCCGCTGCGCGTGGGCCAGCACGTCGGCCATCACGTCCACGGGCGACAGCTCGCCCGCGCGGTAGGCGGCCAGCAGCTCGGCCGCGCCCAGCCCGGCGATCACTTCTTCAGCTTCTCGGCGGCCTTGAGCATGGCGTCGATGTGGCCGTCGGGGTTCATGCTGGCGTGCACGGCGGCCACCTTGCCGTCGGGACCGATCAGGTAGGAGATGCGGTCGGCCATGCTGCCGGGCACCATCTTCAAGCCGGCGTCGTAGGACTTGATGACCTTGCCGTCGGCGTCCGCTGCCACGGCGAACTTGCTGCGGCAGGCTTCGACGCTGAACTTCTTCAGCGTGTCGATGTCGTCG
The DNA here is from genome assembly GCA_037439585.1 of Roseateles sp. Classification (GTDB taxonomy): domain Bacteria; phylum Pseudomonadota; class Gammaproteobacteria; order Burkholderiales; family Burkholderiaceae_C; genus Pelomonas. The sequence goes on along the minus strand of JBBIVU010000028.1, from coordinate 20,031 downwards.
TTGGACAGGCCGATGACCGTGGTGTGGAGCGCCTTGAACTTGTCGGTCGCCTCGGCGAACTGGTGCGCCTCCACCGTGCAACCGCTGGTGAAGGCCTTGGGGTAGAAGTAGACAACCACCGGCCCCTGCTTCAGGGCCTCGGCCAGCTTGAACTTGAAGGGCTGGCCGCCCACAGCGGCGTCGGCGCTGAAGTCAGGGGCCGGTGCGCCCACGTTGAGGGCCGCCTGGGCGGTGGGAATGAGCAGGGCCGCGAAAAGGGCCGTCAGGAGTCGGGACATCGTGCACCTCAAGTGATCGGGTGCGCGCAGGATAGCCAAGCCGCCCCGCCCTCGTCGGCCCAGGGATTCAGGGCGTGCGCAGGAGCCCGTCGGCCAGCCAGCGCTGCAGCGCGCCGATGACGGCCGGCGCGGCGGCCTCGGGGTCGCCCAGCTGGTCGGCCGCCTGCTCGCACAGCTGCGAGAACGGCACGCCCTCGGCCACCGCCGCCAGCAGTGCGGCCTCCAGGGGCTCCAGCGAGCGCCAGCGCGTGTCCGGCCCCTGGCGCCAGGCCAGCAGCACGTGGGCGTGCGGCACCGGCTCCGGCAGTTCGGGTTGATCGGCACCGGTCTCCGGCTCCCACTCGCGCAACACACGCCAGGCGGGCTCGATGGCGTGGGCCAACGCCACACGCTGCACGCTGGGGTGCAGGTGCAGCAGCAGGCCCGCCCAGTCGTCGGGCGACAGCGCCGCCAGGGCTTCTCCTGCGAGAAGGGGCGCGTCGGCCGCGTCGAAGGCGCTGCGCAGCGCCCAGTCCATGCGGGCGATGTCGACGAGACCGGGGTGGGGCACCAGCGAGTCGCCCGCTGCCGCCATGAAATCGGCCAGCGCGTGGCCGAACCAGCGGATGGACGGGTGCTGGCTGGGGTGGGCGGCGATGTAGGCCTGGGCCAGCGCGTCGAAGGCCTCATCGCCCAGCGCACGGGCCAGCACGGTGAAGTTGGCGGCCAGCGCCTCGGCGAGACGGGCCCGGTAGGCATGGCGGTAAACGGCCAGGCCCAGGCGGGCGTCGCCCGCGAGCAGGCCGGGCGCGTCGGCCCCGTCGCGGATGGCGGCGGCCAACTGCCGCTGCAGACGGGCCACGCTCATCGCGCCACCTCCGCAGCCAGGCGCCGCGCCACGTTCAACTCGGCCAGCAGCTCGGGCAGCGGCGGGATGTGGTCGTCGCGCTCGATCATGGTGGGCACGGCGCCGAAGCGCGCCACGGCCTGCACGTACAGCGCCCAGACCTCGTCGCGCACGGGGTGGTCGTGGGTGTCGATGACGATGTCGCCCCGGTCCTCGTGGCCGGCGAGGTGGATCTGGCGCACGGGCCCGACGGGAATGCCGTTCAGGTAGTCCACGGCGTTGAAACCATGGTTGCGGCTGGAGACGTAGACGTTGTTCACGTCCAGCAGCAGCTGCGCGCCGGTGGCCTGCAGCAGCTGGGCGATGAAGTCCCACTCGGTCATCTCGTCGGCCGCGAAGCGCACGTAGCTGGACACGTTCTCCAGCACCAGCGGGCGGCCGAGCACGTCCTGCACCTGGGCGATGCGGCTGCCCACGTGGGCCAGCGCGGCGCGGGTGAGCGGCACGGGCAGCAGGTCGTGCAGCTGGCTGTGGGCGTCGGCGCTCCAGCAGAGGTGGTCGGACACCCAGCCGGGCTGCAGCCGGTCGGCCAGCTGCCGGATCTCGCGCAGGTAGGCCAGGTCCAGCGGCTCGGGCCCGGCGACGGACAGCGACACGCCGTGCATCACCAGCGGGTAGTCGGCCCGGATGCGTTCCAGGTGCGCGAGCGGCGGGCCGCCGGGCACGAGGTAGTTCTCGGAAATGATCTCCAGCCAGTCGGGCCGCGCGGCGGCATCCACGCCCGCCTCGAAGGCGGCGTAGTGCTCCACGCGCAGGCCCAGGCCGAAGCCTTGGATGTGGGTCATGTTTTCAGAAGGCCAACACAGCCACAGAGGCACTGAAACACAGAGGAGAGAGGTTCTCCGTGCCTCTGTGTCTCTGTGGCTGTGTTCATCACTCGATGGGCATCGATGGAAACAAGGCGGGGCCGTCTTGGCCCCGCACGCGTTTCACTTCAGCGCAGATTACTTTTCAACTTTTCCGCCAGCCTTGGTGCACTCGTCAGCGCTCTTCTTGCTGACCCAGCCCTGGCCCTTGCAGCCGTTCTGGCCCTTGCAGCCGCTGTTGGCGGTCTTGCACTCGGAGGTGCCCTTGCAGCTGTTCACGCCGGAGCACTTCACCATGCCGTCAGCGGCCATGGCGGTGGTGGGCGCGGCGGTGGCGAACAGGGCGGCAGCGGCGGCGGCAAGGCTCAGGCCGGTCTTGAGGGATGCGTTCATGGAAAGTCTCCAAACAAAAAAGGAACGTGGTTGAGATCGGGGTCACCACAGGTCGATCCGAGGGAGCCTCGCAACGACTTGCCAGCGTCTGTCGGGCAGCGGCGCCAGTCCTTACAGCCGGCCCAAGAATTTTGATGGCCTGCCGTTATGGGAGCAACGCCGCCTGGCATTCGTCAGGCGGCGGCTTCAGCCGCTAGAGTCCTGCAGCTTGTCGCCGCCCTTCCCCATGCTGAACACCGAAACCCCGAGCACCCGTCACCCCGACCTGGACACCTACGCCACGCCGGCGCTGCTGGATGCATTCATCGCCGACCAGACGGCCGCCGTGGCTGCCGTGCAGGCCGCCGCACCCCAGCTGGCGGCCGCCGTGGACGCCGCGCTGCCCCGCATCCGCGCCGGTGGCCGGCTGCTGTACGCCGGTGCCGGCACCTCCGGGCGCCTGGGTGTGCTGGACAGCGTGGAGCTCTACCCCACCTTCTCCTGGCCGCGCGAGCGGGCGGTGGCCGTGATTGCCGGCGGCCACGGCGCGATGTTCGTGGCCGTGGAAGGCGCGGAGGACGACCGCGCCCAGGGCGCCGCCGACCTGGCCGCGCTGAACCCCGGCCCCCACGACGTGGCCCTGCTGCTGGCCGCGTCGGGCGGCACGCCCTACGTGCTGGGTGCCATCGAGGCGGCCAAGGCCGCCGGTGCGCTGACCATCGGTTTCGCCAACAACCCCGGCGCGCCGGTCACGCGGGAGGCGGACATCGGCATCACGCTGGACACCGGCCCCGAGGTCATCTCCGGCAGCACGCGGCTCAAGGCCGGCACCTCTCAGAAAATCGCGCTGAACACCTTCTCGTCGGCACTGATGGTGCGGCTCAACAAGGTGTACGGCAACCTGATGGTGGACCTGAAGGCCACCAACGCCAAGCTGGTGAAGCGGGCCGTGGCGTTGACCGTGCGCGCGTCGGGCGCGAGCGAGGCGGACGCGCAGGCGGCGCTTGTGCAGTGCGACCACCACGTGAAGACGGCGCTGGTGATGCTCAAGCGCGGCATCGCTGCCGACGCCGCGCGGGCGTTGCTGGACGCGGTGGACGGCAGCGTGAGCCGTGCGCTTCAGAAAGAGACACCGCCACAGAGGCACATAGGCACGGAGGACTGACATGCCTCCCACTCTCTTTGTCTCTGCGCCTCTGTGGCTGTGTTCGACCTGGTTGGCCGGCTGATGTCTGCCCGCACGACATCCCCCTGGGCCTGGATTCCCAGCCTGTACTTCACCCAGGGCCTGCCCTACGTCGTCGTCATGACGCTGTCGGTGGTGCTGTACAAGAACCTCGGCATCTCCAACACCGACATCGCGCTCTACACCAGCTGGCTCTACCTGCCCTGGGTCATCAAGCCGCTGTGGGCACCGCTCGCCGAACTGTTCGGCACCAAGCGGCAGTGGGTGGCGGTGCTGCAGTTCTTCGTGGGCGCTGCGCTGGCCGGCGTGGCGCTGACCGTCCCGACCGACCGCGCCTTCCAGCTCTCGCTGGCCGTGTTCTGGCTGATGGCCTTCGCCTCGGCCTCGCACGACATCGCGGCCGACGGCTTCTACATGCTGGCCCTGCCCCAGCACCGCCAGGCCGCCTTCGTGGGCGTGCGCTCCACCTTCTACCGGCTGGCCAACATCGGCGGGCAGGGCGGGCTGGTGTACCTGGCCGGTGAACTGACCGAGCGCACCGGCAGCGCCGCGCAGGCCTGGGCAGGGGTGTTCTGGCTGCTGGCCGGCCTGTTCGCACTGCTGGCGCTGTGGCACGCGGTGGTGCTGCCCCGGCCGGCGGCCGACGTGCGCGGCCCCGGCCGCCACGCGGCACGCGGGCTGGCGGCGGAGTTCATCGGCGTGTTCGCCAGCTTCTTCAAGAAGCCCGGCATCGCCGTCACGCTGGGCTTTCTGCTGCTGTACCGCTTCCCCGAGGCGCAGCTGCTCAAGCTGGCGTCGCCCTTTCTGCTGGACCCCGTCGAGAAGGGCGGGCTGGGCCTGACGACCAAGGCCGTGGGCATTGCCTACGGCACGGTGGGCCTCACCGCGCTGACGCTGGGCGGGCTGGTGGGCGGCTGGGTCATCTCCCGCATCGGGCTCAGGCGCGCGCTGTGGCCGCTGGTGCTGGCCATGCACGTGCCCAACGTGGCCTTTCTGCTGCTGGCGCTCACCCACCCAACCAGCCTCGCCGTCATCAGCGCAGCACTGGCCGTCGAGCAGTTCGGCTATGGCCTGGGCTTCACGGCCTACCTGATGTACATGATTCATGTGGCTGAAGGCCCGCAGAAGACCGCGCACTACGCGCTGTGCACCGGCTTCATGGCCCTCGGGATGATGATTCCGGGCATGTGGAGCGGCTGGCTGCAGGACCACCTCGGCTACGTGCCCTTCTTCGTGTGGGTGCTCGTGGCCACGGTGCCCAGCTTCGTGATGGCGGCGCTCATCCAGGTGCCGGCCGACTTCGGAAAAAAGGCTGACGGCGAATGAAGGACCGCCTGCTCTCTCTCGACGCCTTCCGCGGCTTCGCCATCGCCGCCATGCTGCTGGTGAACAACCCGGGCGACTGGAGCCACGTTTACGCACCGCTGCTGCACGCACACTGGAACGGCTGGACGTTCACCGACTGGGTGTTCCCCTTCTTCGTGTTCATCAGCGGCATGTCCATGACGATCAGCCTCGCCCGCCGCGCGCAGGCCGGGGCCGACAAAACCGCCCTCTTGCTCGCCACCGCGCGCCGCGCGCTCGTCATCATCGGCATCGGGCTGCTGCTCAACCTCATCCCCAGCTTCGACCTCGCCACCGTGCGCCTCCCCGGCGTGCTGCAGCGCCTGGGCCTGTGCACGCTGCTGGCGGCACCCATCGTGCTGTGGTGCGGCCAGCGGGGCGTGGCGCTGTGGGCGCTGGCGCTGATGGCCGTCTACAGCCTGGTGCAGCTCACCCTGCCGGTGCCCGATGCCGACGGCCTCATCCACGCCGGCCTGCTGGAACCCGGCAAAGACGCCGGCGCCTGGCTGGACCGCCTGCTGATGGACGGCCACCTGTGGCGCCAGGCCAAGACCTGGGACCCGGAGGGCCTGCTCTCCACGCTGCCCGCCGTGGCCTCGCAGCTGCTCGGCGTGCTGGCCGGCTTTCCCTTGTTGACCCCCACGGCCGCACAGCGGCCTGCCCCCCGAGGGGGCGCAGCCGCTCTTGGGAGCGGCCCGGCGAGCGGCTGGCTGGCCAGCCCACGCCAGCCCGCCGAAAAGGCCATGACCTGGGTGCTCGCCGGCCTCGCCTCGCTCTGGCTGGGCCAGGTGCTGGACGCCTGGCTGATGCCCATCAACAAGTCGCTGTGGACGCCGTCTTTCACTTTCACGATGGCGGGCTGGGCCTGCATCGTCTTCGCCGTCTTCTACTGGCTGCTGGACGCCGCGCCCCAGCCGCTGGCCCGCGCGCGCTGGGCGCGCTGGCTGCACCCGCTCGTCGTCTTCGGCATGAACGCGCTGTTCCTGTTCGCGCTGTCGGGCCTGGTGGCCAAGCTGCTCTACACCGTCAAGCTGGGTGACGGCCGCAGCCTGGGCGCTGCGCTCTACGCCCCGCTGCGCGACTCGGGCCTGGCGCCCGTCAACGCCTCGCTGCTGCATGCCGTGGCCTTCGTGCTCGTCATGTACGCCGTGGCCTGGGTGATGTACCGCAAGCACTGGTTCATCAAGGCATGAAGCGTCGCCACCTGCTCAGCCTCGCCTCGGCCCCACTGCTGACGGCCTGCGCCACACCGCCGGCCCCGGTGCCTGCCCCAGCGCCTGACACACCGCCCCTGCCGCCAGCGGCCGCCCCTGCGGCATCCGCCGCTTCGCCTGCGTCTGCCCCGCCCCGCGAATGGCGTGCCGCCTGGGTGGCCACCGTGGCCAACATCGACTGGCCCAGCAAGCCCGGCCTGCCGGCAGAACAGCAGCAGGCCGAGATCCGCAGCCTGTGTGACACCGCCGCGCGCATCGGCCTGAACGCCTTGATCCTGCAGGTGCGCACGGCCACCGACGCGCTGTACGAGTCGGCCCTGGAGCCTTGGAGCGAGTACCTCACCGGCACCCAGGGCCAGCACCCCGGCTACGACCCGCTGGCCGTGTGGCTGGCCGAAGCGCACGCGCGTGGCCTGGAGCTGCACGCCTGGATCAACCCCTACCGCTCGCGCCACAGCACGGCCAAGTCGCCGGTGGCGGACGGCCACGTGAGCCACACCCACCCCGACTGGGTGCGCCGTTATGGCGATCAGCTCTGGATGGACCCCGGCGAGCCGGGTGCGGCCGCGCACACGCTGGCCGTGGTGCGCGACCTGCTCACGCGCTACGCCGTGAACGGCATCCACATCGACGATTACTTCTACCCCTACCCCCTCACCGACCCCGCCAGCAAGGCCGACGTCGACTTCCCGGACGAGCCGAGCTGGCAGCGCTACGTCGCCGGCGGGGGCGCGCTGGCGCGGGCCGACTGGCGCCGCTACAACGTCAACAGCCTGGTGCAGCGCCTGTACGCGCTGGCCCACGAGGTGCGGCCCGGCACGCGGGTGGGCATCAGCCCCTTCGGCCTGCCCAAGCCGGCTGCGCGCCCGCCGGGCATTGCCGGCTTCAGCCAGTACGACAAGCTCTACGCCGACGTGGAGCTGTGGCTGCGCGAGGGCTGGTTGGATTACCTGGCACCGCAGCTCTACTGGCCGCGCGCCCAAACCGCCCAGGCCTTCGAGCCGCTGCTGCAGGCCTGGCGCGCGCTCAACCCGCTGGGCCGGCCGATTCACCCGGGCCTGTTCACCAGCCGCATCGATGCCAGCGACAAGGGCTGGCCGCCCGACGAGATCCTGGGCCAGATCGACAGCGTGCGGCGCCTGTCACCGGGCAGCGGCCACATCCACTTCAGCATGGCCGCACTGGCGCAGAACCGCAAAGGCATTGCGGACGCGCTGCGCCGCGGGCCCTATGCGACGGTGCTGGCGGCCCATGCGGCGCCGTCAGGCACCGGCTGACCTGGCCCCAGCACGCGCTTCACACCCGCAGCGCGGAAGGCCGCCAGCAGCGCGGCATCGGCCTGCGCATCGGTCACCAGCACGTCGACGTCGGCAGCCGGGCAGATCTGGATGCGGCTGGCCTGGCCCAGCTTGCTGGAATCGGCCAGCACCACGCGCTGGCGTGCCCGGCCGAGCATGGCGCGTGCCACGGTGGCCTCATTCCAGAGGTAGTCCATTGCGCCGTTGATGGCATCGAAACCCACGGGTGACACCAAGGCCCAGTCCACCTGCAGCCTGCCAATCTCGGCCACCGTCTGCTCGCCGTAGGTGGCGGGCACGTCGGTCTCCAGGCGGCCACCCAGCAGCCGCACCTCCAGGCCCGGCTGGCGGGCCAGCACCGTGGCAGCATCCAGCGAGTTGGTGACGACGATCAGCCCTTCACGCCGCACCAGTTCCTCGGCCAGCGCCAGCGTGGTGGAGCCAGCGTCCACGAAGCAGGCCTGCCCCGGCTGGATCAGCGCCACTGCCGAGCGGGCGATCTCGCGCTTCTGCGGCTGCTGCAGACCTGTGCGCTCCAGGTAGGCCGGCTCGGGAGGTCCGCCCGGCGCCACGGCGGGCGGCACCGCGCCCCCATGCACCCGGGCCAACTGGCCGGAGCGCTCCAGCTCGATCAGGTCACGGCGCACTGTCTCCCTGGACACGCCCAGGGACTCTGCGAAGTGCTCGGTCGTCAAGCGGTGGTGGGTTTGGAGCAGGTCCAGGATGCGGCGGTGTCGTTCAGCGACCCACATGAGCGGCAGGAGGAGCGAAAGGAGGGACGGAAAGAACAGGCGTGCTGCAGTGGGCCAGCAGCGTGTGGCGGTTGTGTGAATTTGAGGACGGATGTGGAAATGCGTGGATATCCGGCCACAGACACCGTTCTGTCGCAGAACTGTCGTGGATTTTTGTGACATTGCGGTCCGTCACACCGCCACCCCGGGATGAACCCGAGGCTGGCACCCTCAGCCCTACCAAGCGCCTTGCGCCCCCCTACACCATGCGATCTGCAGCTCACGCCCTCACGCCCCTGGCCGCCCTGCTCGGCCTGGCCTTCACCGCCCTGCCAGCCCTGGCCCAGAGCACCGAAACCCAGGAACTCGAACGCGTCACCGTCACGCTCGGCCGCGGCCAGATCCGCTCCGTGCAAGGCCTGACCAAGGCCGATTTCGAAGCCGCTGCCGCTGCCGGCCAAAGCCCGCTGGCCACGGTGTCGCGCCTGCCCGGCGTGAACTTCCAGTCCGCCGATCCGCTGGGCAACTACGAGTGGTCCACCCGCTTCACGGTGCGTGCCTTCTCGCAGAACCAGCTGGGCTTCACGCTCGACGGCGTGCCCCTGGGCGACATGAGCTACGGCAACCTCAACGGCCTGCACATCAGCCGCGCCATCTCGGCCGAAAACGTGGCCCGCGCCGACCTGTCGCAAGGCACCGGCTCGCTCGACACGCCCTCCTCCAGCAACCTGGGTGGCACGCTGCAGTTCTTCTCGGCGGACCCGGCCAAGAAGTTCGGCCTGCAAGCCTCGCAGACGCTGGGCAGCAACAGCAACAGCCGCACCTTCGTGCGCCTGGACAGCGGCACCTCCGAGCTGGGCGCCATCTACGCCAGCTACACCCACCAGCAGGCTGACAAGTGGCGCGGCCAGGGCCAGCAGCGCCAGGACCAGTTGAACCTGAAGTACGTCAAGGACTTCGGCGAGAACCGCCTGTCGGCCTTCGTCAACACCTCCAACCGCCGCGAGATCGACTACCAGGACATGTCCCTGGAGATGATCAACCGCCTGGGCTACAAGTGGGACAACTTCTTCCCCGACTTCGCTGCCGCGGTCAAGGCCTCCAACACGCTGTGCGGCAACAACGGCAGCACCTATGTGGCCCAGTGCGATGACGCCTACTACGCCGGCTCCGGCCTGCGCAAGGACACGCTGGCTGGCGCCACGCTGGACGCCAAGCTGGCCGAGAACCTGCGCCTGAAGACCACCGTCTATCACCACAAGAACGACGGCCGCGGCCTCTGGTACACGCCCTACACCGCTTCGCCTGATGGCACGCCGGTGGCCCTGCGCACGACCGAGTACAGCATCAACCGCAGCGGCCTGACCGCCACGGCGGATTACGAGATCGGTGCCCACCAGCTGCGTGCCTCGGTCTGGCACGAGAGCAACGACTTCAACCAGGCCCGCCGCTTCTACGCCACGTCGCCGAGCGCCGTGCCCAGCCCCTACGACTTCCCGAGCAACCCCTTCTTCACGCAGTGGCAGTACGCCTTCTCCACGAAGACGGACCAGTTCTCGCTGTCGGACACCATCGCCCTGGCCAAGGACCTGACGCTGGGCGTCGGCTTCAAGTCGCTGCGCGCCACCATCAACGGCAATCTGCAAGTGGGCGCAGGCCGCCCGAGCGGCTCCATCACCGCCAACAAGGGCTTCCTGCCCCAGGTCGGCCTGAACTACCAGCTCAGCCGCACGGACGAGCTGTTCACCAGCGTGTCGAAGAACATGCGCGCCTACCAGGGCGCGGGCACCGGCACGACGCCGTACGCCACCACGCAAGCCGGCTTCGACGCCATCAAGGGCTCGCTGCGTCCCGAAACCTCCACCAACTTCGAAGCCGGCTGGCGCACCAGCAGCAAGCTCTATGAAGCTGCGCTGACCGCCTACATGGTCGACTTCAAGGACCGCCTGCTGGGCGTGACGCAAGGCTCGGGCATCCAGGGCAACCCCACGGTGCTGAGCAACGTGGGCGGCGTGCGCACCAAGGGCCTGGAGGCGGCGCTGTCGCTGCGCCTGATGCCGGGCGTGAGCTGGTACAACAGCCTGAGCCTGAGCAACTCGACCTACCAGAACGACGTGGTCGGCAAGAACGCCAGCAACCAGACCACCACCGTCGCCACTGCCGGCAAGCATGTCGTGGACGCTCCGGACCAGATGGTCAAGAGCATCCTCAGCTACGACGACGGCCAGTGGTTCGGCAACCTCGGTGCGGACTACATGTCCAAGCGCTACTTCAGCTACCTCAACGACGCCTCGGTGGCTGGCCGCACGCTGTTCAACCTGAGCGGCGGTCTGCGCACCAAGTCGCTGGGCGTCCTGTCCGAAGGCAGCGTGCAAGTGGGCGTGACCAACCTGGCCGACCGCAAGTACATCTCCACCATCGGCAGCAACGGCTTCGTCAACAGCGGCGACAGCCAGACCCTGCTGCAGGGTGCACCGCGCCAGTTCTTCGTCACGTTCACCGGCAAGCTCTGATGGCTTCGGCGCCCGCCTCGCTGGACCGGCGCCAGCTGATGCTGGCTGCCGGGCTGGCGGCGGTGGGCGTGAGCGCGCAGGCGGGCTCGCGCCCGCTTGTGCTGGCCGCGCCTGCCGACGCCTCGCAAGCCCAGCACCTTCGCATCGCGTTCGGGTCCTGTGCCAAGCAGTCCAAGCCGCAGCCCATCTGGGCGGCGGTGCGGGCCGCCCGGCCGGACCTGTTCCTCTTTCTGGGTGACAACCTCTACGCCGACGCGAAAGACGCCGACACCCTGCGCCAGCGCTACGCCGAGTTCCGAGGCGTCGAAGCGCTGCAGTCCTTCCGCCGCGACGTGCCGCACCTCGCGATCTGGGACGACCACGACTTCGGTGACGACGACGTGGGCGGCGAGTACCCGCTGAAAACCCTGTCGCAGCAGCTGTTCTGCGACGAGTGGAACGAACCCGCCGACTCCCCGCGCCGCACGCGCCCCGGCATCTACGAGGCCTACCGCATCGAGCGCGGCGGCCGCACGGTGCAGGTGCTGATGCTGGACCTGCGCTTCAACCGCACCTCACTCGTGGCCGACCCCGCGCTGAAAAAGGGCTACGTCGCCATGTACACCAAGGCCAAGCTCGGCGGCGGCCCCATGAAGGGTTGGTACATGCCCAACCTCGACCCCGCTGCCACGCTGCTGGGCGAGGCGCAATGGGCCTGGCTGGCCGAGCGCCTGGCCGAGCCGGCCGACGTGCGCCTGATCTGCTCCAGCGTGCAGCTCGCCGCCGAGGGCACGGGCTGGGAAGGCTGGAGCAACTTCCCGCTGGAGCGTCAGCGCCTGGTCGACCTGATCCGCGAAAAACGCGCCGAAGGCGTGGTCGTCGTCAGCGGCGACATGCACTACGCCGACCTCTCCCGCTGGGACACCCCCGCCTGCTACCCGCTGTGGGACCTCACCTCCAGCGGCCTGACCGAGGTGTGGGACATCCCCACACCCAACACGCGCCGCGTGGGCGGCGTTTATGCTGACCTCAACTTCGGCCTCGTGGACCTGGACTTCTCCACCCCGGTGCCGTCGCTGCAGCTCAGCATCCGCGACGTGAAGGGCGACCTCCGCCTGCAGCACAACCTGAGCCTGGACCAACTCCGCTTCCCCACCAAGGCATGAGCGCATGAGCATCCACCGCCGACACGTCCTTGCCGGCCTCGCCGGTACCACGGTTTCGGGCCTCGCGCCCTTCGCCACGGCCCAGCCCACGGCGCTGGAGACAGCCGCCCGCGCCGAGGGCCGCGTGGCCAGCGTGGGCATGCCTGACGACTGGGCCAACTGGCGTGCCACCTGGGCCGACCTGCAGCGCCTCTACGGTCTTGCCCATGTGGACACCGACATGAGCAGCGCCGAGGAGATCGCCAAGATCGAGGCCGAGCGCGCCAACGCCAGCATCGACATCGGCGACGTGGGCTTCGAGTTCGGCGCCCTCGCCAAGGCGCGCGGCATCACACGCGCCTACAAGCCCACCACCTGGGCCCAGGTGCCCGACTGGGCCAAGGACGCTGATGGCCACTGGGCGCTGGCTTACACCGGCACCATCGCCTTCGCCGTCAACAAGCGCCTGCTCAAAGACGTGCCACGCAGCTGGAAGGCGCTGTTCGCCGCCCAGCCACGCGTGATGATCGGTGCCGTGGGCCGCGCAGCCCAGGCCAACGCCGCCGTGCTGGCGGCCGCCCATGCACTGGGGGGCAGCGAGACGCAGCTGCAGCCCGCGCTGCAGGCCTTCGCCACGCTCGCCAAGGCCCGCAAGCTGCTCAGCACCGAACCCTCACCCGCCCTCATGGAGCGCGCCGAGGCCGAGGTGTTCCTGCTGTGGGACTTCAACGCCCTCACCTACCGCGACAAGCTGCCCAACGCGGCCGACTACGAGGTGCTCATCCCCAGCGACGGCAGCATCACCAGCGGCTACACCACGCTGCTGAACAAATATTCCAAGCGCCCCAACGCGGGCGATCTGGCGCGCGAGTACATCTTCAGCGACGCAGGGCAGCTGAACCTCGCCCGCGGCAATGCCCGGCCCATCCGCGTGGACCACCTCGCCCTGCCGGATGACGTGAAGAAGAAGCTGCTGCCCGCCATGCAGTACGCGGCCGCCCGCGCGCTGAAGCCGCAGCTGTGGACCGAAGAAGTCAAGAAGCTGCCGCGCGCCTGGCAGCGCGAGGTGCTTGTGTGAGCCCCTCGTCCGAGGAGTACCTTGGCCGGTCCCCCGAGGGGAGGGCGATGCTCGCGGCGTTGAGCCACGAGCACGTCGCCATGCGCGGGCCGGCTTGGGAGCGGCCCGGCGCTCGGCCCGCCGAACACACGACATGAACAAACTCATCCTGCTCCTCGTCGACGGCCTGCGCGCCGACACCGCCCGCGACTACATGGGCTATGTGCAGGCGCTGCACGAAGCCGGCCGGGCGCACTGGAGCGCTCTGCGCTGCGAGCTGCCCAGCCTGTCGCGCCCGCTGTACGCCACGGTCATCAACGGCCGCACGCCGCTGGCGCACGGCATCCTGGGCAACGTGCAGGCCGGCCAGCGCTGCGGCGACACGGTGTTCGACGACCTCGCCACCGCCGGACGCCGCTCGGCCGTGGCGGCCTACCACTGGTTCTACGAGCTGTTGGCCGGCGAGGTGTTCGACCCGCTGGCCCACCGCGAAGCCGCACTGCCCGCGTTGAACATCGCTGCCGCCCGCTGGTACTGGGAAGACGACTACCCCGACTCCCACCTGCTGGCCGACGCGGAGGCGCTGCGCCAGGCCCACACCCCCGATTTCCTGCTGGTGCACCCCATGGGGCTGGACCTGGCCGGCCACCGCCACGGCGGCGAGTCCAGCGGCTACAGCATGGCCGCGCGCAAGCTGGACATGATCCTGGCCCAGGCCCTGCCGCGCTGGCACGCTGCCGGCTACGACCTGCTGCTGACCAGCGACCACGGCATGCATGCCGACCACTGGCACGGCGGCCCGCTGGACGTGGAACGCGACGTGCCGCTGGTGTGGCTGCCACGCACCGGGGGTGGCATCGCCCCCGAGGGCTGGCCGACGACACAGCTGGGCATCCGCCGCTTCATCGCCCAGCGCCTCGGATGCAGCTGACCCCGGCCCGCGCCTGGTTCACCGCCACGCCGCTGCTCGGGCTGTTGGCCACCGCCCTGCTGCTGCCGCTGAGCTGGCGCAGCATCGCCCTGGTTCAGGCCTGCCTCGATGCGAGTGGCGATTGCGCCCTGCGCGAGCTGTGGGCCGACAGCTTCTACCTGAGCGCCGTGGGCCGCACGGCCGCGCTGTCGGCCGCTTCCACGGTGCTTGGCCTGGTGCTGGGCGGAGGTGCGGCCCTGCACCTGCTGGCCCACCCACGCTGGGACAAGGCCGTGGCCGTGCTGGCCGGCCTGGGCGCCAACTTCGCCGGCGTGCCGCTGGCGCTGGCCCTCACGCTGCTGCTGGGCAGCCAGGGCGTGCTCACCGCACTGGCCCGCAGTTCGGGCCTGCTGCAGGGCTGGGACCTCGCCAGCGACGCCGGCCTGCTGCTGGCCTTCACCGCCTTCCAGGTGCCGCTGGCGCTGGTGCTGCTGATGGCGCCCGTGCGCCTGCTGGACCCCGCGCTGGCCGAGGCCGCCACCACCCTGGGCGCCACGCCCGCGCACTTCTGGCGCCGCGTGGGCCTGCCGCTGCTGGCGCCCAGCCTGGTCGAGACGGCCAGCCTGCTGTTCGCCAACGCAGCCGCCGCCTACGCCACGCCCTTCGCACTGGCCGGCACGGCCAGCCCCGTGCTGGCGGTGCGCATCGCGGCGGCGGTGAGCGGCGACATCTTTTCCCAGCCCGAGCTGGCCACGGCGCTGTCGCTGGTGATGGCCGGGCTGCTGCTCATTGTCATCGTCGGCGGCCGTCTGTGGGCCGCGCGCCTGAGGCGGTCGGCATGACGGCACCACGGTCCGCCAACCGCCCCTGGCGCCTGCCGGCAGTGGCCTTCTGGGCCACCGCACTGCTGGTGCTGCTGCCACCGCTGGCCGTGATGGCCTACGCCTTCAGCGAGCGCTGGGACCAGGGCCTGCTGCCTGAGGGGGCAACGTGGCACTGGCTGGCCGGGCTGGCGGCCGACGCGCGTGTGCGCGGCGCGGCCTGGAATTCGGTGTGGATCTCGGGCGCCGCCGCCGCGCTGGCCGTGGGGCTGGGCGGCGCGGCCAGTCTGGCCGGTCACCTCGCGTCGCCACGACTCAAGCGACTGCTGGACATGCTGGCCCTGCTGCCTTACGCCATCCCACCGGTGGTGGTGGCCATCGGCGCGCTGGACCTGTTCGTGGGCCGTTGGGGCGACGTGCTGGACCTGCGCGTGGTCTACGCGGGCCTGCTGGCCGCGCTGCTGTTCCCGCTGGTGCACCAGACGCTCTCTGCCGCGCTGCAGCAGCTGGATGCCCAGCCGCTCATCGACGCCAGCCGCACGCTGGGCGCACCCGACAGCCTGTTGCTGCGCCGCGTGCTGCTGCCGCTGCTGCTGCCCGCCTTTGCTGCCGCCGGCCTGCTGGCCTGGACCACGGCAGCCATGGAGTTCGTCATCGCCAACTTGCTGCTGGCCGGCTCGCTGGAGCTGCTGCAGCCGCTGATCAACGGCCTGCGTGGCGCCAACGGCCACCTCGCGGCGGCGCTCATTGTCGTCAGCCTCGTCATCACCACCGGGCTCGGCCTGGTCGTCCACCTGCTCACCTCATGGCGAACCCCAGCGCGCTCGTAGTCCACCAGGCCCACCTGTCCCTGGGCGGACGCCCCATCCTGCAAGGCATCGGTGTGGACCTGCCCCCTGGCCAGGTGCTGGCCCTGCTGGGCGGCTCGGGCTGCGGCAAGACCACGCTGCTGCGTGCCATCGCCGGCCTGCAGCCGCTGGACGGCGGCACCGTGGCGCTGGCTGGCCGCGACGTGACGGCGCTGCCCACCGCACAGCGCGGCATCGGCGTGGTGTTCCAGAGCTACGCGCTGTTCCCCAACCTCAGCGTGGCTGACAACATCGCCTTCGGCCTGCAGGCCCGCGGTGAGACCCCCGCGCAGCAGCAGGCCCGCGTGGCCGAGCTGCTGCAACTCATCGGCCTGGCCGAGCACGCGGCCAAGCGCCCGGGCCAGCTCTCCGGCGGCCAGCGCCAGCGCGTGGCCCTAGCCCGGGCGCTGGCACCGCGCCCCTCGCTGCTGCTGCTGGACGAGCCCTTCTCGGCGCTGGACGAATCCTTCCGCATCCCGCTGCGGCGCTCGTTCCGCCAGCTGCAGCGCGAGCTGGGCCAGAGCTGCGTGCTGGTCACCCACGACCGCGACGAGGCCTTCGAACTGGCCGACCAGGTGGCTGTGATGTTCGACGGCCGCATCGAGCAGTGCAGCCCGCCCGCCGAGCTGTGGCTGCGCCCCCGCACGCTGCGCGTGGCCGACTTCCTCGGCGCCTTCAACCGGCTGGACGCCCGCACGGCGCCCGAACCCTGGCGGCGCGACACCGGCTGCTGGATTGCCCCGCTGGCGGCGCTGCAGGTGGCCCACGCCGACACGCCGCCGGACGCCTGGCGCCTGGGTGCGGAGGTGCTCGCCACCCACCCGGGACGCACGCACACCAGCGTGGAATTGCGGGCCTGGGGCGAGCAGGTGCTGACGCTGAACCTGCCCCTCGAAGCCCCCGCACCCGCACCGGGCCTGCGGCTGGAGCTGGCGCTGCAGGCCACCACGCTGCAGTGGTTGCCGGGCTGAACCTGCCCGCGCATGCCGGCACGCCGGTAGCAAATCGTGACGAATTTCACCGCCTGGGTACCCAGAGGCCCGCAGGGCTTCAGGTGCGATTCAGCCTGCAAAACCAAAGTGCAGCCATTCCCCGCCCCCCCCTGCACAGAGGTTTCAACATGCGTCATTCGTCCCTCAAGCTGGCTCCCACGCTGTCCGCGTTGGCCGCCAGCCTCCTGCTCCTGGCCGCTTGCGGCGGCGGCGGCACCACGCCGTCCACACAGGCATCGACCAGCCCCGCCGGCCCCAAGGCTGCGGCCGCCCTGTACTTCACAGACGATTTCAGCGCGTCATACGACGCCGTCTGGATCGCCGTCAGCAAGGTGGTCGTCGTGAACGCGGCCGGCACCGAGACGGAACTCGTCAGCTTCGCGCCGAGCAAGCGCCTCAACATCAGCCAGCTGCGCCAGGCCGGCACCTGGGCCGCAGGCGTGCAGGTGCCCGCAGACGCCACGTCGGTGCGGGTCTACGCAGACGCCAGCGCGCAGCTGCAGAAGCTGGACGGCAGCATGCTGAACGTCACGCTCAGCCTGACCGGCGGCTACCTGTCGTTCAAGCTGGACACCTGGGATCGCAACTCCGGCGTGCTGGCGCTGGACTTCGATCTGCCGCGCTTCACGCTGCAGGGCACCACCCTGACGGCCTCGACGCGCGTGGCAGGCAGCGCCGAGTACTCGGGCTGGAACCACCGCGACGCCGAGGTCAAGGGCAAGGTCAGCGCCGTGACGGCGACCAGCCTCACCGTCGACGCCGGCCTGGCAGGCACGCGCGTGTTCGTGCTCGACACCAACACCTCTTTCGTGTCGGCGGCCAGTGCCAGCTGGCAACCCGCCGTGGGCGACACCGTCGAGGTGTACAGCACGCTCAGCGGGCAAGGCGCCGACGTGCAGTTCAAGGCCCGGGTCGTGAAGCAGCGCAGCGCCACCGGCATGGGCAACACGACGGAGGTCAAGGGCAACGTCACGGCCGTCAAGGGCAGCGTCGTCACGCTCAACATCTCGTCGGCCGGCTACGGCGGCCCCACCGGGGTGGTGGACCTGGACCTGGCCCAGGCCACCTTCAAGCGCGGCAGCCTGGCCTCGCTCGCGGTGGGCATGCGGCTGGAGGCCTACCTGCTGCCCGCCGGCACGGGTTGGACGGGCGCGGCGGTCGAGGTGGACGGTGCGGCCAAGACGGGTCAAAGTGTGAAGAGTGACTACGCGGAACTGAAGGGCCGCGTGGTCAGCATCAGCGGCACCAAGGTGACGTTCACCCCCACCTACAAGCAACGCTATGGCGCGACGCTGCCGGCCGGCGACGTCACCGTCGACCTGGCGTCGGCAACATTCGAGAAATCCTCGCTGAGCTGCCTGGCGGCTGGTTCGCCCATCGAGGTCAAGGGTTATCTGGACGCCGCCGGCGTGTTCCAGGTCACCCGTGTCGACGCCGAGGGCGCTTGCGCTGCCGCCGTTCCGGCCTCGGGCGTAGCCGCAGCCACCAGCAGCAGCGACAGCACCCGCATGGACGGCATGATGGTGGAAGCCAAGGGCACGATCACGGCCCTGCGCACGGGCGAGATGGACATCAGTGTGTTCAGCCTGGAAGGCCTGGCCTCCACCACCACCACACTGACGGTGCGCCTGTCGTCGGGCATCTACTTCAAGGGTGTCACGGCCGCCACGCTGGCTGTGGGACAGTTCGTCGAAATCAAGGGCACCATGCAGGCTGGCGTGATGAGCGCCACCAAGATCGAACGGGACTGACCCGCCCACACCCATGGCAGGCGACGCCTGCCAACATGCAATCCGCCGGATCGACCCCGGCACACTCCCTGAAAGGAAACCCTGTGATGAAACAAACTGCCCTCGTCGCCCTGCTCGCCGCCAGCCTCGGCTCCGCCTGGGCCGGCCCCACCTGCACCGCACCGGAAGACAAGTGGATGAAGGAAGCCGACTTCAAGGCACAGGTCGAGAAGCACGGCTACCAGATCAAGACCTTCAAGGTCAGCAAGGGCAAGTGCTACGAGATCTACGGCCTGGACAAGGACGGCAAGAAGGTCGAGATCTACTTCGACCCGGTCACCGGCGCCGAGCTGGAGCGCAAGTGAGCCACGGGTCAGGCCGGACTTCCGGAGCGCTGGCCCGATGACGGCCCCCGGCGCAGAAGAAGGCCTGTTCCCCCCGGGATCCCGAGAGCCCGTGAGGGTGTGGGATCTCTGGGTTCGCCTGTTCCACTGGGGCCTGGTGGCTTGCGTGCTGCTGAATGGCTTCGTGCTCGAGGAAGGCAAGCTGGCGCACCAATGGGCCGGCTACCTGGCGTCGGGCCTGGTGCTGCTGCGCCTCGTCTGGGGCTTCACCGGCAGCCGCCATGCGCGGTTCTCATCGTTCTTTCCCACGCCGCAACGGCTGAGGCATCAACTTGGCGCGCTGCGGCGGGGCCAGGTGCAGGCCTACATCGGGCACAGCCCGCTGGGGGCCTTGATGATGCTCGCGCTGATGGCCCTCGTGCTCGCCCTGGGCGTGACCGGGTGGATGCAGGGGCTGGACGCCTATTTCGGCGAAGAGTGGCTGCAGGAGTTGCACGAACTGCTCGCCAACACCTTGCTGGCGTGCGCGGCCCTGCATGCATTGGCTGCCATCCTCCTGGGGCGGCTGGAACGGATCGGCCTGGTGCGCGCCATGGTCACCGGTGTGAAGCGCCCGCAGTGAGACGTTCGCGCCGGTGATCGGGGCCGGCAGCGTGCCGGTCAGGCCCCTGGCACCGGCTGGATGGAGTCCAGCCTCGGCACTTCGTCATCCGTCCACAGCCGGAAGTGCGCCGTGAAGTGCTGGCCGGAGCCGTCTTCCAGGCCGAAGCTGCCGCTGTTGCAGGGCGCCACATCCAGCGTCATCTGCAGGCCGGCGAGGTAATCGCACTGGGCCTGGCTGGCGTAGACGGGCACGCCGCACACCGCGCCCAGGCGGCGGTCGCCGGCGTTGAGCTTCAGTTCATGCACGGCAAAGCACATCGGCGCACTGCCGGCGCAGCAGCCGTGGGATTGGTAGAACAGCATCTCGCCGTGCTGGCGCTTCAGCTGCTCGATGAGGGCTTGTGCGGCGGCAGTGGCCTGCACGCGGGGAATGGGACCTGACATCGGCGGCCTTCATGGAATTGGGGCGGACCGAGCGCCGGGTCGCCCCAAGCCGGCCCGCGCTGGCGATGTGCTTGTCGGTCGAACCGACAAGCATCGCCGTCCCCTCGGGGGACCGACCACCCTCGCACGCGTTCAGCGATGCGAGGGTGGGCGAGGGGCCACGTTGCTTCAGAAGAAGCCCAGGGCGTTGGGGCTGTAGCTGACCAGCAGGTTCTTGGTCTGCTGGTAGTGGTCGAGCATGGCCTTGTGGGTCTCACGCCCGATGCCGGACTCCTTGTAGCCACCGAAGGCGGCATGCGCCGGATAGGCGTGGTAGCAGTTGGTCCAGACGCGGCCGGCCTGGATGGCGCGGCCCATGCGGTAGGCACGGCTGCCATCGCGGCTCCAGACGCCAGCGCCCAGGCCGTAGACGGTGTCGTTGGCAATGGCCAGGGCTTCGGCTTCGGTCTTGAAGGTGGTCACGGCCAGCACGGGGCCGAAGATCTCCTCACGGAAGATGCGCATGTTGTTGTGGCCCTGGAACAGCGTCG
>JBBIVU010000027.1:0-21114 GCA_037439585.1 Roseateles sp. | reverse complement strand
CACTTCCTCGTCAGCCTGTTCTCGGCCGACACCGGCGCGGCGCTGGCCACGCTGGAGGCCAACGAGTTCACCCGCCTGCGCACGGCCGCCGCCAGCGCCGTGGCGGCCGACCTGCTGGCCCTGCCCGAGGTGCAGACGCTGGCCATCTTCGGCGCCGGCATCCAGGCGCGGGCCCATGCCGAGGCGCTGTGCCGCGTGCGCCGCTTTCAGCGCGTGCAGGTGTGTGCCCGCTCGGGGGCTGAAGCCTTCGCGGCCGAGTTGCAAGCGGCGCTGGGCCTGCCGGTGAGCGCGGTGGATGCCGCCACGGCAGCCCGCGAGGCCGACGTGATCGCCACCGCCACGCGCTCGGACACCCCGCTGTTCGACGGCGCCCTCGTCAAGCCCGGCGCCTTCGTCGCAGCCGTGGGGTCCAGCACAAAGGCGGCACGCGAGCTGGACGACGCGCTGCTGGCCCGCGCCGCGCTCGTCGCCGTGGAATGGCACACCGCCGCCCAGCAGGAAGCCGGTGACCTCGTGCAGGCTGCGCCCGGCGTCATCACCCCGGAGCGCCTGGTGGAGCTGGGCAAGTTGCTCGTGAGCCCCCGCCCACGCGGCCCGCAGGACATCGTGGTCTACAAGAGCGTGGGCATCGGCCTGGAGGACGTGGCCCTGGCCCGCCTGGTGGCGCACCGGCTGGGGGTGTGCTGATGCTGCGCGCGGCCCTGCTGGCCCTCGCGCTGCTGCTGGCCGGCTGCGCGACGCCCCCGGTGCCCGACCCCGTGCAGGCCGCGCTGGCCCAGGCCGGCCTGCCGGCCGACAGCCTGGGCTTCGTGCTGCAGCCGCTGGACGGCTCCCGGCCTGCGCTGACCCGGCGTGCCGACGAGGCGATGTCGCCGGGCTCGACGATGAAGATCGTCACCGCCACGGTGGCGCTGGCGCAGCTGGGCATCAACCACCGGGGCCGCACCGAGCTGCTGGCGGCTGCGCCGGCGCAGAACGGCGTCATCGACGGCCCGCTCATCCTGCGCGGTGGCGCCGACCCCGACCTCGACTGGCCGGCGCTGTGGTGGCTGCTGCGCCAGCTGCGCGAGCGCGGCGTGCGCGAGATCCGCGGCGGCCTGGTGGTGGACCGCACGCTGTTCAGCCCCACCCGTTTCGATGTCGGCCTGCCGCCCTTCGATGAAGCGCCCGAGTTCGACTACAACGTCATCCCCGAAGCCCTGCACCTCAACGGCAGCCTGCTGGACTACGAACTGCAGGCCACCGCCACCGGTGTGGCGGCGCGCAGCGTGCCGGCCCTGACCGGCTTGGCCGTGGACGCGAGCGGCATGACGCTGTCCACCCGCGCCTGCAAGGACTGGGACGAGGTCTGGAAGCCCGCTGCCGCCCAGCCCGTGGGCGACGGTTGGCGGCTTCAGTTGCAGGGTGCCTTCCCCGCCGGCTGCCGCCAGGTGGCACCGCTGCAACTGGTGGACCGGCAATGGCTGGTGACCCACGCCGTGCGCCAGTTCTGGGCCGAGCTGGGCGGCACGATGGGCGCGGGTGACGTAGAAGCCGCCGCACCGGCCGGCGCCGTCATGCTGGCCACCCACCGGGGCCGGCCGCTGGCCGAGGTGATGCGCGGCGTGATGAAGCGCAGCGACAACGCGCTGGCCCGCCTCATCTACCTGCAGCTCGGCGCCCAGGCGGCGCAGCCTGGCGAACCCACGCTGGCGGCGGCCGACCGCCGCGTGCGCGCCTGGTTCGCTGCCCAGGGCCTGAGCGACCGCGGCCTGGTGCTGGACAACGGCTCCGGCCTGTCGCGCAGCGAGCGCATCACGCCCGCCCAGATGGCGGCCGTGCTGCGCGCGGGCCAGGCCGGCGCGCAGGCCCCCGAGCTGCTGGCCGCGCTGCCGATTGCGGGGGTGGACGGCACGCTCAGCCGCCGCTTGAAAGACGGCCCCGCCACGGGCCACGCCCGACTCAAGACCGGCACCCTGCGCGACGCCGTGGGCCTGGCCGGCTTCGTGCCGGATGCGAGCGGCAAGCCCTGGGTGTTCGTGGCGCTGCTCAACCACCCGGAGGCGGCGGCCAAGGGTCGCCCGGTGCTGGACGCGCTCGTCAACTGGGTGGCGCTGCAGCGCTGATCACCGCTGCCAAGGGCCAGGTTCCGGCGGTGCACCCGTCAAGGGAATGGCCCGGGCGATCTGTGCATCGAAGGCTGCGATGGCCGCGAGGCCCGGTTTCTCGTCGGCCTGGGCCTTGTGGCGGTGCGGGTGTGCCGGGCACCGCGCGCGGCCGGCCTTCCGAGGTTGCCCGTTTCCGCTGCAGGTGGGGTTGTCCGCCGCGCCCGCGAATGCGGCGGGCAGGACGCAAGGCACAGGCCAGCGAAGGACATGAGGGGATGTCGGCTGGGTCCCGGTCAAACCACGGCGGGCTGCAGCAGCCGCACCGTCCCTGCGTCGGCATCCATCTCGGCGACGGCGCCTACCGGCACCGTCAGCTTGCGCCTGATGTGGCCGATGGCCGCACCCCGGTAGACCGGCACGTTCAGCGGCAGGAAGTAATCGTCGAACACCTCGTCCAGCGTCAGGCTGCCGTAGCCCTCGCCGGGATTGCATTGGGTGAAGCGCCCCAGCACCACGCCAGCCAGTGAGCTCAGTGCGCCGGCCAGGCGCAGCGTGGAGAGGCAGCGGTCGATGCGGTAGATGTACTCGTTGATGTCTTCCAGAAAGAGCAGGGCGCCCCGGCAGTCCGGGAAGTAGGGCGTGCCGGCCAGGGAGGCCAGCACCGTGAGGTTGCCGCCCACCAGCCGGCCCAGGGCCTTGCCAGTGCGGATCGTGGTGATGCGCTCCTCGCGGGCGACGAGGTCGTCCACGGGCTTGGCGACCGGGTTGCGCAGCACGGCGGCCTCGGCGCTCATGGCCACGGCACGGAAGCTTTGCACCGAGAAATCGTTCCACTCCGAGCCCGCCACCGGGCTGTGGAAGGTGACCAGGCCGGTCTGCCGGTGGATGGCATTGACGAGGCTGGTCAGGTCGCTGAAGCCGCCGAAGAACTTCGGTTTGCGGCGGATCAGGCCGTAGTCCAGCTGGTCCACGATGCGGTTGCAGCCCGAGCCGCCCGTCAGCGCGATGACACCAGCCACCGCGTCATCGGCAAACATGGCGTTCACGTCGGCGGCGCGCTGGGCGTCGGTGCCACCGAACGGGCCGCGCCGTGCCGCGACGAACTCGCCCGGCTTCACCCTGAAACCCAGGGCCTGGAGCGATTCGATGGCGATCTTCAGCGGTTCGCGCTCGAAAGTGGCGTTGGCCGGGCTGACCAGCCCGAGGGTGTCGCCCGGGCGAAGCCGGGGCGCCAGTGTCGGGCCGGTACCAGCAGCCTCGCTGGCCCGGGCGGCTGTCAGCAGGCCCGCTGTGGCCGCACTCAGGTGCAGAAGTTGGCGGCGTGATGGATTCATATCGTTTGCAACAGGTGAGAAATGAGCGTGAAGCCAGATACTCAGGCACGTGAAACTGCCGTCGCTCCGCCGCATTGTGTTCGCCACGGGGGCTGCCCCCGTGCTGCGCGGCGTGCTGGCTGCCTGGGCCCTGCTGTGGGGCTTGGCCGGTGCGGCGCGGGCGGGCGAGGGGATGAGCTGCCCGGAGCGGTTGCGCATCAGCTTCCCTGATGCGCCAGCCGAACCTTTCATGCGGGGCCAGGGCGAGGACTTCGCCCGCCCCCCCGGCCTGCTGGTGGACTGGGTGCGTCAGGCCCTGAGCGAGTTGGGTTGCCTGGAGCGCGCCGAAATGCTGCGCCTGCCCGTGCGCCGCCTGCGCGCCATGATCGAGGCGGGGCAGGTGGACGTGGTGGCTGGCGCGGGCGAGGGGGGGCCCATCGCTGCGCTGCTTGCGCTGCCCTCCCGCGCCGGGCGCCGGGGCGAGTTCGACTTCAGCCTGGGGGTGGTGGAGTACGTGCTCTACACGCGCCGGGGCAGCGGCATCCACTGGGACGGGCAGCGGCTTGCCGGCCTGCCGGCAGAGGCTCATGTGGGTGTGACGGCGGGAACCCGCACCGAAGTGCTGGCCAGGGAGCGGGGCTGGCCGGCAGAGGCCGCCCCGACCCACGAGAGCGCCCTGCTGAAGCTGGCAGCGGGCCGGACGCCCCTGCTGCTGGTGCACCGCTACTTTGCAGACGAGCGGTTGCGGCGTGACCCGAACCTGGCGGCGCAGATCGAGCCGCTGACGCCGGCCGTGGAGCGGCGGCAGCTCTTCGTGGGCGTGGCGCCCGCCCTGGCCAGCGCCCATCCGGTGTTCGCGCAGCGGCTGTGGCGGGCGCTGTGCAAGCAGTCCGCAGCCGGTCAGGCGGATGGCGCCTGCCGGTTGCCGCCGGGCTGAAAGCGGGTGTTGGCGCCTGAGGGCCCTGGCGTTCAAGCAGCCCTGAGGTCCAATGCGGGCATGAGTGCCCACGATCTGCCCGCCCTGCCTGCCCTGGCTCCCGGCCATTACCGCCACTACAAAGGCGGCACATACGAGGTGCTTGGCGTCGCCCGCCACAGCGAAACCATGGAGCCGGTGGTGGTGTACCGGCCGCTCTGCAACGACAGCGGCTGGTGGGTGCGGCCGTTCGGAATGTTTGTGGAGCGCGTGGTGATCGACGGGATCGAGCAGCCACGGTTTGCCCGGATGGGGTGAGGCCGCCCCCCTTCGTGGGGTCAGCGCTTGACGACGTTGAACTCTGCGGCCTTGTACAGGGCCTGCATGGTTTCGCGACCCAGGCGGCCTTCCATGTCCTTGTGGGTCTGCACCATCACGGCGCGGATGGCGTCGCGCTCGGCTGGCGTGGGTTCGGCCAGCATCGCCCTGCCGGCGGCCTTGATCCGGTCGTAGGCATTGCGTTCCTCGGCCAGCGTCAGGCCGTTGGCATAGGTGGTGGCGTCGGCCATGGCGGACTCCAGCGTGTCCCGGAGGTCCTTGGGCAGCCCTTCCCAGAACTTGCGGTTGACCACCACCGCATAGGCCTGGTGCGAGTGATGCAGCAGCGTGACGTACTTCTGCACCTCGTACAGCCGTTGGGTGTAGGCGTTGGACAGGGTCACGTCGGCACCGTCCACCACACCCGTCTGCAGCGCCTGATAGACCTCGGAAAACGCCAGCGTTTGCGGCATCACGCCCAATGACCGCATCTGCGCGTCAATCACCTTGGACGAGTTGATCCGGATCTTCAAGCCTTTGAAATCTTCCGGCTTGCGCAGCGGCTTGTTGGAGGTGATGACGCGAAAGCCCGCGTCCCAAAACGCCAGGCCATGCACACCTTTGGCGTCCAGCTTCTTCAACAGCATCTTGCCGAAATCGCCGCTGACGACCTTCTGGTAACTGGCCTGATCCGGCGTGACGAAAGGCAGGTCGAAGGCCTCGAACTCCTTGATGCCGAACGGCCCGAACTTGGACACCGACGGCGCCAGCATCTGCACCGAGCCCAGTTGCAGCGCCTCCAGTTCTTCCTTGTCCTTGTACAGCTGGCTGTTCGGGTAGACCTCCACCTTGACGCGCCCCTTGGCGCGTTCCTCGACCAGCTTCTTGAATCGCTCGGCGCCCTGGCCTTTGGGCGTGTCCACGGCGGCCACGTGGCTGAACTTGATGACGATGGGGGCCGCTTGAGCGTGGCTGAGGGCGGGTGCGAGCGCGCAGGTCAGGCCGATGGCCAGGCTGGCCTGCAGGAGGTTGCGACGTGTCATGGGAGGTCTCCGGATCGTTGTGAATGGGCGCGATCAGCGCGGGGTGGCTGCCAGGCCGGTGCCGTTGATGACGGGCGCGGCGTCGGGTGCGGCCAGGAAGCGGATCAGGGCCTGACCGGCCTGGGCATGGGCGGCGCCCTTCACCACGGCTGCCGAGAACAGGGTCACCTCCTGTGCGGCCTCGGGCAGCAGGCCGACCACGTCGATGCCGTCGATGTGTTGCAGCTCGCTGAGCTGCTGGAAGCCAAGCTCCGCCTCACCCCGTGCCACCACCTGGCCCACCGGCTCGGCAGGGATCATGCGGGCCTTGCCCTTCAAGGCCTCCGCCAGGCCCAGCCGGGGGATCAGCACCTGCGACAGGTAGACGCCGCTGGCGCTGTCCGAGTAGGCAATGGATCGTGCTGCGAGCAGTGCGGCCTTGAGCTGCTCCACCGTGGCGATGGCAGGCTGCGGCGCGCCGTGGCGCACGGCCAGGGCGATGCGAGAGCTGGCCAGCACCGTGCGGGTGTCGCCGTCGAGCCGCCCCTGGGCCACCAGTTGGTCCAGGGCGCTGCCCACCATGATCACCACGTCAATGGGCTCCTGCCGGGCCAGCCGCTGCGGGATCGCGTTCTTGGTTTCGCCCATCGATGGCCCCCAGCCGCTGACCAGGGTGTGCCCGGTGGCCTTCTCGAAGGCCGGTGCCAGGGCCTTGTAGGCAGCGGCGAAACCGCCGGAGCTGACGACGCGCACCTCGTCGGCCTGGGCGACGGAGCCGGCAAGCAGCAGCAGGCTGGTGAGCAGGAAAAGGGCAAGGCGGTTCAGCGGCTGGCGACCGCGGTGAATGGGAAGCATGGCGGGTGTCCTGTGTGGATGAGGTGACGTGGGCCGGCGTCAGAAGTTGTGACGCACACCGGCTTCCAAGGCCGTGGAGCTGCCGCCGGCAGCCATCGCGGCGCCGCCCGGGATGGAGAAGCTGGCCTTGCCGTTGTTGTTGATGCGAGCACCTTGCACGTACAGCGCCGACCGCTTGGAGAGGTTGTAGACCGCACCGAGCCCGATCTGCGTTGCGTCGTTGGCGTCAATCACCGTCGTGCCGACCTTGCCCTTCATGTTGGCCCGCAGATACGACGCCTTCAGGTCGACCTGGCCCAGGGTGGCCACCGTCGAAAGCAGGATGATGGTCTCCTCGGACAGGGCCTGCTCGTACTTGCGCATCGCTGCGGTCATCCGCACCTGACCCACGACCCCGTTCATGGCGAACAGCGTGTCCTTGAACTTGCCGGTCGCCGTCAAGTCGTTGGAGGTGAGCACCCGGCTGGCATGTACGCCGAAGCTGGCGCTCTGCCACCCGATGCGGCCACCGACGAGCTTGTCCTGGCCATTGGCCGCGGTGCCCCCTTCGCCGGCAGCCAGCATCAGCCCACCTTCGAGCCCGCCGAGGTCGGAGGGGAGCAGGTATTCGACGGCGTTGCTGGAGCGGACAGTGGTGTTCGGGTTGGTGCTGAACGCGCTCCGGATCGGCCCCTGCTGCGACGCGACAGAGAAGTTGTTCGAGCCCGCCACGCCGACGTGCGAGAAAGGGTCGTGCCGCACCCAGATGGCGTAGGTCGGGACATAGTCGCGGCCCAGGCGAAGCTCACCGCCGCTGCGGCTGGCCAGCGACAACGTGGCGCGACGGTCGAAGAATTGCGTGCCTCCCACGCTGGTGCCTGTGTCGGCGTTCAAGCCAGACTCCAGCCAGAAGCTGGCTGCGATGCCCCCACCCAGGTCTTCTTCGCCGCGGAAGTACAGCCGGCTTGTCTGGCTGGACCCGCTCACCAAAGACTTGACCGAGCCACTGCCCTCGTTGTGGACGTGGCGGACGGCCGAGTCCAGGATGCCGCCGATGGCCACGCTGCTTTGCGCTGCTGCGCCGCCGGCCGCCAGGGACAGGAGGGCTGTCGAGAGGATGGTTTTTCGCTTCAAGGGTGTCTCCGTTGGGGGTGCAGGCGCATGTCGGCCTGCTTGTGCAGCGATGGTGCAACGGGCACACTCATTTGTTAAGTGCATTATTCAGAACGACTCTTCCATGAAGCGCATCAATCTCACGCTGGACGAAGTGCAGGCCTTTGTCGCCGTGGCGCATGCCGGCAGCTTCAAGGGTGCGGCGGATGCCCTGTTCCTTTCACAGCCTGCCCTCAGCCGTCGGGTGGACAAGTTGGAGCAGGTGCTGGAGGTGCGGCTGCTGGAGCGCACCACACGCCGGGTGGCCTTGACGCCGGAGGGGCACGAGTTCCTGGCCCACGCCGAGCGCGGCCTCGCGGCGCTGCGTACCGGCATGGATGAGGTGGAGCGAGAGGTGGCGCGGCGTGCCGCGAGTCTCACGGTGGCCTGCATCCCCACGGTCGCCAGCGCGTTGTTGCCGCGCGCCTTTGCCCGCCTGGCGGCCCAGCACCCCGGTGTGCGCCTGCGGATGCTGGACGAGGGCGCACCGGAGGTGTTGCGTGCAGTGCAGTCCGGTGAGGCCGAGTTGGGCCTGAGCTTCACGGGCGCTTCGCACCCCGAGATCGAGTTCCAGCCGCTGTTGACCGAAGACTATGTGCTGGCCCTGCGCGCGGACCACCCGCTGGCACGCCGCACGGTCTTGAGCTGGCAGGACCTGCTGGCCGAACCCATGGTGGCGGTGGCCGGTGACAGCGGCAACCGGGTGTTGATCGACCAGGCCTTGTCGCGCCTGAAGCAGCGGCCTGCGGTGCAGTTCGAAGCCAACCACGTGGCCGGCGCCTTGGGCCTGGTGGAGGCCGGCCTGGGGGTGGCCGTGGTGCCTCGGCTGGCCTTGTCCATGGGCGCCGGGGCCACGCTGGTGGGCGTGCCGGTTCAGCAGCCGCGCATTGAACGCACGCTGGGCCTGCTGACCCGCCAGGGCCGGCGCCTGGGTGACGCCGCGCAAGCCCTGGTGCAGGCGCTGCGCAGCGAGTTGGCGATGCAGCCCAGCGCTGCAAGCCGTTAGGGTTTGACGCGCAGGTGTCGAGCCGGCGTTCGCGGGCGCGGGCCTCTGACGGTCTTTGCGCCTCGACGGCCCGCCGTCAAACCACCCGTGGCAAATCCCGCCGCACCGCCACCCGATCGCCAAAGTCGAAATGCCACCACTCGGTGGCAATGCCGTGGAAGCCCGCCTCGCGCATGGCCGCGCGCAGCCAGCCGCGTTCGGTGAGGTGCTGGGCGCTCAGCACGCCCAGGGCCAGGTGCTCGGCCTCGTGGTCGGGGTGGGAGGCGAGCGTCATCTCGTCGAAGCCGGCGCCCATGTCCACCTCGCGGCCTTCTGGGTCGAGCAGGGTGAGGTCCACCGCCATGCCGAAGCTGTGGATGGAGCCGCGCTCGGGCGGGGCGAGGTACATCGTCAGCGGCGTGCCCTGCAGCTCGTCCCACAGGCGCTGCTGCACGCGTTGGGGGCGCAGCGCATCCAGCACCAGCAGGCGGTAGCCGGGGCGGCGCTGGTGCAGCCAGGCGGCGGCGTGTTCCAGCGCGTCGGCGGCCTCGCGGCGCAGCCAGGCACAGTCGATGCCGTCGTACACGGCGTGGCCCACGAAGTTGTCGGGCGTGGCGTAGCGCAGGTCGGTGGCGATGCCGTGGCCGAGCGTGCTCAGGCGGCGGAAGTCCGGGTGGCCGGCGATGTCTTCGATGCGAACGGGTTCAACCATCAGGGCAATCGGGCGAGGTGTTCGGCGGCAGCGGCGGTGATGAACTTCACCAAGCGGCGCGAGGCCTGGCCCAGCGGCGCGCTCGCCGCGCTGAGCAGGTAGAGCTGCACGGGCACGGCGGGCGAGAGGGGCCGCACGCGCACCTTGGCGGGGTCGGCACTGGCGGCGGTGAACGGGTCCACCAGCGTCATGCCCACGCCGGCCTCCACCAGCGCGCGGGCGAGCTGGTAGGTCTGCACGGTGATGCGGCTGGCCAGCGACTGGCCCAGCGCCTCGCCCGCGTGATGCAGCAGGCCGGCCAGCGGGTCGTCGCTCTGCAGGCCGACGATCTCGGTCTGGATGTCCGCCAGGCCCAGCGGGCCGTCGCCCTGCGCCTCGGGGCTGGTGAGCGGGCACAGCGCCACCATGGCACCGCTGGCGATCACCTCGGCCTTGATGCCGGGGTGGCGCGGGTCCTGCAGCGACAGGGCCAGGTCGGCCTCGCCGAGCAGCAGCGCCGAGACGATCTCGCGTGTGTGGTGCGTGGCCAGCGAGCAGTGGGCGTGGGGGTAGGCCTTGCACCAGGGCGTCATGGCCGCAGGCACGATGGCCATGGCCAGCGCCGGCGTGGCCACGAGCCGCACCTGCTCGCTCTCGCCGCTCTTCAGGTTGGCCGCCAGGCGGCGGATGCCGACGAGGTCGCGGTTGAGCTTGTCGATCTCCACGAACAGGCGCTGGGCCTCCGGCGTGGGGTAGAGCTTGCCGCGCACGCGGTCGAACAGCGCCATGCCCAATTGGAGCTCGCAATGCTGCAGCACCTTGGTGACGGCGGGCTGCGAGATGTGCAGCAGCTGCGCGGCACCGCTGATGGTGCCGGCCTGCATGATGGCGTGGAAGACCTCGATGTGCCTCAAGCGCATCGTCCGCTCCCCGTCTGCGGAACACAGCCACGGAGGTACAGAGGCACCGAGAAATTCAGCGGCTGTTCTCTGTGGCTCTGCGCCTCTGTGGCTTTGTTGAAGACGGTGTTCACTTTCTGTAGACCCCTTCAAAGTCCACCGAGCCGTTCGGCGCCATCTTGAAGCCCACCACGTCCTTGCGGACGGGGATGTAGACGGTTGAGTGCGCCATCGTGATCCACGGCCGCTCGTGCTTGAAGATCTCCTGTGCCTTTTCGTACAGCGCGTTGCGCTTCTTCGGGTCGGGCGTGGCTCGCGCTTCGTCGATGAGCTTTTCGAACTCGGCGTTGCAGAACTTCACGCCGCTCTTGTTGGCCGCGCAGCTGAGGTTGGGGGTGAGGAAGTCGTCGGCATCGCCCGTCTCGCCGCTCCAGCCGCTCATGTAGACGTTGTGCTCGCCGTTGTTGGCGCGTTTGAGGTACTCGCCCCACTCGAAGGTCTTGATGCTGGCCTTCACGCCGATCTTGGCCCAGTCCTGCTGGATGAGCTGGGCCATGAGCTGGCCGTTGGGGTTGGTGGGGCGCTGCACGGGCAGGGCCCAGAGGTCGATCTCGAAGCCATTCGGGAAGCCGGCCTTGGCCAGCAGGGCCTTGGCCTTGGCGGGGTCGAACTCGTTCTTCAGCTTCTTGTTGTAGCCGGGGATGGCGGGCGGGAAGGCGCTGACAGCCTGCATCGCGTCGCCGCGCGGGAACAGCGCCTTGAAGATGGCGTCGCGGTCGATGGCGATGTCCAGCGCCTCGCGCACCTCGCGCTTGTCGGTGGGCGGCTTCTTCAGGTTGAAGCTCAGGTAGGAGATGTTCAGCGCCTGGATCTTCTCGATGCTGATGGCGGGGTTGTTGGCCAGCGTGCCCACGTCCACATCGCGCAGCGCGGCCGTCACGTGGCATTCACCGGCCGCGATCTTCTGCACCCGCACGTTGGGCTCGCGGCTGATGCTGAAGACGAGGGCCGGCGTGGGCTGCTTGCCGCCCCAGTAGTCGGGGTGGGCGGTCATGCGTAGCACGTCGTCCTTGGCGTAGCTCTTGAACATGAATGGCCCCGCGCCCACGGGCTGCACGTTGATCTGGCTGGCCTTGCCGTCCTTGAGCAACTGGGCCGCGTACTCGGCCGACTGGATGCCTGCCCAGGCAAAGGCGAAGTTGGCGACGAAGGTGACGTTGGGCGCCTTGAGGCGGAAGCGCACCGTGTGCTCGTCAATCTTGTCGATGCCGTCGATGAGCTTGGCCAGCCCGAGGTTCTGCGGGTAGACGAAGACGGCCGGGAAGGCCTTGTTGAACGGGTGGTTCGGGTCGATGAAGCGCGAGAACGTGAACACCACGTCGTCCGCATTGAAGTCGCGCGTGGGCTTGAACCACGGCGTGCTGTGGAACTTCACGCCGGTGCGCAGCTTGAAGGTGAAGCTCTTGGCGTCTGGCGAGATCTCATAGCTGGTGGCCAGCTTGGGCGTCAGCTCGGTGGTGGGGCGCTTGAAGCCCAGCAGGCCGTCGAACATCTGGGCGCTGACGATGTTGGTGCTGGCGCCGTCCCACAGGCCGGGGTCGAAGCCCTCGGGGCTGGAGTCGGCGCAGTAGACGAGCGGCTTGCCCTGGGCCTGGGCGGCGGCAGGCAGCAGGGCCAGGGCGGTGGCGAGCAGGGAGACGGCGAGCTTCATGGCGGGCAAGGGTGGCGGGCGACGCGGGATTGTTCGGAGCGCTCCAGGGGGCCGCAAGCGCGGCCGAGGGTGTGGGGCATAACAAAAGCTTATACCCAGGCGGGTGCAGGGCGAGCCGGCCCCCGGACGCGTGCCGTCCGTCCACAATCGCCAGCCATGTGGCCCGGCTTCTCCATCCATACCGTCCAGCGCGACGGCGTCACCCTGTTTGCCCGCCAGGGCGGCCCGGTGGATGCCGGGCGCACACCCTTGCTGCTGTTGCACGGCCACCCGCAGACCCTGGCGATGTGGCACCGCGTGGCGCCCACGCTGGCGCAGGACCGGCGCGTGGTGCTGATGGACCTGCGCGGCTACGGCGACAGCGACCGGCCCGCCGCAGGCGAGGGCAGCGCGGCCTATGCGAAGCGCGAGATGGCGCGAGACGCCGTGGCGCTGATGCACAGCCTCGGCCACGAGCGCTTTGCCATGCTGGCGCACGACCGCGGCGCCCGCGTGGCGCACCGGCTGGCGCTGGACCACCCGCAGGCCGTGACCCAGCTGATGCTGCTCGACATCGCCCCCACGCTGGCCATGTACGAAGGCACGACCGAGGCCTTCGCCCGCGCCTACTGGCACTGGTTCTTCCTGATCCAGCCGGCGCCGCTGCCCGAGCGGCTGATCGAGGCTGACCCGCTGGCCTACCTGCGCGACGGCATGGGCCGGCGGGGCGGCGCGTTCTTCGCCCCGGAAGCCTGGGCCGAGTACGAGCGCTGCATGGCCCGCCCTGGCACCGCCGCCGCCATCTGTGCCGACTACCGCGCCAGTGCCGGCATCGACCTGGACCATGACCGCGCCGACCGCGCCGCCGGCCGCCGCGTCACCCAGCCGCTGCGCGTGCTGTGGGGCGCGAACGGCGTGGTCGGCCGCTGCTTCGAGCCGCTGAAGCTTTGGCAGGCGGCGGCCGACCAGGTCACCGGCCGCGCTCTGAACAGCGGCCACTACATCGCCGAGGAGGCACCCGACGAGGTGCTGGCCGAGGCGCTCACCTTCTTCGAGGACTGACATGCAGAAGATCGCTGTGATCGCCGGGGACGGCATCGGCCAGGAAGTGATGCCCGAGGGCCTGCGCGTGCTGCGCACCGTGGCCGAACGCTTCGGCCTGCCTCTGCAGTTCGACGAATTCCACTTCGCCGATTGCCGCTACCACGAGCAGCACGGCCAGATGATGCCGGACGACTGGAAGGACCAGATCGGTGGCCACGACGCCATCTTCTTCGGCGCCGTCGGCTGGCCGGCCACGGTGCCGGACCACGTCAGCCTGTGGGGCTCGCTGCTGAAGTTCCGCCGCGAGTTCGACCAGTACGTGAACCTGCGCCCCGCGCGCCTGCTGCCCGGCGTGCGCTCGCCTTTGGCCGGCCGCAGCCCTGGCGACATCGACATGTGGATCGTGCGCGAGAACACCGAGGGCGAGTACAGCAGCGTGGGCGGCCGCATGTACGCCGGCACCGAGCGCGAGATCGTGCTGCAGGAGACGGTGATGAGCCGCGTGGGCGTGGACCGCGTGCTGCGCTTCGCCTTCGAGCTGGCCGCCAGCCGCCCGCGCGCGAAGCTCACGTCCGCCACCAAGAGCAACGGCATCGCCATCACCATGCCCTACTGGGACGAGCGCGTGGAGGCCATGGCCGCGCAGTACCCCGGCGTGGCGGTGGACAAGTTCCACATCGACATCCTCTGCGCCCACTTCGTGCAGCGGCCGCAGCACTTCGACGTGGTGGTGGCCAGCAACCTGTTCGGCGACATCCTGTCCGACCTCGGCCCCGCCTGCACCGGCACCATCGCCATCGCGCCCTCGGCCAACCTCAACCCCACGCGCGAGTGGCCCAGCCTCTTCGAGCCCGTGCACGGCTCGGCGCCAGACATCGCGGGGAAGGGCATCGCCAACCCCATCGGCCAGATCTGGGCCGGCGCCATGATGCTGGACTTCCTCGGCCACCGCGCCGCGCACGACGCCGTGATGGCCGGCATCGAGGCCGTGCTGGCCGACCCTGCCGCACCCAAGACGCCCGACCTCGGCGGCACCGCCTCATGCGCCCAGCTCGGCGAGGCCATTGCCCGCGCTGCGAAAATGGCGGCATGAAGCCGATCGCCTACACCCGCGCCCAAGACCTGCCCGCTCTGCTGCAGAGCCGCATCGCCGTGCTCGACGGTGCGATGGGCACCATGATCCAGCGCTACAAGCTCACCGAAGCCGACTACCGCGGCGCGCGCTTCCAGGACCATCCCAAGGACCTGAAGGGCAACAACGAGATGCTGATGTTCACGCGGCCCGACGTGCTGCGCGAGATCCACGAGCAGTACCTCGCCGCCGGGGCCGACCTGATCGAGACCAACACCTTCGGCGCCACCTCGGTGGCCCAGGAAGACTACGACCTCGCCGGCCTGGCCTACGAGATGAACGTGGAGGCCGCCAAGCTGGCCCGCGCCGCCTGCGACAAGTTCAGCACGCCGGACAAGCGCCGCTACGTGGCGGGCGCCCTCGGCCCCACGCCGCGCACCGCGTCCATCAGCCCCGATGTGAACGACCCCGGCGCCCGCAACATCGACTTCGACACCCTGCGCGCCGCCTACTACGAGCAGGCCAAGGGCCTGCTGGACGGCGGCTGCGACCTCTTTCTTGTTGAAACCATCTTCGACACCCTCAACGCCAAGGCCGCCATCTTTGCGCTGGACGAGCTGATGGAAGACACCGGCGAGCGCCTGCCCGTCATCATCTCCGGCACGGTGACGGATGCGTCCGGCCGCATCCTCTCCGGCCAGACGGTCACGGCCTTCTGGCACTCGGTGCGCCACGCCCGCCCCATCGCCATCGGCCTGAACTGCGCGCTGGGCGCCACGCTGATGCGCCCCTACATCGAGGAGCTGAGCAAGGTGGCGGGCGAGGTGGCGGTGAGCTGCTACCCCAACGCCGGCCTGCCCAACCCGATGAGCGACACCGGCTTCGACGAAACGCCCGACGTGACGGCGCGGCTGGTGGGCGAGTTCGCCCAGGCCGGTTTCCTGAACATCGCCGGTGGCTGCTGCGGCACCACGCCCGATCACATCGCGGCCATCGCCAAGGCGGTGTCGGCCTACCAGCCCCGCGTGAGCGGCGAGAAGTTCTTCACCCAGATGCTGGACGCCGCCTGACGCTGCGCAACACCGCCGCGTGGCCGCCTGGTTGCAGCGCGTGCCCGCGGCGGTTGTGCGCGGAGAGCCCTCGGACCCGCCTGGCCCAGGCCACTGCACACGAAGGTGGGCAGGACGGATCGCCCGGACCTCGCCCGCCGCTGCATGTGGCACCCCGGTTTGGGCTTCCACGTCGCGTGCTTGGCCGGCCCCCACGCGCACCCGCTCCGGCGCGTTCGCCCGCCTGTTGTTCCGCTGCGCCCCAGCGCTTGCATGACGGCACCGTGACGCTGCCATCACCTCTTGCGCCAGATCAAGCACCCGCCATTCGACCCGGGCTCCAGGCCTGGGCGTAACCGGAATTTCATGTGCTGCGGCCACGCTCTCGGTACGCATTCCGCGTCACCGAGGAGAACCCGCCCATGTCCATGTTCTGGGATCAGGTCCGCACCCTGCGCTGGGACGACCACCGCTACTACCACCAGTGCCGCATCAACCAGACGCTGCACCTCATCAGCGCGCTCAGCTTCCTGGTGGCCTATGGCCTGCTGTTCATCGACCCCGCCGCCGCCGCGTGGCTGGGCTGGGGCGTGGGCATGGTCACGCGCCAGAGCGGCCACATCTTCTTCGAGCCGCGCGGCTACGACGCCGTCAACGGCGCCACCGACGCGCACAAGGAAGCCATCAAGGCCGGCTTCAACATGCGCCGCAAGGCCGTGCTCATCGGCGTGTGGCTGGCGCTGCCGGTGCTGCTGGCCCTGAGCCCCAGCCTGTTCGGCCTGATCCAGCCCGCAGCGGGCGTGGCCGGCTGGGCGCATGACGTGGGCCTGGCCTGGCTGATGCTCGCCGCCTCGGGCCTGCTGCTGCGGGGCCTGCAACTGGCCGCGTTGCGCAGCCCGAGCTGGGGCCTGGCCTGGGTGGTGAAGATCCTGACCGACCCGCTGCACAACGTCGACATCTACTGGCGCTCGCCGCTGGCCCTGCTGCGTGGCCAGCGCTACGACCCCATGGAGCAGGGCCATTGAAAGTGGTGGCGGGCCGGCAGAATCGGGCCATGCCTGCACTGCCCGCCAAGCTGCCGAACACCGGCACCACCATCTTCACCGTCATGTCCGCGCTGGCTGCCGAGCGCGGCGCCGTCAACCTCGGCCAGGGCTTCCCGGACTTCGGCGCCGACCCCGCGCTGATGCAGGCCTTGACCGGCGCCATGGCCGCGGGCCACAACCAGTACCCGCCCATGACGGGCGTGCCGGCGCTGCGCGAGGCCGTGGCCGCCAAGCTCAACACGCTGTACGGCTCGGCCTACGACCCCGGCAGCGACATCACCATCACCGCCGGCGGCACGCAGGGCCTGTTCACCGCGCTGCAGTGCTGCGTGGGCACGGGCGATGAAGTCGTCATCATCGAGCCCGCCTACGACAGCTACGACCCCGCCATCCGCCTGGCCGGCGCCGTGCCCGTGGGCGTGCCCATGACGGCGGACTACCGCATCGACTGGGCCGCGGTGCGCGCCGCCCTCACGCCGCGCTCGCGGGCCCTGGTGATCAACACCCCGCACAACCCGAGCGGCCGTGTGGCCACCGCCGACGATCTGGCCGAGCTCGCCCGCATTGCCGAGCAGCACGACCTGTTCGTCATCAGCGACGAGGTCTACGAGCACATGGTGTTCGACGGCGCTGCGCATGAGAGCGTGGCCCGCCACCCCGGTCTGCGCGAGCGCAGCTTCCTGGTCAGCAGCTTCGGCAAGACCTTCCATGTCACCGGCTGGAAGGTGGGCTTCGTGGCGGCCCCGCCGGCCCTGAGCGCCGCCTTCCGCCGGCTGCACCAGTACACGGTGTTCACCGTCCACACGCCGACGCAGCACGCCATCGCTGCCTACCTCGCCAACCCGGCGCCGTGGCAGGGCCTGAGCGCCTTCTACCAGGCCAAGCGCGACGCCTTCCGTGCGGCGCTGGCCGGCACGCGGCTGCAGCTGCTGCCTTGCGAGGGCACGTACTTCCAGACCGTGGACTACAGCGCTGTGTCCGACCTGCCCGAACTGGACTTCGCCCGCTGGTTGACCACCGAGGTCGGTGTGGCCGCCATCCCGCTGTCGGGCTTCTACCAGCAGCCGCAGGAGCGGCGGCATGTGCGCTTCTGCTTCGCCAAGCGTGACGAGACGCTGGCGGAGGCGGCGCGGCGCCTGCAGGCAGGCCTGAGCGGCTGAGCCGTTCAAGGCCAGGCGCTGGCACGCCGTCTGCTAACGCTGTCTCGGGGAAGACCCCAGCACGCCGGGTGGAGCGTGGGGTCGTGATCCCGGTCACGGAGACAACGATGCTGCAGCAGGACCACGCAACACCTCGTGCACGGGTTCAGGGCGTTGCGCCCCAAGTTCAGGCGGGCGAGGCGTGTGCGCGCCTGATCAACCTGTCGGGCCGGCGCCGCTTCATCTCACAGCGGCTGGTGTTGTTCGTGCTGCTGGCTCAGCAAGGCCGTGCCGGCGCCCAGGCCACGGCGCGCGAGACGCTGGACCTGTTTCGCAGCACGCAGCAGAGCCTGCTCGACGGCGAGGCGGCCTTGCGCCATCAGGGGCTGGTGCTGCCGCTCACTGCCGGTGAGGTTGACGACGCCACCACGTGCATCAGCCGCTTCGTGCAGCTGGCCGATCAGGCCGTGCGCCAGCCGCAGGCGGCGGCGGTGGATGCCTTGGTGGACTGTGCGACGCCCCTGTTGGCCGCGCTCAACCGCCAGACCCAGGCGCTGGAGGACCTGGCCCGCGCCCAGGCCGCGCGGGCGCGGCAGCAGCTCTCGTCGGTCATGGGCGACATCGAGCAGATTGCCAAGCACGCGCGCATCGTGTCCTTCAACGCCCAGGTCGTCGCCGCGCGGGCGGGCCCCACGGGGCGTGAGTTTGCGGTCGTGTCCGGCGAGCTGACGCAGATCACCGTCAAGCTGGACGGGTTGGTGCGCGAGGCGGTGCGCAGCGCGGCGGCCTGAGTGCGCAGCCTGCCGGGGGCGTTCACCTCGCCTGCGGACCTTCTCGCTCGGGCAACCGAGCTTTCGGCGGGCTTTTGGAATAACCCTGGCGCCGGCTCCGCCGGACAATCGCGGCTTCCCTGCATCCGCGACGACTGCTGCCATGCCCACCCCCTACCGTTCCAAGACCTCCACCGCCGGCCGCAACATGGCGGGTGCCCGTTCGCTGTGGCGCGCCACGGGCATGAAGGACGATGACTTCTCCAAACCCATCATCGCCATCGCCAACTCCTTCACCCAGTTCGTGCCCGGCCACGTGCACCTGAAGGACCTGGGCCAGCTGGTGGCGCGCGAGATCGAGGCCGCGGGCGGCGTGGCCAAGGAGTTCAACACCATCGCCGTGGATGACGGCATCGCCATGGGCCACGACGGCATGCTGTATTCGCTGCCCAGCCGCGACATCATTGCCGACTCGGTGGAGTACATGGTCAACGCCCACTGCGCCGACGCGCTGGTGTGCATCTCCAACTGCGACAAGATCACCCCCGGCATGCTGATGGCCGCCATGCGGCTGAACATCCCCGTCGTGTTCGTCTCCGGCGGCCCGATGGAAGCCGGCAAGGTGCGCCTGGCCGTGCCCGGCACCAGCAAGATCGAGATCAAGAAGCTGGACCTGATCGACGCCATGGTCATGGCCGCCGACGTCAAGGTCAGCGACGCCGACCTCGCCGAAGTCGAGCGCTCGGCCTGCCCCACCTGCGGCAGCTGCTCGGGCATGTTCACCGCCAACTCGATGAACTGCCTGACCGAGGCGCTGGGCCTCTCGCTGCCCGGCAACGGCACGGTGGTGGCCACGCACGCGGACCGCGAGCAGCTGTTCAAGCGAGCCGGCCGCACCGCGGTGGAGCTGTGCCGCCGCTTCTACGAGCAGGACGACGCCAGCGTGCTGCCGCGCGCCGTGGGCTTCAAGGCCTTCGAAAACGCGACGGCGCTGGACATCGCCATGGGCGGCTCCACCAACACCATCCTGCACCTGCTGGCCATCGCCCAGGAAGCCGAGATCGACTTCACGATGGCCGACATCGACAGCATGTCCCGCGTGGTGCCGCAGCTGTGCAAGGTGGCGCCCAACACCAACAAGTACCACATCGAAGACGTGCACCGCGCCGGTGGCATCATGGCCATCCTGGGTGAGCTGGCGCGCGCCGGCAAGCTGCACACCGACGTGCCCACCATCCACGCCAAGACCATGGCCGACGCCCTCGCGCAGTGGGACGTGACCGTCAGCACCGACGAGGCCGTGAAGACCTTCTACCTCGCCGGCCCGGCGGGCATCCCCACGCAAGTGGCCTTCAGCCAGAACACCCGCTGGCCCAGCCTGGACCTGGACCGCGCCGAGGGCTGCATCCGCTCGCTGGACCATGCCTTCAGCACCGAAGGCGGCCTGGCCGTGCTGCGCGGCAACATCGCGTTGGACGGCTGCGTGGTGAAGACGGCCGGCGTGGACGACAGCCTGATGGTGTTCGAGGGCCCGGCCCACGTGGTGGAGAGCCAGGACGAAGCCGTGGCCCACATCCTGGACGACCAGGTCAAGGCCGGCGACGTCGTGGTGGTGCGCTACGAAGGCCCCAAGGGCGGCCCCGGCATGCAGGAAATGCTCTACCCGACCAGCTACATCAAGTCCAAGGGCCTGGGCAAGGCCTGCGCGCTGCTGACCGACGGCCGCTTCTCCGGCGGCACTTCGGGCCTGTCCATCGGCCACTGCTCGCCCGAGGCGGCAGCCGGCGGCGCCATCGGCCTGGTGCGCAACGGCGACCGCATCCGCATCGACATCCCGAACCGGTCTATCGACGTGCTGGTGAGCGACGAAGAACTCGCCAAGCGCCGTGCCGAGCAGGACGCCAAGGGCTGGAAGCCGGCCGAGGCCCGTCCGCGCAAGGTGAGTGCCGCGCTGAAGGCGTATGCCCTGCTGGCAACGTCGGCGGACAAGGGGGCCGTGCGGGATTTGAGTCAGCTGGAGGGCTGAGTTCGGGTGCACGGGCCTGTCGGGTCCGGGCCATCTTCTGAATGATCGGGTTTCGTTGTCTTTCGAGGGGTGCGTGATGAAGGCTGCAGCAATCGTGTTTGCGGTGTTGGCCGCGATGGCCACGCTGGCGACCGGCCCCGCCCCGGCGGCCGATGTGGGCGTGTCCATCAGCATCGGCCAGCCCGGCTTCTACGGCCAGATCGACATCGGCAACCAGCGGCCGCAGGTGATCTACGCCCAGCCGGTCATCATCCAGCGTGTGGCCGAGCCGCCGCCGCCGCTGTACCTGCGCGTGCCGCCAGGCCACGAAAAAAACTGGGCCAATCACTGTGCCAAATACAACGCCTGCAGCCGGCCGGTCTACTTCGTGAACGGCGACTGGTACGAGCGCGAGTACGTGCCGTACCACCGCAACGGCTACGACAGGGAGCGCGGCGCCTGGCGTGACGACGAGCGAGGCAATGGCCGTGACCGGGAGCACGGGCGTGACCGGGGTGACGACCACGACCATGGCA
Organism: Roseateles sp.; assembly: GCA_037439585.1. Classification (GTDB taxonomy): domain Bacteria; phylum Pseudomonadota; class Gammaproteobacteria; order Burkholderiales; family Burkholderiaceae_C; genus Pelomonas. The sequence goes on along the minus strand of JBBIVU010000027.1, from coordinate 546 downwards.
GAGGCCGAGGGCGCGACAAGGACTGAGCCGAGCTGCTTTTTGAGGGTTGCCGTCGGTTGGCCAGTCAGGCGGTGCCCGCCCGCGCCAACATCGCCTGCAGCAGCACATTGCACCCCGCCTCGATGTGCTCGGGCTTGGCATCCTCGATCTCGTTGTGGCTGATGCCGTCCTTGCAGGGGATGAAGATCATGCCGGCGGGGGCCAGGCGGGCCATGTAGACGGCGTCGTGGCCGGCGCCTGACACGGCCGGCATATTGGAGTAACCCAGGGCATCGGCGGCCCTCTGGACGGCGGCGATGCAGTCGGGGTGGAAGGGCTGGGCCGGGTAGGCGCTGACGGGCGTGATCTCGATGGCAAGGCCGCTGTCGGCCGACAGCTTGGCCGCCACCGCGCGGATGTCCGCGTCCATCGCCTCGCACAACTCGTCCGTCGCATTCCGCAGGTCGATGCTGAACTTGACGCGACCCGGGATGACGTTGCGGCTGTTGGGGTGCACCTGCACCATGCCCACCGTGCCGCGGCCGTGCGGCGGATGGCGGTGGGCGC
>JBBIVU010000026.1:0-21339 GCA_037439585.1 Roseateles sp. | reverse complement strand
GAACAAGAAACCTATAGCGATCAATCACTTATGTCGATCCTGCCGTTCGCCGCCATTCGCCCTTGGCCGGCTGTGAGGGACTCATAATCCTTTGGTCATTGGTTCAAGTCCAATACGGCCTACCAACATCCATCGGGGTTCTTTCGATGTTGATGGTGCGAAACGCCCCGTCCAACGCTGGCGGCATCGGCGTCAGGTGGACGCCGGTATGTGGTTCTTGCGGCGGGTGTCCATCACCTTGCAGTTGTCCCCAGTCCAGCAGGCTTTGGATCAGATCTTCGCCAAACGCCTGTCCGGTCTGGTTTTGGCGCGGGTGACCCTGCACCCCAAGTCCAGGCCTGCTTGGCGGCTGGACGGTTACCAGCACTGTGGTGGCCCGCTCGCCGCTGCCGGCCTCAACCGCGGATCTGGAACTTGCTCACGACCTGGGCCAGATGGGCGGCTTGGGCTTTCAGGCTTTCCGCAGCCGCCGCGCTTTCTTCCACCAGAGCCGCGTTCTGCTGCGTCATCTGATCGAGCTGGTTGATGGCGGTATTGACCTGTCCGATGCCCTGGGTCTGCTCGCCGGCGGCGTGGGCAATGTCACCGATCATGCCGTGCACCCGCTGCACCGAGGCGACGATCTCGGTCATGGTGCTGCCGGCATCACCCACCAGCCGGCTGCCGCTCTCCACCTTCTCGACACTGGTGCCGATCAGCTGTTTGATCTCCCTGGCCGCTTCTGCCGAGCGGTGAGCCAGGCTGCGCACTTCTCCGGCCACGACCGCGAAGCCGCGACCCTGCTCGCCCGCCCGTGCCGCCTCCACCGCTGCGTTCAGCGCAAGGATGTTGGTCTGGAACGCAATGCCGTCGATCACGCCAATGATGTCGGCGATCTTTCGGCTGCTCTGATTGATCTGCTCCATCATCGCCACCACCTCGGAGACCACCGAGCCGCCGCGTTCCGCCACTGTGGCGGCCGAGGTGGCGAGTTGCTGGGCCGTGCTGGCTGCCGCACCGCTGTGGCCAACCGCCGCAGTGAGCTCGTCCATCGAACTGGCTGTGGTCTGCAGGCTGCTGGCGGCCTGCTCCGTGCGCAGACTCAGGTCTTGCGTGCCCTGGGCGATCTCGGACGAAGCGGTGGCAATTGACTCAGACGCCTGCTTCACTCCCGAGATGACCTGGGCGAGTGCCTGGTCGGCGCGCTGCAGATTGCTGATCAGCGATGCGAACTCATCGCGGCTGCTCGGTGCACCGACGGTGCCGAGCTCGCCTGCGGCGATGGCCTCGGCTGCACCGGAGGCTTGCTTCACGCTGGCCACTGAGCTCAGGTAGATGCCCACGTACAGGTAGATCGAGCCGATCATGCCCAGCGCCAGCAGTGCCACCAGCAGGTTGCGCTTGGTGCTGATCTGGCTGCCTCGCTCCTCGAGCAGTTGGTCCAGCACCTTGCGGTTCTGCTCGACCAAGGCCCAGGCCGCGTCGAGGGTGGGTTGGGCCACCTTGGCCACCTCCTGCTGGCTCACGGCTACCTGGTCCACGCTGGTGAAGTTCTTGCGCACGAAGCCCAGCAGCTCCTTCGCGCTGTCCTTCAGCACGGTGAATCGTTCGCCCAGTGCTTTCTCGGCCACCGGGTTGGCCTTCATCGACTGGGACAGCAGCGTTTCAACACCGCTGAAGGTGTCGTTGAGCCGCGCGTCAGTGACCTCGTAGAACACCCTGTCCTTGGCCGAGACTTCGTGCCGGCTGACATTGAGCGTTGCGTAGGCGGCGATGCGCACGGCGATGCCCGCCGTGCTGGGCGTGTGGTTGGCCAGCGGGTAGCCAAGGTAGAAAAGATCGGCCTCGGGGTCCTGTGACATGCCCGACTTGTTGCCCAGGTCGCGCATGAAGGCGTAGAGACGCCCGTATTCGGGGGCATGAGCAGCGAAGGCTTTCTGTGCGAACTCCGCATCTGCAGGCAACGCGGCCACTTTTCCTTGCAGCTCTGTCCAGCCGTTCTTGATCCCTGCGAGCTCCTTGCTCATGTCGAAGTAGGGCTGTGCGGCGATCACCTGGCGCTCGATGTCGGCGTATTTGCGGTTGATCACCTCGGCATACCGCTTGAATTCCGCCTGCACCGCAGGATCGCCCGGGGCTCCGGTGATCGTGATGCGGCGGCTTTCGATGAGCTCTTTGTTCCACTCCACCAAGTTGGCCATCAGTGCCACGGCCACGCGCTTCGACGCCAGTGCGCTGACCCGTTCGTTCAGTGTCTGCAGCGTGCTGAAGGCCAGGGCCAGCAGCAGCGCGAAGATGGGCACACCGGCCAGCAGGAATTTCCGACTGAGGCTCAAGCGCGCCATCAGCAGGGCGGCGGGATTGAAGAAACTTCGCATTGCAATCCTTGGTCAGATGAGCAGAGCCCGCCGTCAGCCACCGACGGCATCGGCAGTGCCTGGCCGCCCAAGCCGTCGACGGCGGTCCAGAGGGCTTTTCCGGATCGTCGCAAACGGCGAGAAGCACAGATGAGCGCGCGCGGGAAGACTCACGTTGCTGCGGCGTTCGCAGGGGGAACCGTCAGAGTCTAAGAGAGCTTGCGCTGCATCGCGAGGGCCTCGTTGCGCAGTTCGTGGGTGATGCCTGTGAGCGAGTGCCGAATTGCCCGACAACAGCCTATTCATGCACCCAGGCGATCAACCCAGGCGCAGCTCAGCCGTGAGTCGCCCTACGCACTCTCACGCACGACCACCTCACACCCCAATTCGACGACCCGTGCCACATCGGTCTCCCCCGCCTGCAACCGCATGACGATGTCAACCGCCGCGCGCCCCATCTCGCGGGCGGGCGGGCGGATGGTGCTGAGACTCGGGAGCAGCTTGTCGGCGAAGGCGTAGTCGCCGAAGCCGAAGATGGCCAGGTCCTGGGGCAGGCGAAGCCCGAGGCGTTGGCCGGCCAGGATGGCGCCGCAGGCGAGGTTGTCGTTCGCAAAGATCAGCGCCTCGGGCCGCTGGCGCTTGCGGGCCATCAGGGCCTCCAGGGCCTGGGCGCCGGCTTGCATCGGGTCGGTCGCCGTTGGGTTGTGGCCCCAGGGCGTCAGGCCGGCGGCCTGCATCACCTCGGCATAGCCGGCGTAGCGCTCCTGCGCGCTCAGGTCGCCGGCCGCGCTGTTGTGAACGAAGCCGACCTTGCGGTGGCCGCGGTCGAGCAGGTAGCGGGCGGCGTCACGCCCCACCTGGCGGTGCGAGAAGCCCACCTGGAACGCGGAGCGGGTGGGGTCGAGGTCCCAGGTCTCGATGACGGGCTGGGCCGCGCCCGCGATCAGGCGCTCGGTGGCCGGCGTGTGGAAGCGGCTGGTGAGCACCAGGGCCGCCGGGTTCCAGCCCAGGAAGGCGCGCACCGCGCGCTCCTCGGCCTCCATCGAGAAGTAGCTGGAGGCCAGCAGCAGTTGCAGGCCGTGCTCGGCCAGGCCGTCGGACAGGGCCTGCAGCGTGGGCGCAAAGATGGGGCCGGAGATGTTGGGCACCACCATCGCCACCACGCGGCTGCGGGCCGAGGCGAGGCCGCCGGCGGTCAGGTTGGGCACGTAGTTGAGTTGCTCCACCGCCGCGCGGATGCGCTCGCTGGCCTCGGGCGCCACGCGCTGCGGCTCCCGGAACCAGCGGGACACGGTGATGGTGGACACCCCGCACAGCGCGGCCACGTCGGCCAGCGTCGGGCGCTCGGTGCGCCGCCGCGTCATGGCCGGACCTCCCATCGACAAAAACCGAGCAAGCAAACACGCATTTGTCGTTTGTGCCGGGGGCTGCTGCGCTTCACCATGCGGTTCATGTTAGCGCTGGCATCCGCCGCGCCAGCCATCGATCTCGGAGCAAGCTATGAAGCAAAACAAGGAAGCCCGTCGCCCGTCGCCGGCCCGCGTCTCGACCCTCGCCCTGGCAGCACTGGCCGCACTCGGCACAGCGCCGGCCCAGGCCCAGGAAGCCGCCGCGCCGTCGGCTGAGACCGTGCAGCTCGCGCCCGTGACCGTGACGGCCACGCGCCGCGCGGAGTCGCTGCAGCAGGTGCCGGTGGCCGTGAGCGTGATCTCGGGCGAGCAGCTGGAGCAGGCCAACCGCAACACGCTCGGTGCGCTGGCCTCGCAGGTGCCGACCGTGAACTTCCGCACCGGCGCCAGCAACAAGGACACCTCGCTCTTCGTGCGCGGCGTGGGCACCATCTCCACGTCGCCCGGCGTGGAGCCCACGGTCTCCACCGTCATCGACGGCGTGGTGCTGGCCCGCCCGGGTCAGGCCACGCTGGACCTGCTGGACGTGCAGCGCGTGGAAGTGCTGCGCGGCAGCCAGGGCACGCTGTTCGGCAAGAACGCGTCGGCCGGCGTCATCAACATCGTCACCAAGGCGCCGTCCTCGGTGACCGAGGGCTACCTCGATGTCTCGCACTTCACGGCGGGCAACGAGAACCGCGTGCGCGCCAGTGTCAGCGGCGAGATCGCGCCGGGCCTGCGGGCCTCGGTGAACGCGCTGGTGGGCCGCTTCGATGGCAACGTGACCAATGTGTTCAATGGCGACAAGGTCAACGGCTACGACAAGAAGGGCCTGCGCGCCAAGCTGGAGTGGCAGGCCAACCCGACGCTGAAGTTCACGCTGGTGGCCGACACGGTCAACTCGCAGGACGACATCCCGACCGGTGTGGTGACCCGCACCCAGCTCATCGCCTATCCCAGCGGCGCCGTCTCCACCTTCCCCGCGTTTGCTGCGGCGCTGTCGCCGGTCGTGGCGAGCGACGACAACCGCCAGATCAACGCCAACCTCAAGACGCAGGTGAACGACCGCAACCGCGGCGTGTCCCTCACCGGCGAAGCCAAGCTCGGCGACCACACCCTCACCAGCATCACCGCCTGGCGCGCCTGGAACAACACGCAGCTGCAGGACGGCGACCGCCTGGCCGCGCCGGCCGCCGGCCTGCCGCAATCGCACGACCGCGGCACGGTGGACTTCCGGCAGTGGTCGCAGGAGCTGCGCGTCGCCTCGCCGCGCGGCGAGACGCTGGACTACGTGGCCGGCGTCTACTACCTGCACACCCGCGACGTGGAAACCTACCGCCGCGACGTGCGGCGGCTGGGCACGGGCGGTGCGCTCTTCAACGACTTCGGCGTTGCCAACTTCGGCTCCACGCTGGACAGCCTGGCTGGCTTCGGCGAAGCCCGCTGGCACCTCACGCCCAGCCTGCACGGCATCCTGGGCCTGCGCTGGACGGATGACCGCCTGACCTTCAACCACGCCCGCACCCGCAGCGTGCCCGACGCCCAGTTCAACGGCGCCGTGCCGGGCGTGAACCCGGATGTGTCGCAGAGCGGCAGCACCCAGCAGAAGGGCAGCTCGGGCCGCACCGGCCTGCAGTGGGACCTGAGCCCCACGGCCAGCACCTACCTCACCTGGTCGCGCGGCTACAAGGGCCCGGCCTTCAACGTGTTCTTCAACATGCTGCCGCGCGACACGCTGGCGCTCAAGCCCGAGACGTCGACCTCGGTCGAGGCCGGCCTCAAGTCCGAGTGGCTGGACCGCCGGCTGCGCGTGAACCTCGCCGTGTTCGACACGCAGTACAGCAACTACCAGGCGAACTTCTTCGACCTGGTCTCGGGCTCGGTCGTCACCCGCCTGATCAATGCCGGCGACGTTTCCTCGCGCGGTGCGGAGCTGGATGCCGCCTTCAAGGCCACCTCGCAATGGAGCGTCGGCGCGCTGCTGGCCTACACCAAGGCCCGCATCGACCAGTTCAACTGCCCGGCCGGCGCGGCCACGAGCTGCCAGGTCAACGGCAAGCCGCTGCCCTTCGCGCCCGACTGGAAGACCGCCGTCAACACGAACTACCGCTTTGCACTGACCGGCGGCTGGCAGGCCGACGCCGGGCTGGAGTTCACCTGGCAGAGCAAGACGCAGTACGACATCGGCCAGTTCGCCGACACCATCCAGGGCGCCTACGGCATCTGGAACGCGAGCTTTGCGGTGTCGCAGCCCGCACAGGGCTGGCGCGTGGCGCTGCTGGCCAAGAACCTGGGCGACCGCAGCTACGCGTCCTTCCTGGGCCGCGGCGGCACCTACGTCAACCGCTGGGTGCCGCGTGACGATCAGCGCTACTTCGGCATCAACGTCCGGAAAGACTTCTGATGGCCGAACGCAAGCTGCACCTGGGCGCCTTCCTGATGGAGTCGGGCCACCACGTGGCGGCCTGGCGCTCGCCGGACGTGCCCGAGCGTGCCGGGCTGGACTTCGGCCTGTACCGCCAGGTCGCGCAGACGGCGGAGCGGGCGCTGTTCGACGCCGTCTTCGTGGCCGACAGCGTGGCGGTGGAAGAGGGGCCGGGCGCGGAGCGCATCTCGCGCTCGGCGCGCTTCGAGCCGCTGACGCTGCTGTCCGCACTCGCGGCCGTGACCGATCGCATCGGCCTGGTCGCGACCGTCACGGCCACCTACAACGAGCCCTACCACGTGGCGCGCAAGTTCGCGTCGCTGGACCACCTCTCGGGCGGGCGTGCGGGCTGGAACCTCGTCACGTCCGACAACGCGTCGGAGGCCGGCAACTTCGGCCGCGACCAGCATGTGGGCCATGCCGACCGCTATGCCCGCGCGGAGGAGTTCCTGCAGGTGGTGCAGGGCCTGTGGGACAGCTGGGCCGACGACGCCTTCGTGAACGACCGCGACAGCGGCCTGTACTACCGGCCGGAGGGCCGTCGCGTGCTCGCCCACGACGGGCCGCACTTCAAGGTGCGCGGGCCGCTGAACGTGGCGCGCTCGCCGCAGGGCCAGCCGGTCATCGTGCAGGCGGGGGCCTCCGAAGCGGGGCGCAGCCTGGCGGCGCGCAGCGCGGAGCTGGTGTTCACCGCCCAGCCCACGCTGGCGGCTGCACAGGCCTTCTACGCGGACCTGAAGGACCGTGCCGAGTTGGCCGGGCGCTCGCGCGATGCGATCAAGATCCTGCCCGGCGCCTACGTCATCGTCGGCGAGAGCCGTGCCGAGGCCGAAGACAAGCAGGCCGCATTGCAGGCGCTCATCGACCCGGTCGCCGCGGTGGGCCTGGTGTCGCGCATGATCGGCAACTTCGACCTGAGCGGCTACGCGCTCGACGAGCCCCTGCCCGAACTGCCCTTGACCGACAGCGGCCAGCGCAGCCGCCAGCAGCTGCTGACGAACCTGGCGCGCGACGGCCGGCTCACGTTGCGCGAGCTCGCCCTGAAGGTGGCGGGTGGCCGTGGCCACCTGAGCGTGGTGGGCAGCGCGGCCGACGTGGCGGATGAACTGCAGGCCTGGTTCGAACAAGGCGGGGCGGACGGCTTCAACCTGATGCCGCCCACACTGCCCGGCGGGCTCGATGACTTCGCGCGCCTGGTGGTGCCGGAGCTGCAGCGGCGCGGCTTGTTCCGCACGCACTACGAAGGCCGCACGCTGCGCGAGCACCTCGGCCTGGCGCGGCCCGCATGGCGAGGAGCGGTGGCATGAAACGGCGTGACTGGTTGATGGCGGCGGGGGTGGTGGCCTTCGCCAGCGGTGCGACGGCGGCGCCCAAGCGCGTGCGCCTCGGCTTCCAGAAGGGCGGCCTGCTGCTGCTCGTGAAGCTGCGAGGCACGCTGGAGCGCGAGCTGGCGGGCGTCGAGATCGAGTGGAAGGAGTTCCCGGCCGGACCGCAGTTGCTGGAGGCGCTGCATGCCGGCGCCATCGACTTCGGCGTGACGGGTGCACCGCCGCCGGTGTTTGCGCAGGCGGCGGGGCGGGACTTCCTGCTGGTGGCTGCGGAGCCGGGCCTGCCGCACAGCGAGGCCTTGATCGTGCCGGCCGGCAGCCCGGCCCAGGCCGTGCGCGACCTGCGTGGCAAGCGCGTGGCGCTGGCCAAAGGCTCCAGCTCGCACTACCTGCTGCTCGGCGCGCTGGCGTCGCAGGGGCTGCGGTTGCAGGACGTGCAGCCCATCTACCTCGGCCCGGCCGATGCCCGCGCAGCGTTCGAGAGCGGTGCGGTGGATGCCTGGGTCGTGTGGGACCCCTACCTCACGATTGCCCAGGCCGCGCGGCCGCTGCGCGTGCTGGCCGACTTCGGCAGCCTGGCGCCGGCGGTGGCAGCGCCCTGGAGCTTCTACGAGGCGCGGCGCGACTTCGTGCAGGCCGAGCCGGCCCTCGTGAAGCAGCTGGTGGCAGCTATTGCCCGCGAAGGTGCCTGGGCCACGGCCAACCCCGAGGCCGTGGCGCGCACCGTGTCGCCGCTGCTGGGCCTGGCGCCCGACGTCGTGCTGACCATGCAGAAGCGCGTGCGCTACGGCGCGCAGCTCATCACGCCGGCCATCGCGGCCGACCAGCAGAGGGTGGCTGATGCGTTCGCGGCGCAGGGGCTCATCCCGAAGCCGGTGGCCGTGCGTGAGATTTGTTGGCTGCAGGGGTGAGCGGCCTGCAAGTGCGAATCGCGCATAAGCGCGGCGGCTTTTCTTCGTGGCGCGAGGCTGGGGTGCTCCCCTAGCCTGTCCATCTTTCATCAGTTGTCCAGCGCGATGCCCACTCCACGCTTTTTGGCCCTTCGGGCCTTGCCACTCGCCCTGGCTGTGTTTGCCAGCGGCGCTCACGCCACCAATGGCTACTTCTCGCACGGTGACGGCGCCAAGGCGCTGGGACAGGCCGGTGTGGGCGTTGCCTGGCCACAGGACGCACTGGCAGCTGCCACCAACCCGGCCGGCACGCTGGCAGCAGGTGAGCGCGTGGACGTGGGCCTGACCTGGTTCAGCCCGAAGCGCAGCGCGTCCATCGTCGGCAATGCCTTCGGTGCGGACGCCTCGTACGACGGCAACGGCAAGAAGCAGTTTTTCATCCCCGAATTGGGCTGGGCCACACGCCTGTCGCCCACCTTGGCAGCTGGTGTGGCCGTGTATGGCAATGGCGGCATGAACACCGACTACGCCGCCAACCCCTACGCCCGCTTCGGGGCCACGGGCAAGGCCGGCGTGAACCTGGAGCAGCTCTTCGTGTCACCCTCGGTGGCCTGGCAGCCGGTGGCCGGCCAGACCGTGGGGGTGTCGCTGCCCATCGCGCACCAGCGCTTCAAGGCTCAGGGGCTGGGCTTCTTCAGCGGCTTTTCGTCGGCGCCCGGCAAGGTCAGTGATCAAGGCACCGACACCTCCACCGGCGTGGGCCTGCGGCTGGGCTGGCAGGGCCGCGTGGGGGACAGCGTCACGCTGGGTGCCACCTGGGCGTCGCGCATCCAGGGACGGTTCAAGAAATACGCGGGCCTCTTCGCGGAGCAGGGCGGCTTCGACGTGCCCGAGGACTACGCGCTGGGCCTGCGCTGGCAGGCCACGCCGGGATGGGCGCTGGGCGCCGATGTGCAGACCATCCGCTACAGCCGCGTCGCGTCGGTGGGCCACTCGCTGACGCTGCTGCTGCAGGGGCAGCCCCTGGGCAGCAGCCAGGGGCCGGGCTTTGGCTGGAAGGATGTCAGCGTGCTCAAGCTGGCGGTGGAGCACCGCGTCGATGCTGCACTCACGCTGCGCGCTGGCCTGAGCCACGGCAACCAGCCGGTGCCGCAGTCCGAAACCTTCTTCAACGTGCTGGCGCCTGGCGTGGCGCGCGATCACCTCAGCTTCGGTGCCACGGTGGCCGCTGTGGGCGGTGAATGGACGGTCTACGCGGCTCACGCTTTTGGCAACACCGTGACCGGCAGCGGCTCTATTTCACCGGGCAATCCGCCGGCTGGCTTTGGTGGAGGGAATGCGGTCGTGCGGTTGACCGAAAACCTGCTGGGCGTGGCCTACGCCTGGAAGTTCTGAGCCGGCCCTGGCGTGCTCCCCGCCGCTTCCATCGCGGGCCTGCCAGGAGGGCGAGATCAAGGCCTTGGCCTGTCATTGGCGTGGGCCTTGACGGGCCTCAATTGCCCGGCCGATCCGCCTGCACCTTGCCGCTGATTTTGTAGGTCCGCACGTCTTCGGTGATGGGCAGCATCTGCGCGTTCCAAGACACCCAGGCGTCGCGCAGCTGCTGCAGCCGTGCGGGTTGGCGTTCTGCCAGGTTGGCCCGTTCCCGCGAATCGAAAGCAAGGTTGAACAGGAACTCGTTGCCGTTGGTTTGCAGGTACTTCCATTCGCCCTGGCGCACGGCGCGCTGGGCATGGGCCTTGTAGCGCCAGAAGAGCTGGCGCTCTACCGGGGTGGCCTGGCCGAGGATCTGGGGCAGCAGGTTGCGGCCGTCGCTCGGGTAGTCAGGGTGCGGCGCGCCGCCGGCAGCGGCCAGCAGGGTGGGCAGCCAGTCCATGCTGATCAGCACCTGCTCGCTCACCTGGCCGGGCCTCACGCGCGCCGGCCAACGCAGCAGCGTGGGCACGCGGATGCCGCCCTCCAGCAGCTCCGACTTCTGACCGCTGAAGGGCCAGGTGTTGCTGAAGCGCTCGCCGCCGTTGTCGCTCGTGAACACGACGATGGTGTTTTGAGCGAGGCCTTGGTCCTGCAGGGTGGCGAGCACCCGGCCCACGGCAGCGTCCAGGGCACCCACGATCTCACCGTACTTTCTCAGGCTGCCACCGTCGGTGTGGTTCAGGTTCTTGAGCTCGCGTGACACCGCTTCGTCGCCCGGTCCCTCCCAGGGCCAGTGCGGTGCCGTGAAGTGCAATGAGAGCAAAAAGGGTTGAGCCGGCGACTGTCGGCGGAGGAATGCCTGGCCGTGTTCGGCGATGAGGTCCGTGTAGTAGCCAGCCTTGTCCACACGCACTTCGCCCTCGAACAAGTCAGACGGCAAGTGCTCGCCCACCCCGGCTCGGTGGGTGAAGTAGTCCACCGCGCCGCCGGTGTTGCCGAAGAACTCGTCGTAGCCGCTCTTCAGTGGCCCGAACTTGGGCAGCGCGCCGAGATGCCATTTGCCGAACAGGGCCGTGCGGTAGCCGCGCGCCTTCAGCAACGAAGGCAGCGTGGGGTGTTCGGGTGGCAGGCCAAGCTGGTCGCCCGCACCGGCAATGGGTTCTTCCAGGCCGCCCCGCAGACGGTACTGGTAGCGTCCCGTGATGAGCCCGAAGCGTGTCGCCGAGCAGACGGCCGAGTTGGCGTAGCCCTGTGTGAAGCGGATGCCCTGGGCCGCGAGTTTGTCGAGGTTGGGCGTAGCGAAATCACGCTGGCCGTAGACGCCGAGGTCGGCATACCCCATGTCGTCTGCCAGGATGAAGACGATGTTGGGCGGTGCGTCTGCCGCGCGGGCGGCGGATGGGAGCAGGGCGAGGGCGCCCAGGCCTTGCAGCAGGCCGCGTCGGGATGGAGAGTTCATCGGATGCCTTGATGGCCTTGTATTGCGGGCCGAGCGCCGGGCCGCCCCAAGCCGGCCCGTCAGGCGATGTGCGTGCCGGTCGAGCCGGCATGCATCGCCGTCCTCTCGGGGCCACTGAGCTTGACCGCGTTCAGCGGCTCAAACGCGGACGAGGGGCTGACACGACCTCAGGAGAAGATCACGGGCAGGGCGACTTGCACTTCATCGGCGCCGCCAGCCGTGCAGCGCATGCGCCTCACGGCGGCCTGGACGTACTTGTAATACTCCTTGGGGCCGGACTGCGGCGTGACCTCGACGACCTGCGTGCCGCGGATCTTGATCAGGGTCTGCACGGTGCCCTTGAGGCCGACGCGGTCGATGGCCTCTTCCAGTGCCGAGGCCAGCACGGCCTCATAGCCAGGGCAGGCCAGGCTGATTTCGCGCTTGATGATGGCCGGTGGTGTCGGTGGCAGCGGGATGGGCACCGGTGCGGGTGCTGCAGCCACGACAGCCGGCTCTTTCGGAGGCTGCGCCTGCACGACCTGGATGGGCGCAGGCGGCGGTGCGACAACTGGCACCACTTCGGGCGGTGGAACGTAGGACGGCGGGGGTACCACCCTCTGCACGGGCTCGATCTTCACGAGCTTGGGCGGCGGAGGTGGCGGGGGCGGCGGCTGAACCTCGGGCAGCAGGGCCATGTCAATGGGCTTCTTGATGGCTTCGATCGCCTTGCCAGCCAGGCCCGTGCTCAGGCCCCAGCCCAACAGCAGGTGCAGGCCCACGACGACGGCGATGCCCGTGCCGCGGTTGGCGGCGGGCGGCGGTTTGAGTTGTGACCGCAGCGGTGCCGCAGTGGCCAGCAGCGCGGGGGCGGCGTGAGACTCGGCGCGGCGTGGCGCCGGCCGGGAATCGTCCAGCACGAGGCTGCCGGAGATGCCGGGGGAAAGGACTGCACTCATGGAGCTCTCCTAGGGCTGATCGTCGAGAAACTGTTCACTGCCCGTCACGCCGAGCTTGGTGAGGCCAGCCTGGTGGGCCGCCGTCATCACGGCGGCGAAGCTGTCGTACTTGGCACCAGGCTGGGGTCGCACATGCACCTCCGGCGGTGTCGGCTGCCGGCCGGCAGCGTCCAGCCTTGCGCGCAGCGTGGTGGCGTCGGCAATGGCTTCGCCGTTCCACAGCACCACGTCGCCGGGGGCAATGTCCAGCCGCACGACTTCCGGCGGCACGGGCGGAGGCGCACTGGGCGGCGCGATGGGCAGGTTGAGCTTGACGCTGTGCAACTGCACGGGAATCGTGATGATGAGCATGACCAGCAGCACCAGCATCACGTCGATCAGCGGTGTGGTGTTGATGTCGGGAACGGGCAGCGCGGTGGTGAGCTCGCGGCGCGCGCGGGCCGCCTTCTTGAGAGGGCCCGCACTCACAGTGACCTCGCGGGCGGTTCGGTGATGAAGCCCACCTTGGCGATGCCGGCGCGCTGTGCAGCCAGCAGCACACGGCCCACGGGGGCGTAGTTGCTGCCGGCGTCGCCACGCACGTGGACTTCGGGCTGGGGCTGCTGTTGGGCGATGGCCTTGAGCCGCTCGAACAGCGCGTCCTTGCCGGTCACGGGCGCGTCGAACCAGAAGAGTTTGCCGTCGCGTGCGACCGTGATGACGATGTCGTGGGGCTCGCTTTCTCGCACCTCGTTGCGCTGTTGGGGCAGCTCGACGGGCACCGAGAAGTTCACGACCGGGATGGTGATGAGGAAGATGATGAGCAACACCAGCATGACGTCGACGAGCGGCGTCGTGTTGATGGACGAGACCGCCTCGTCCGGCCCTTGAGCGATCTGGATGGCCATGGCTGAAGGCTGGTTGCAGGGATCAGGCCAGGGCCGGGCTCAGGCCGGCGGCACGCTGGGCCTGTTGGTCAGCGGCAGGCTCTTCGTGACCGGATCCCAGCAGCACCGAGTGCAACTCACCGGAGAAGTCGCGCACGTCGTCCAGCACCAACGCATTGCGGCGCAGCAGCGCGTTGTAGCCCAGCACGGCAGGCACGGCAACGGCCAGGCCGATGGCCGTCATGATGAGCGCCTCGCCCACCGGGCCGGCCACCTTGTCGATGGAGGCCTGGCCTGCCACGCCAATGGCGGTGAGCGCGTGATAGATGCCCCAGACCGTGCCCAGCAGCCCGACAAAGGGTGACGTGGAGCCCACCGTGGCCAGCAGGCTCAAGCCGGTGGAGAGTTGGCGCTGCACTCGCTCGGTGGCGCGGTGAAGCGACAGGTCCACCCAGTCGGCAAAGTCCACCTTGGCACGCAGGCCGTGATGGCGCTGCGTGGCCTCGAGACTGGCTTCGGCGATGTAGCGGAAGGGGCTGTTCTTGGCCAGCTTGTCGGCACCGGCCTTCACGGTGCCTGCACTCCAGAAGTCCTTTTGCGCAGCGCGCGACTGGGCACCCAGCTTGGCCTGCTGCAACAGCTTGGTGATGATGACGTACCAACTGCCTGCGCTCATGGCCACCAGGGTGAACAGCACGGCCTTGGTGACGGCATCGCTCTTGTCCCAGACGGCACCGATGCCGTAAGGGTTGTCGCCAACGCCCTGGGCGTGGGCAGCAGACGCAAGCAGCACCAGCAGCAGGGGCGGCAAGGCGCGGCGGAGGGTGTGGGAAGCAGGCATGGTGTGAAAGCGTTGAAGGTCAAGGAACCGGGGCAGTGTGGGCATGACCCCAGTGGTGAGGAACGAAGGTTTTCGCGTTAGCTCATGCAGCCGCGCGGAGTGCAGCGGCCGGCCGGGGGCGTTGCAGCGGCAGCAGGCCCAGGCGCTTGAGCTGGGTGCGCAGCACGTTGCGCGTGATGCCCAGCAGCGCTGCGGTGTGCACCTGGTTTTGATGGCAGTGGACATAGGCCGCGCGGATGAGTGCAGCCTCCACGCGCGCGTGCAACCCGTGCGGTGGCTCGTCGAACAGGCGGTTGAACACGGCCTCCAGAGCGTCGTCACTCAGGCCCGCCGTGGGCTGTGCGGCCAGGGGTGTCGCGGCACCCAGGCGCCCCACCGCATGCAACTGCAGGTCATCTGCGGTGATGCGACCCTCGCGGCTGATGATGAGGGCGTAGTGGATGACGTTTTCCAACTCGCGGATGTTGCCTGGCCAGGGGTAGGTGAGCAGCGCATCCCGTGCGCCGGCCGAGAGTTCGGCGCTGGGCTGGTTCAGCCGCTTGCTGTAGACGCCAATGAAGTGCTCGGCCAGGGCAAGGATGTCGCCGGGCCGCTGCGCCAGGGGTGACAGCTGCAGGGTGGCCACGCTGAGGCGGTAATACAAGTCGGCCCGGAAGTGGCCAGCAACCACCGCTTGTTCCAGCCGCACGTTGGTGGCTGCCACCAGACGCACGCGCACGTCGATGGGCTTGCGCGAGCCGAGGCGAACCACCTGGCGCTCCTGAAGAACGCGCAGCAGCTTCACTTGTACAGACAAGGGGAGGTCGCCCACTTCGTCGAGGAACAGCGTGCCCTCTGCGGCTGCCTCGAACCAGCCAGCACGTGCGTTGTGCGCACCGGTGTAAGCGCCGGCCTCATGGCCGAAAAGTTCGGCCTCCACCAGTTGCTCCGTGAAGGCGCCGCAGTTGACCGCCAGGAAGGGTCCACGCCGGCCGCTGCAGTGGTGGATGTGTCGGGCGATCAGCTCTTTGCCGGTGCCGGTCTCGCCGATGATGAGCACGGTGGCATCGCTCGCCGCCACACGCTCCGCTTGGGCGAGCAGGGCGCGGGAGGCCGGATCGTCGAACACCAGAGCCTTGGCACGGATGGACAGGATCTGGTGTTGAGAGTCGGGAAAGGTCAGCAGGCGTGTCATGCAGCGGCACTCTAGGCAGACGTCGCTGCGCCGTGAACGCCGCATTGCGCATATGCATCTGCGCTGTGCGGCGTGCACTTCTCGCTGCTTCGGTGGGGTGGCAGGCCCCGGCGTTCACAAAAAAAGCCCCTCGGTCGAGAGGTCGACCAAGGGGCTGAAGCCACCCGAGGAGGGTAGAGGAGACAAGCCGTTAGCGTAGGGATGCTGCAGCGGGGCGGCAAAGAAGATTTGCGCCTGAGTTCATGCGCTGGTGTCGGGGCGGCGCACGGTGCCGCACCCTGCACAAGCTCATGCGAAATCCGTCGTTGGCGGACGCATATGCGCTTCCTAGCATGCATGCACCCGGAACACCTCCGGCATTGAACTTCTCACAAGGACCCGATCTCATGCAGCGCAACCGCCGCCGACTGACCCAAGCCCTCGCCGCTGTAGGCCTGAGCTTTTTCGCATGCCACGCCGCCCACGCCGACCAGCTCGACGACATCAAGAAGAAGGGGGAGCTTGTCGTCGGCGTGCTCGGCACCGACGAGCCCAACAGCTTCATCGACGCCAAGACGCGCGAGATCATCGGCTACGAGGTCGACCTGGCGCGCGCGATTGCAGCCAAGCTCGGCGTGAAGCTGCAGATCAAGCAGCTGGCGGTCGCCGCCCGCATCCCCGAGCTGCAGCAGGGCCATGTGGACCTGCTCGCCGCCTCGCTCACGCACAACAAGGAGCGCGAGGCGGTCATCGACTTTTCGCTGACCACTTTCGTCACCGGCCAGAAGGTGCTGGTCAAGGCTGACAGCGGCATCCAGAACCTGGCCCAACTCAGTGGAAAGAAGGTCGTCACCATCAAGGGCGGCACGCAGGAGCCCAACATCCGCAAGGCGGTGCCGCAGGTCGACGTGGTGACCTTCGAGACCGGCCCGCAGGCCTTCCAGGCGCTGCAGCAGGGCAAGGGCGTGGCGTTCGTCAACGATGAGGTCTCGCTGCTGGACCAGCACGCCAAGCTCGGCGCCGGCAAGGACAAGTACCGCATCCTGGAGCAGAACATCAGCGTCGAGCCGCTGGCCATCGGCATCCGCAAGAGCGAGAAGCGCCTGAAGGCCGAGGTCGACGGCGCGCTGGCGGGCCTCGAGAAGAGCGGCGAGGCCGACAAGCTCTTCGTCAAGTGGTATGGCCCCGAGACGCGCCTGAAGTTCCCGAAGCGCACGTTCAAGATCGACAGCGACAAGGTGGACAGCTGATCCGCTCCCACCTTTGACCTGACCCGATCGCAGCCGCCGGCCTCACGAGGGACGGCGGCTGCTCTGCTTGCGGAGCCCAGACCCCATGCCTGACCTTTCCTTCGCGCCGCTGTTGCAGGGCGACTACCTCGCCTGGCTGCTCGCCGGCCTGCGCCTGTCGCTGCTGCTGACCGGCCTCACGCTGATCACCGCACTGCCATTGGCCATCGTCATCGCGCTGCTGCGCCTGTCGCCACTGAAGGCACTGCAGGTCGCGGGTGCAGCCTATGTGGACGGGGTGCGCTGCGTGCCGCTGCTGGTGCACATGCTGTTCTGGTATTTCGGCGTGCCCGAACTGCTGCCCGAGTCCATCAAGGAAACCGTCTACGCCGGCCAGATCGAGGTGGTGAGCGCCTGGGCTGCGCTGACGCTCTACACGGCGGCCTACATGTCCGAGGACATCCGCTCCGGCGTGCGCGCCGTGCCTGGGGCGCAGTTGAGCGCCGCGATGGCGCTGGGCTTCAGCTACCTCGCCGCCATGCGGCTCGTGGTGCTGCCGCAGGCCCTGCGCATCACGCTGGCGCCGCTGCTGTCGCAGACGCTCAACCTCTGGAAGAACACGAGCATCGCCACCGTCATCGGCACGGCCGAGCTGATGTACCAGGCGCAGCGGGTCGAGTCGGCCACCTTCCGCGGTTTCGAGACGTTTGCACTGGTCACGGTAGCCTACCTCTCGATCTCGCTCGTGCTGACCGGGCTGGCTCAATGGGCGCAGTCGCGGCTGTCACCGGCGGGGGCGAGGCGATGAGCGAGCTCGTCGAGACGTACTGGGTGTACTTCCTCGTCGGCCAGTATCCGCACGGCCCGCTGGGCGGGCTGGCGCTGACGGTGCTGCTGGCCACGCTCGGCCTCGTGCTGGCCTTGCCGCTGGGCGTTGCGCTCGGCGTGGCCCGTTTCAGCCCGCAGGGCTGGCTGCGCCGGCCGGTCACCGCCTGGGTCTGGGTCATCCGGGGTACGCCGCTGCTGATGGTGGTGTTCTGGGCCTACTTCTTCCTGCCGGTGGTCACGGGCCACAAGACCGACCAGTTCAACACCATGCTGATCGCGCTGGTGGTGTTCGACGCCGCCTACCTGGCCGAGATCGTGCACGCCGGCCTGCAGTCGCTGCCGCGCGGCCAGTTGAGCGCGGCGACCTCGCTGGGCATGACCCGCCCCCAGGCGTTGCGCCTGGTGCTGCTGCCCCAGGCCACGCGGCACATGCTGCCGTCGCTGGTGAACCAGTTCGTGGCCACCATCAAGGAGACCTCGCTCGGCACCATCATCGGGCTGTCGGAGCTGAGCTACATCGCCAACCAGATCAATGCCCAGGTGCTGGTGAAGCCGGTCGAGGTCTACCTGACGCTCGCCGGCAGCTACTTCGTGATGTGCTACAGCCTCACGCTGCTGGGCCGGGCAGCGGAGCGCCGCCTGGCCCGGGGCTGATCACAGCGCGGCCAGCGCCTGGTCGAGGTCGGCCTTCAGGTCGTCGATGTGCTCGATGCCGATGGACAGGCGCACCGTGTCCTCGCCCACGCCGGCCTTGTCCAGCTCGGCCGGCGAGAGCTGGCGGTGCGTGGTGGAGGCGGGGTGGGTGGCCAGCGAGCGCACGTCGCCGATGTTGACCAGGCGCGTGAACAGCTGCAGCGCATCCAGGAAGCGCGCGCCCTGCTCGCGGCCGCCCTTCACGCCGAAGGTCACGATGCCCGAGGCCTTGCCCGACAGGTATTTGCGCACCAGGCCGTGATCCGGGTGGTCCTCCAGGCCGGCGTAGTTGACCCAGCTCACCTTGGGGTGGGTCTGGAGGTGCTGCGCGACGGCGGTGGCGTTGTCGCTGATGCGGTCCAGCCGCAGCGCCAGCGTCTCGATGCCCTGCAGGATCTGGAAGGCATTGAAGGGCGACAGCGCCGCGCCGGTGTTGCGCAGCGGCACGACGCGCGCGCGGCCGATGTAGGCGGCCGGGCCCAGGGCCTCGGTGTAGACCACGCCGTGGTAGCTCGGGTCCGGCTCGTTCAGGCGCTTGAAGCGGTCCTTGTGCTGGGCCCAGGGGAACTTGCCCGAGTCGACGATGGCGCCGCCGATGCTGGTGCCGTGGCCGCCCAGATACTTGGTGAGCGAGTGCACGACGATGTCGGCGCCGTGCTCGATCGGGCGGCTCAGGTAGGGCGAGGGCACCGTGTTGTCGACGATCAGCGGCACGCCATGCGCATGCGCGATGGCCGCGATCTTCTCGATGTCGGTGACGTTGCCCTGCGGGTTGCCGAGCGACTCGACGAACACCGCCTTGGTCCTGTCGTTGATCAGCGCGGCGAAGCTGTCGGGCTGGCGGTAGTCGGCGAACTGCGTGGTGATGCCGTACTGCGGCAGCGTGTGCGCGAACAGGTTGTAGGTGCCGCCGTAGAGGGCACTGGAGGCGACGATGTTGTCGCCCGCCTCGGCCAGCGTCAGGATGGCGTAGGTGACGGCCGCCTGCCCCGAGGCCACGGCCAGCGCGCCGATGCCGCCTTCGAGCGCCGCCAGGCGCTTCTCCAGCACATCGTTGGTGGGGTTCATGATGCGGCTGTAGATGTTGCCAGCCACCTTCAGGTCGAAGAGGTCGGCGCCATGCTGGGCGCTGTCGAAGGCGTAGGCCACGGTCTGGTAGATGGGCACGGCCACGGCCTTGGTGGTCGGGTCGGGCGTGTAGCCGCCGTGGACCGACAGGGTTTCGAAGCGCCAGCTGTCGCGCGGGTTGGGCTGGGTCATGTGGGGTCTCCAGTGAATGCAGACCCCCAGGCTAGGAGGGCGGAGCCTCGCCGTGAACTGCGCATTGCGCAGATGCACATGCGGTCGCTGCAGCCCCTCAGAGCGCGTGCGCGGTGTTGAGGGCGTCCAGCACCTGGGTGCGCAAGGCGGCGAGGTTGGCGTCGTGCCGTTCGCGCGGGCGCGGCAGCGGCACGCGGATCTCGTCCACGATGCCGCGCGCGTCCGTGCCCAGCACCACGACCCGGTCGCCCAGCAGCACGGCTTCTTCGATGTCGTGCGTCACCAGCAGCAGGGTCACGCCGTGTCGCCGGGCGACGCTGGCCAGCAGGTCCTGCAGCTTCATGCGGGTGAAGGCGTCGACTGCGGAGAAGGGCTCGTCCATCAGCAGTACGCGGGGCTGCGTGTACAGCGCCCGGGCGATGGCGGCGCGCTGTGCCTGGCCGCCGGACAACTGCTTGGGCAGTGACTGCACCTGCGCCGAGAGGCCCACTTCGTCGAGCAGGGCGAGCGCCTTCGCATCGGCGGCCGGTGAGCCCGAGGCGAAGGCGACGTTCTGCGCCACGGTCAGCCAAGGGAAGAGACGCGGCTCCTGGAACACGACGCCGATGTCGTGCGCCTGCTGGGGGCGTTGGCCGCCGCCGCAGCGCACGAGGCCGGTGTAGTCCTTGTCCAGCCCGGCAGCGATGCGCAGCAGCGTGCTCTTGCCGCAGCCGCTGGCGCCGACCAGGCTGACGATCTCGCCGGCTTCGAGCGACAGCGCGACATCGCGCAAGATCTGTCGGTCGCCGAAGCGCTTGGACAGCACCTGGAGGTGCAAAAGGCTCACGATGCGGTACTCCCCAGGCTGTCGCGCCAGGCCAGCGCGTGCTGCTCCCAACGGCGCATCAGGCTGTCGCTCAACTTGCCCAGGCCCGCCAGCAGCAGGATGGCCGCGAAGACGAGGTCGGCGCGGCCCATCTCGCGGCCGTCGGTGAGCAGATAGCCCAGGCCGCGCGTGGCGGCGATCAACTCGGCCGCGACCATGAACATCCAGGCCAGGCTCAACCCGTTGCGGACGCCGTTCAGCACGGCCGGCGCCGCTGCGGGCAGCAGCACGCGGCGCGCCAGCGTGGCGCCGCCCAGACCGTAAAGCCGGGCCAGTTCGACCAGCTTGCGGTCGACATCCCGAATGCCAGAGAGCGCGCCCATGTAGACGGGGAAGAACGCGCCGATGGCGATCAGCGTGATCTTGGGCGCCTCGTCGATGCCGAGCCAGAGCAGCAGCAAGGGCACCCAGGCCAGCGACGGGATGGCGCGCAGCGCCTGAAAGCTCGGGTCGAGCAGGGCTTCTGCCGTGCGCGACAGACCCACCAGCGTGCCGATGGCCAGCGCCAGCGCCGTGCCGATGACGAAGCCCAGGGCGACCCGCAGCGTGCTGGCGGCCACGTGGCCCAGCACGTCGCCGGCCCCGAGCCCGAGCAGCGCCTGCAGCACATCGCTCGGCGCCGGCAGCAGATGGCCGCTGATCCAGCCGGCGCGCACCGCCAGCTCCACGGCGCCCAGCAGCACGGTGGGCAGGATCAGGCCCAGGCCGCGTGCGGTGCGGTGGCGAGCAGGGGGCGGCGGCGGTGCGGTGGCCAGCCGCAGCAGGGCCTGCGGATCGGCAGCCATGTTCAGGCCTGGATCAGGCCGTGGGCAAAGCGGGTGTCGACCAGGGCGTCGATGACCTTGCGCAGGTCGGCCCCCGGCTTGACCAGGGCCTCGTCCAGCAGGATGGGCGCGGCGGCCTGCAAGGCCTGCACGTGCTCGGCCCCCGGCTGCGGGTTGGACAGGTCGGTGCGCAGTTTCAGCTGCAGCAGGGCCACGGTCAGGTCGACCTTGGCCTCCTCGGCGAGGATCTTGGCGGCCTCGGTGGTGTTGGCGCGAATCCACTGCCGCGCGCGCTCGTAGTGGCTGATGACGCGCCGCACCTCGTCGGGGTAGCGCTCGATGAAGTCCTCGCGCACGTTCAGGAAGCCGTAGGTGTTGAAGGCCACATTGCGGTAGAGCAGCCGGGCGCCGCCCTGCAGTTCGCTGGCGGCCATCAGCGGATCGAGCCCCGCCCAGGCGTCCACGCGGCCTTGTTCAAGCGCGGCGCGGCCGTCGGCATGCTGCAGGCCGACATGCTCGATGTCAGACCGCTTCAAGCCCACGGTGTGCAGGGCGCGCAGCAGGAAGAGATAGGGGTCGGTGCCCTTGGTGGCCGCGACCTTCTTGCCGCGCAGGTCGGCCAGGGTCTTGATCGGGCTGTCCTTGTGCACGACCAGCGCC
>JBBIVU010000025.1:0-21699 GCA_037439585.1 Roseateles sp. | reverse complement strand
CGCATCGCCGGGCGGGTGTCAGGGCCTCGATCTGCAGTGAGGTCATGGACGCGAGCTCGGCGGTGCCCAGGCCGGTGACCTGGGTGGGGCTCAGCGCGGCCAGCTGGTCGGTGCCCAGGCTGGGCACGGGCGCCGTGGTCAGCAGGGCGAGCGCATCGCTGCTCAATGAGGCGAACACGCTGCTGTTGAAGGCCGCCAGGCCTGCCGTGCCCAGCAGCGCCAGCTGGTCGGTGGACAGTGCCGACAGCGCGCCGCCACTCAGGGCACCAAGCTGGGTGGTGCTCAGGCTGTGCAGCTGGGCCGTGCTCATGGCCGCGAGCTGGCTGCCGTTGAGGCCGGTGACCTGGGTGGTGGACAGTGCGGCGACCTGCTCGGTGCTGAGCATGGGCACCTGCGCCGGGCCGAGGGCCTGGATGGCGGCGCTGGACAGCGCAGCAACCTGCAGCGTGTTCAGGGCCTGGAAGTCGGCACTGCTGAACTGCTGCAACTGCCCGGGTGTGATGCCGGCCAGCTGTGCCGTGCCCAGCAGGCCCAGCTGGCTGCTCAGCAGGGGCCAGTCGGCAGCCGGCAGCGCAGCGATCTGCCGGCTGGTCAACGACTGCCATTGATCGTTGCCCATCGCCAGCAGCTGCGTGCTGCTCAGCGCCTGCAGCGTGGCGGCTGGAAGCGCCTGCAGCTGCATCGGGCTCAGGGCCTGGAGCTGGGCGTTGGTGAGGGTGGTCAGGGCCGTGGCACCCAGGGCCCCCGCCTGTGCCGTGCCCAGGGCGGCGAGCTGGCTGGCCGACCAGCCGTCCACCTGCGCGCTGGTCAGCGCGTGGATGGCCGAGGTGCTCAGCGCGGCGATCTGGTTGTTGGTGAGCCCGTGCAGCTGGGCGCTGCTCAGGCCGGTGACCTGGGGGCCTGCCAGTGCATTGATCTGCATGGTGGACAGGGCCGCCAGCTGGGCGGACGACATCACCGCCACCTCGTTGCGGCTGAGCGCGTGGAGGGCGGCGGTTCCCAGGGCCTGCAGCTGGGCGGTGCCCACCGCCGCCCACTGCTGCGTGGTGAGCGTGGCCAGGGCGTTGGGATCGACGTTGGCCAGCTCGCCGGGCGAGAGGGCCGCCACCTGCTGGGTGCTCAGCCCGGCGAGCTGGGCGCCCTTGAGCTGGGCCCACTGGCCGTCGGTCAGCTGGCCGAGGCCGCCGGTGCCGAGGCTGCGCATCTCCGCGGTGGTCAGCGCCGCCAGCTGCGTGGCGGTGAGCGCCTGCAGCGACGGAGCGCCCAGGCTGCTGAACTGCGCCGTGGTCAGCGCGGCCAGTGCAGTCGTGTTCAGTGCGGCCACCTGGGCCAGGCCCAGGGCCTGCAGTTGGCTGGCAGCCAGGGCGTGTGCGGCCACAGTGCCCAGGGCCTGCAGCTGATCGCTGGACAGCTGGGCGATCTGGGCCGGTATCAGCGCGGCGGCGTTGGCGGCAGACAGCGTCTGCACGGCGCCGGTGGCCAGCGCGGCGATCTGGCTGCCGCTGAGGACCTGCATCTGGTGGGTGCTGAGCGCGTTGACCTGCGTGCCCGTCAGACCGTTCACCTGGCTGGCGCTCAAACCGTGCAGGGTGGCATCGCTCAGCGAGCGCAGCTGTGTGGCGGTGAGGCCCAGCAGCTGGCTGCCGCTCAGGTGCGGCATCTGCGCTGAACTCAGCCCCGCAATCACGGCGGCCGGCATGCCGGCCAGCGCACTGCTGCTGAGGGCCGACAGCTGCTCGCCGGACCACGACAGCAGCTGCGTGCTGGTGAGCGTGCTGGCCTGGCGTGCGGTCAGAACACTGATCTGCTCCGGGCTCAGGGCGGCCACGGCCGCCGGGTCGAGCCTGGCGATCTGTGCCGGGGTCAGCGCGGCGATCTCGGCGGGGGTGAAGGCCGCCAGGGTGGCGGACCCCAGGGCGGCGATCTGGGTGAGTGGCAGGGCTGCCACGTTGGCCGCGCCCAGGGCGGCGATCTGGTCTGCCGACAGCGCCTGGATCTGCGCCGCCTGCAGATTGGCCGCAGCGCTGGGTGTGAGGGCCTGGATTTGCTCGGGGCGCAGGGCTGCGACTTGCGAGGGCGTGAGCGCCGACACCGTCGCCGCGCCCAGGCCGTGGATGGCAGCCGTGCTCAGGCCGGCCAGCTGGTCCATCCGCAGGCTGGACAGGGTCTGGGCATTGAAGGCCGCGCTTTGCTGGCTGGTGAGAGCCGCCAGCTGGTCGGGCGTGAGCGCGCCGAAGGCGCTGGCGGACAGGGCCCTGAGCTGGGTGCCGTTGAGCGCGGCGATCTGGCTGGTGCCCAGGGCCTGCACGTCGGCAGCGTCCAGCGCACCGAGCTGGCGGGCGCTGAGCACCGCCATGGCCGCCGGCGTCACGAAATGCCATTGGTCGGGCGTCAACGCGGCCAGTTGGGCCAGCGAGGCACCGCCCAGCGCCTTGCTGGTGAGGGCGGCGATCTGGTCGGCGCTCAGGGCCTGCACCTCGCTCGTGGCCAGTTGCGCGAATTGCGCAGCCGTCATGCCGGCGATCTGGGCTGTGCCCAGCGCTTGCACGTGCGACACGGTCAGTGCCTGCCACTGGGCGGCGCTCAGGGCGGCCACCTGGTTGGCACCGAAGGCCGCGAACTGGTTGGCCCCCAGGTTGGAGATGGCATCGGTGGACAGGCCGTGCACGGCTGCCGTGCCCAGGCTGTGCAACTGGTCCACGTTCAGCGCGGCCACCTGGGTGGCGCTCAGCGCGCCGGCGGTGGCACTGCTCATGCCAGCGAGTGCGGCCGAGCTGAGGGCACCGAGCTGGTCGGTGCCCAGCAGGCGCAGCTGGTGCGAGTTCATCGCATTGAGCTGGCCGGCGCCCAGGTTGGCCATCTCGGTGCCGGTGAGACCACGGATGGCGGCATCCCCCAGGCCGCGGAACTGGGCGCTGGTGAGGGCCTGGAACTGCGGCAGGCTGAGGGCCTGCAGGTCGGCCGCGCTGAAGCCGGCCGCTTGGGCGCTGGTCAGTGCGTGCAGGGCGGCCGTGGAGAGCGCGGCCACGTCGTCGGCGTTGAGGCTGGCGATCTGGCCACTGCTCAGCGCCAGCACCTGCCGGCTGCCCAGGGCAGCGAACTGATCCGGTGTCATCGCGCCCAGCGTGGTCGGGCTCAAGGCGCCCAGCAGACCGCTGGGCAGGCCGGCCAGTTGTGCGGTGGTCAGCGCGCTGACCAGGCTGGCGTCCAGGCTGGCGAACTGGGCGGTGGTCAGGGCAGCCAGTTGCACCGTGCTGAGCGACTGCACATCGTCCACGCCCATGGCAGCGATCTGGTCCGTGCGCAGTGCGTGCAGCGCCTGGGTGCTTAGCGCTTGCCATTGGCTGGGTGCCAGGCTGGCGAGCTGGTCCGAGCGCAGCGCCTGCGCCGCCACCACGCTGAGGCTGTGCAGTGCATTGGTGCTCAAGGCGCCCAGCTGCTCGCCGCTCAGGAGTTGCAGCTGTCGGCTGTTGAGGCTGTTGATCTGGGTCGGGTTCAGCGCAGCCCATTGCGAATCCTGCAGCGCGCGCAGCGAGGCGTCGGGCAGGGCGCGCAGCTGCAGGCTGGTGAGGCCCGCCAGGGCGCTGTCGTCCAGTGCGGCGATCTGGCTGCTGTTGAAGCTGGCGAGCTGGCCGTTGCTCAGGTTGCGCACCGAGGTGCTGCTCAGCGCAGCCACCTGCTCGTTGCTGAAGCCGGCCAGCGTTTGCGTGGACAGCCCCGAGATCTGCAAGCCGCGCAGGTTGGCGATCTGGGCCGGGGTCAGTGCGTCCAGCACGGCAGGGTCGATGTGGGCCAGCTGCGTGGCTGACAAGGCCTGCAACTGCGTCGTCGACAGCGTCTGGACCTCGGTGCTGTTGAACGCGGCCAGCTGGCCGTTGGTCAGCGAGGCGATCTGCGGCGTCGTCAGCGCGTGCAGCTGCTCGGCGCTCAGCGCCTGCAACTGGTCGGTGGTCATGTGGCTGACGGCGGCGGTGGTCAGGCCTTGCAATTGGGCAGCGAGCAGGGCGCTGACCTGGGCCGTGCTGAGGGCCGTCACGGTGCTGGCGCCGATGCCACCCAGCGCCTGGCTGGTGAGGGCCTGGAGTTGGTCGCTGTTGAACGTGGCGAGCTGGGTGGCGCTCAGGCCGGCCGTCTGGTTGCTGCCCAGCACGCTGGCCTGGTCGGGGGCCAGGTTCTGGATCTGGAACGTGGTCAGCGCGCCCAGCTGCGAGGACGACAGGGCGACCACCTGGTCCGATGTCAGTCCGGCCACGCCGGCCGCGCTCAGGGCAGCCACCTGGCGGGGCAGAAAGGCGTGAACCTGGGCGGTGCTCAGCAGCCCCAGTTCTGCGGCCCCCAGGCTGGCCATCTGGCTCGTGCCCATGGCTGCGAGGGCCGCGGTCGGCAGGGCTTGCACCTGCCCGGGGCTGAGGGCATCCAGCGTGGCGGCGTTGAGAGCGGGCGCTTGGCGTGTGGTCAGCGCGTGAAGGCCCTGGGTGGGCAGGGCTGCGAGCTGGCTGGCGTGCAGGGCCGCGAACTGGGCGCTCGACAGCAGGGGCAGCGTCTTGTCGTTCAGCGCCGTGGCGCCTGCATCGCTGAGCGATGCCACCTGCGAGGGCAGCAGCAGGGCCCACGCGCCCTGCGCCATCGCCGACACCTGGGCACCGTTGAGCGCCGCCAGCTGGGCAGCGCTCATCGCTTGCCACTCGGAGGGCTTCGCCGCTGCGATGTCGGCGGTGCCGAGCAGGGCGATCTGGGCGGGGGTCAAACTGGCGATGCCGGGCATTTCGAGGGACTCCAAATCGAGCCCTCAAGTTCCAGCCCGACGTGCCGACGAGCCTAAAGGTCGCCGCCGCCGCCAAAGCCACGAACAGGCCGGTGTTTCCGGCGCTGGAAGCTTTGCTTCACATCCGGTGCCCGTGTGGCCGGTCCCCCGGGCCGGCGCGGCCCGCTCAGGCGACGGTGAGATCCAGCAGGCCGTTGCGCGCCCAGGCGTCGGCCTCTTCCTTCAGCAGGAAGCGGGTGCGGGCGTGCTCGGTGGCCCAGCGCTTGGGACAGAGCAGCGTGAGGTGCCTGCCGTTGCGCTCCAGCTTCGGCGCCCCCGCCGGCTCGGTGCGGGCGTGGCACAGGATGACAGCCAGCCGCAGCGCGACGAGCTGGTCCAGCAGTTCGGCATCGGCCAGCTGCGACTCCAGCTTGCGCAGGCCGCCGCGCTGGCCCAGCGCCAGGGCTGCGATGCGCTGCAGTTGGTTGGTGGAGAAGCCGGCGGCGTCCACGTGGGCGATGACGTAGGCGCTGTGGCGGTGGTGGTCGTGGTGAGACACGAGCATGCCCACCTCGTGCAGCGCCGCCGCCCAGCGCAGCTCGCGCAGCAGCTCGGGCGCAGGCTTGGGTGCGAGCTGGCGGTAGAGCTTGCTGGCCTGGGCGGCCACGCGGTCGGCCTGGGCCGTGTCGACCGCAAAGCGCTGCTGCAGAGCCCGGATGGCGTCGGCGCGCGCGTCGTGTGCGCCGCTGGCCTGCTGGCGCTCGGCCAGGTCGAAGATGACGCCCTGGCGCAGCGCACCCTTGGTGGGCAGCAGCTCTTCGATGCCGAACTGGGTGAGCAGCGTGTAGAGGATGCACAGCCCTCCGGCCACCACGGGGCGGCGGTCGTCCTTCAGGCCGGGCAGCTGGAGCTTGTCCTGCGTGCCGGCCGCCAGGCATTGCTCCATGCACCAGCGCAGCGCAGCAGGCGTGACGCGGCCGTCCGTCTGCCCCGAAGCCGCCAGGATCTGGGACACCGCGCCCACCGTGCCCGACGAGCCCAGTGCCTCCTGCCACAGTTCGGGGCGGAACAGCGTGAGGCCTTCTTCCAGCTCGGCGCCGGCGGCCACCTGGGCGGCGCGGAAGGCCTCGGGGGTGTAGAGACCGTCGGCGAAGAATCGCAGGGACAGGCCCACGCTGCCGACACCGAAGGATTCGGTCAGCACCGGCTTGCGGCCACTGCCCAGGATCATCTCGGTGGACCGGCCCCCGATGTCGATCACCAGGCGCGGTTTGGACGAGGGCTGCAGGCGGGCCACGCCCGCGAAGATGAGCCGGGCCTCCTCGCGGCCGGCAATCACCTCCACAGGGTGGCCCAGCACGGCCTGGGCGCGCTCCAGGAAGGCATTGCGGTTGCGCGCCTCGCGCAAGGTCTGCGTGGCCACCGCACGGATGCGCTCGGCCGGGATGCCGGCGAGCTGGGCGCCGAACCCCTTCAGGCAGGTCAGGCCGCGCTGCATGGCCGCCTCGGTGAGCATGCCGTGGGCGTCCAGCCCGGCGCCCAGGCGCACGCTCTCCTTGATGTAGCTGATGCGCTGGTACCGGTCGCCAGAGAGGCGGGCGAGTTCGAGGCGGAAGCTGTTGGAGCCGATGTCGATGGACGCCCAGGGTTGGGCACCTGGTGTGGCGAGGGCCACCTGCCTTTGGGCCTGCCCTTTGGGGGCGTCCGGGCGCTTGGGTGAGGCTTTGCGTGCGCGGGGGGCATCGAGGCGTGTCGTCATGGGCCAGGATTGTCCGGGCAAAATTTGACGCGCTTTCGTAACCCGCCGCCCAGGAGCCTCCATGTTGAAAGAAGAGATCGACAGCCTTGCGCCGTCACGTGCCTTCAGCCGCCGCCACTTCGTGCAGACGACCGTGGGCAGCGGTTTCGCCGCCGCTGTGCTGCCCGTGACGGCCCAGACCATCACCACCGATGCCGCAGGCCTGCTGGCCGGGCCGGTGAGCATCCCGGTGGGAGACTTCCAGATGCCCGCTTACCGGGCTGCCCCTGCGGGCCAGGCCCGCGCGCCGGTGGTGCTCGTGGCCAGCGAGATCTTCGGCGTGCACGAGCACATCGCCGACGTCTGCCGGCGCCTGGCCAAGCTGGGTTACTTCGCCGTGGCGCCCGAGCTGTTCGTGCGCCACGGCAACGCCGGCGCCTACACCGACATCCCGAAGCTCATCAGCGAGGTGGTGGGCAAGGCATCGGATGCGCAGGTGAATGGTGACCTTGACGCCGCCGTCGCCTGGGCTGCCGCCCAAGGGGCCGACACCGCCCGCCTGGCCATCACCGGTTTTTGCTGGGGTGGGCGCACCACCTGGTCCTACGTGGCCCACAACTCCAAGGTGGCCGCAGCGGCCGCCTGGTACGGCCCGGTGGCGCGCAGCTACTTTGCGGGCGACAAGACGGTCATCGAGCGGGCTGACCGCATCAAGGCGCCGGTGCTGGGCCTGTACGGCGGGGCCGATGGCGGCATCCCGGTGGACACGCTCACCCAGCTGGAGGCCGCATTGAAGGCGGCAGGCAACACGAAATGCGAGTTCGTCGTCTACCCGGACACGCCGCACGCCTTCCATGCCGACTACCGCCCCAGCTACCGCAAGGCGGCCGCGGAGGATGCCTGGGCACGTGCGCTGGCCTGGTTCAGGAGGAACGGCGTCTGACTGCGGAGCGGCGGGGCGCTTGACAGCCCTGCTAGGCTGACGGTGACGGGGTCGTGTTCAGCGGCCCCGCTGCCCTGACACTTCCCATGACCCTTCTCTACATCGTGCTCGCCACCTTCGCAGGCGGGCTGCTGTCGGTGCTGGTGGCCGCCAGCCTCACCGTCGGCGTGCTGACCCGCCTCGTGAAAAGCCTCGTCAGCCTGTCGGCTGGCATCCTGCTGGGCACTTCGCTGCTCAATGTGCTGCCCGAGGCCTTCGAGAGCCGCACCGCGCAGCCGCAGACGCTGTTCGCCGTGCTGCTGGGCGGCCTGCTGTTCTTCTGGTTGCTGGAGAAGGTGGAGCTGTACCGCCACACCCACCACCACGAGGACGACGGCCACCACCATCACCACCACTTCGACGCCGAGCAGGCCGGCCGGGGCGGGCTGACCGTGCTGGTGGGCGACAGCATCCACAACTTCTGCGACGGCGCCATCATTGCGGCCGCCTTCCTGGCGGACACCCGGCTGGGTTGCGCCACCGCGCTGGCCATCGTCTGCCACGAGATCCCGCAGGAGGTGGGCGACTACATCGTGCTGCTGAACGCAGGCCTCGGCCGCGCCAAGGCGCTGCTGTTCAACGCCATTTCAGGCATGGCTTCGGTGGTGGGTGGCGTGCTGGGCTACTTCCTGATCGGCAGCGTCGACGGCGTGCTGCCCTACCTGCTGGTGCTGGCTTCGAGCAGTTTCATTTACATCTCCGTGGCCGACCTGCTGCCCCAGCTGCAGCAGCGCCTGGCCTGGCGCGACACCGTCGCCCAGGTCGCCTGGCTCGCCGTGGGGCTGGGCGTGGCGTTCGCGGTGTCGCATCTGCTGCATGGCACCCATTGACGCGGGCCTCCGCGCGGATTGACCATGCGGCGGGGCCACCCGGTGGTGTCACAGTTCCAGGTAGTGGGAGACGGCACGCAGCAGGTCCGGGCTGGCGCGGGTGAAGCGCAGGCCGATGCGGAATCCGCTGTCCTGGCTCGCCAGCACGCTGTGCATCACCTGGACCTCGGTTTCCAGCGTGACGGCGCCTTTCGGCTGATGGCCCAGCTGCATCCGCAACCGGAAGCGCAGGCCGAGCGGTGGGTTGACCGGCGCGGCAATGCACAGCCCGGTGCGGCTGATGTCCAGTGTTCGCACCTGGAACTCCTGCCCGCCTGCGATGGCCAGGGCCGTGCTGCGGTAGGGGCGGCGCTCCTCGGTGCGCCGGTTGGCGCCGGCGCCGGGGGGGCGCTTGGCCTTGGCCGTTTTGGCAACGTCTTCGTCCATCGGCTTGAAGTCGGAAGATGGGGAGCCGGCAGTTGCAGCGTGGAGTCGATCTCACGGCGCCTTGGCATTTTGGGGCGCCAAGGCGTGACGGCGATCACCGCAACGCGCCCGCCCTGTGGGGCGGGGCCGAGCCAGGCCGGCTGCCCCTCCATGCCAGCTCGAGATCACCTGACGACGAGCACCGGCAGCTCGGTGTGGGTCAGCACCTTCTGGGTTTCGCTGCCCAGCAGCAGCGCTGCCACGCCGCGGCGGCCGTGCGAGGCCATGACGATGAGGTCGGCGCCCTCGGCCTTGGCGTGGTCGATGATGGCTTCCCAGGCGTGCAGCGCCTCGATGGTGTGGCCACGGCAGGTCAGGCCTTGCGCAGCGGCGGCGGCCGTGACGGCCTCGACGCGCTGGGTGGCCACGCGCTGCTGCGCGTCGATGAACTCCTGCGGCGGCACCGGCTGGATCTCGGACACCGCGCTGTACGGGAAGGGCTCCATGACGCTGAGCGTCAGCAGCTGGGCGCCGTGCACCTTGGCGAGTGCGATGGCGGTGTTGACGGCCTTGGCGGTGATGTCGGAGCCGTCCGTCGGGACGAGGATGCGCTGGAACATTCGGTCCTCCTGTCGTTGGGGAGGCTTCCAGTGTGGCGGATCAGCGGGGCGGCTGTTTGTCGGAGATCAAGCCGCGGTGATCGCCCGGGTCATCCTCGGGCGACAGGGCGCGCAGGGTCGGACGACCACTCGCTCCAGGAACCGGGGTAGAGCAGGCCGTCGCCCAGGCCCGCATGCGCCATGGCCAGCAGGTTGTGGCAGGCGGTGACGCCCGAGCCGCACTGGTGCACGACGGCGGCGGCTGCGTGAGGGGCGATGAGGGCCTGGAACTCCGCGCGCAGTTGGGCGGCGGGTTTGAAGCGGCCGTCGGCGGCGAGGTTGTCCTTGAAGAAGCGGTTGCTGGCGCCCGGAATGTGGCCAGCGGCCTTGTCCAGCGGCTCGACCTCGCCCCGGAAGCGCTCGGCCGCGCGCGCATCGACGACACGGACGCGGCCCAGTTGCTTCAGCAGCTCGGCGGCGGAGATCTGGGCCACCTGCGGTGCGCTGGGCTGCCAGTCGCTGGGCGTGGCGGTGGGGAGGGCGGTCGTCAGGTCGCCATCCCAGGCGCCGTCCAGCACAGCCACCTCGGCGTGGCCCAGCCAGCGCAGCATCCACCACAGGTGGGCGGCGTAGGGGCCGCCTTGCCGGTCGTAGGCAACGACCTGCCGGCCGGCCGTGAGGCCCAGGCGGCGCATCAGCGCGGCGAAGGTGTCGCGGTCGGGCAGGGGGTGGCGGCCGAGAAAGGCACCGTCGGGCCCGGTCTTGGTGCCGCAGAGGTCGCGGTCCAGGTGCAGGTAGAAGGCGCCCGGGATGTGGCCGGCCACGTAGGCGCGCTCGCCGGCGTCGGTGTCGGCGAGGTCGAAGCTGCAGTCGATGACCAGTGGGTTGGCGAGTGCGCGAAGTTCGACGGCGGAAATCAAGGTCGTGAACGACATGTCAGTGCTTCCTGTGGTGGTGGCTTACCCAGTGACTGCGGCAGACCCGGCTTTGCCGGGCCGCTGGCAGTGCCCCCTTGAGGGGGCGCGCGAAGCGCGCAGCGGGTGGACTGGTCCCGTCATGACTCGGCAGGGTTGAACTGGCTGTCCTTGGCAGGCGGTGCCACACGGGAGCGCAGCAGCGTGGCCGTGAGGCCGGCCCCGATGATGATGACCATGCCGACCGTGGCCTGCCAGGTCAGCGGATCCTTGAACAGCAGCATGCCGTACATGAAGGAGAACACGATGCCCAGGTACTGCAGGCAGGCGTTCACCAGCGGCCGGCCGATGGAATAGGCCCGAGTGAGGCACACCTGGGCCGTGGTGGCCAGCACGCCCACGGCCAGCAGCAGGGCGGCGCCCCACAGCGTGTGGCTTTGCAGGCCGCCTTCGGTCACGGCGGTGACGAGGGCACCGGCCAGGGCCCCGCCGATCGAGAAATAGAACACCACGCGCAGCTCGGGCTCGCCGGCCCGGCCGAGGGCCGAGACCTGCAGGTAGGCCATGGCGGCGATCATCCCGGACAGCAGGCCGGCCAGGCCGTACCAAAGCTGCTGCTGGTCCAGCGTGGGCCGCAGGATGAGCGCCACGCCCACGAAACCCAGCAGCACGGCGGCCATCAGCCGCCAGTCCAGCTTCTGCGCGCCCATCAGCACCGCACCTCCGAGCAGGAACAGGCCCATCCAGACGGAGGACATGTAGTTCAGCGTCATGGCCGTGGCCAGCGGCAGCTTGCCGATGGCGTAGAACCACAGGCACAGCGAGGTGACGCCCGAGATGCTGCGCCACAGGTGCATGCCGGGCAGGCGGGTCTTGAGGCTGACGCCCTGGCGGTGGGACAGCAGCGCCATCATCACGGAGCCCACGAGGCCGCGGTACATGACGATCTCGCTGGCCGCGTAGAACTCGCTGGCCAGCTTGACGCACACACCCATGGTGGCGAACAGCAGCGTCGCCGCCACCATGAGCAGCGAGGCCGGCATCAGCGGGTGGTCAGCGCGGCGGCGCCCAGGTCCTGGCCCATCTGGTCCCGGTACCACTCATGGAAGTGCTGCATGCCGTCTTCCATGGGGCTCTGGTAGGGGCCGACCTCGTTGTCGCCCCGCATCATCAGCGCGCGGCGGCCGGCGTCCATGCGCTCGCCGATCTCGTCGTCTTCCACGCAGGTTTCCATGTAGGCAGCCTGGTGGGCTTCGACGAACTCGCGCTCGAAGGCGACGATTTCCTCGGGGTAGTAGAACTCGACGAGGTTGACCGTTTTCTCGGGCGACACCGGGTGCAGCGTGGACACCACCAGCACGTGCGGGTACCACTCCACCATGATGTGCGGGTAGTAGGTCAGCCAGATGGCGCCGGCCTCGGGCGGGCGGCCCTCACGGTACTTCAGCAACTGGTCGTGCCAGCGTTGGTACACCGGGGAGCCCGGGCGCTCCAGCGCGTGCTGCACACCCACGGTCTGCACCGAGTGGTGCTTGCCGAACTCCCAGGCCAGGTCGTCACAGGTGACGAAGCCGCTCAGGCCGGGATGGAAGGGGCCGACGTGGTAGTCCTCCAGGTAGACCTCGATGAAGGTCTTCCAGTTGTAGCTGCACTCGTGCACCTGCACCTTGTCGAGTACGAAGCCGGAGAAGTCCAGTTGGGCGCGGGGACCGAGCTTGGCGAGTTCCGCGGCGACGTCGTGGCCGTTGTCCTCGAACAGCAGGCCGTTCCACTCGCGCAGCTTGTACTGCTTGAGGTTGAGGCAGGGGTCGTGGTCGAAGTGCGGGGCGCCGATCAGCTGGCCCTGGTGTGAATATGTCCAGCGGTGCAGCGGGCAGACGATGTTGGCCTGGGTGTTGCCACGCCCGCGCAGCATGACCGCCTGGCGGTGGCGGCACACGTTGGAGATCAGCTCGATGCCTTGTGTCGACCGCACCAGGGCCCGGCCTTCGCCTTCCTGCGGCAACGCGTAGTGGTCGCCGATTTCAGGGACGGCCAGTGCATGGCCGACATAGCGGGGCCCTCGCTGAAAGATGCTGGCCTGCTCGCGCTGGAACAAGTCGGTATCGAAATAGGCGCTCACCGGGAGCTGGGTCTGGCTGCGTTGGAGCGCCGAGACGGGAAGGCTCAGGTCGGACATGATCCAGGCGGGTCTTTCAGGCGAAGTGGGGGTGCTGCGTCCCTCCGGCGCATCTCGGGGTTGCCGAGTCGGCCAGGTTGCTAGGTGTGGAGGTGGAGCCCGGGGTGACGTCGTGTGCGACCGGGCGAGAGGGGAGGGATTCTACTCATCCCTGTCTCTCGATGCTGACGGTTACGTCGAGCCCCTCATCAGGGGGAAACCCGCTGACTACAATTGCCGTTTCGCGTTTTGAAATGACCAAGACCTCCGCCCGCACCAAGACTGCCGCTCCCGATGGCAGCGAACTCAGCTACGAGCAGGCGCTCGACGAGCTGGAGCGGCTGGTGGCCGCGATGGAGGGGCAGCAGCTGCCGCTGGACCGGTTGCTCGAAAGCTACAAGCGTGGCGCCGAGCTGCTGGGCCTGTGCCGCGGCCGGCTGCAGGCGGTCGAACAGCAGGTGAAGCTGCTGGACGGCGCCGAACTGAAGGCCTGGGAGGGCCCGGAATCTTGAATGCACAAGACTTTGAGCGCTGGACGCAGGCCTCGCTGAGCGCCTTCGAGGTGGCACTGGACGACCTCGTGCCCGCTGGTGCCCCCGCTGGGTTGGGCGAGGCCATGCGTTACGCCGTGCTCGGCGGCGGCAAGCGCCTGCGCCCGCTGCTGGTGCTGGCCAGTTGCGCTGCCGTGGGTGGCGATGTCTTTGCCGCCACGCGCGCGGCCTGCGCGGTCGAGCTCATCCACGCCTATTCGCTGGTGCACGACGACATGCCGTGCATGGACGACGACGTCATGCGCCGCGGCAAGCCCACCACGCACGTGGCTTATGGCGAAGCCCAGGCCATGCTGGCCGGCGACGCCATGCAGGCGCTGGCCTTCGAGGTGTTGACGCCCGACGAAGGCATCGCTCCGGCGCTGCAGGCCCGGCTGTGTTCGCTGCTGGCCCGTTCGGCCGGCCACGACGGCATGGCCGGTGGCCAGGCCATCGACCTGGCCAGCATCGGCAAACAGCTCGACGAATGCACGCTGCGCGACATGCACCGCCGCAAGACGGGTGTGCTGCTGCAAGCCAGTGTGATGATGGGCGCGGCCTGCGGCCCGGCGTCGGCGCAGGCCACCCGCGGCCTGTCCGATTACGGCGCGGCGCTGGGCCTGGCCTTCCAGGTGGTGGACGACATCCTCGACGTGACCCAGGACTCCGAGGTGCTGGGCAAGACCGCTGGCAAGGACCAGGACGCCAACAAGCCCACCTATGTCAGCGTGCTCGGCCTGGAGGCCGCACGTGCGCTGGCCCAGCAGCTGCGCGCCGAGGCCAAGGCTGCGCTGGCAGCCAGTGGCCTTGCGGACGTGAGCCATCTGAGCCTGCTGGCCGACTCCGTCGTCGAGCGCGACAACTGAGCCTCGCTCGGACACCCCCTGAGAGCTTCGCCATGGACTACAACCTGCTGAACAGCATCGACAGCCCCGCCGACCTGCGCCGGCTGCCGCGCACGGAGCTGAAGAGGGTGGCTGACGAACTGCGCGCCTACGTGCTGGAGAGCGTCTCCAAGACCGGCGGGCATCTGGGCTCCAACCTGGGCACGGTCGAGCTGACCGTGGCGCTGCACTACGTCTTCAACACACCGGAAGACCGGCTGGTGTGGGACGTGGGCCACCAGACCTACCCGCACAAGGTGCTGACCGGCCGGCGCGACCGCATGCCGGGGCTGCGCCAGATCGGCGGCATCAGCGGCTTCCCGCGCCGCGACGAAAGCGAGTACGACACCTTCGGCACCGGCCATTCGTCCACCAGCATCTCCGCTGCCCACGGCATGGCGATGGCGGCCAAGCTCAAGGGCGAGAGCCGCAAGGCCGTGGCCATCATCGGTGACGGCTCCATGACGGCCGGCATGGCCTTCGAGGCGCTGAACAACGCCGGCGTGGCCCACGGTGGCGTGCTGGGCGACGTGCTCGTCATCCTGAACGACAACGACATGTCGATCAGCCCGCCGGTGGGTGCGCTGAACAAGTACCTCGCCCGGCTGATGAGCGGCAGCTTCTACGCAGCAGCCCGTGAAGGCGCCAAGAGCGTGCTCAAGAACACGCCGCTGTACGAGTTCGCGCGCAAGTTCGAGGAACACACCAAGGGCATGGTCGTGCCCGGCACGATCTTCGAGGAGTTCGGCTTCAACTACGTCGGCCCCATCGACGGCCACGACCTCGACTCCCTGGTGCCGACGCTGGAGAACCTGCGCGACAAGAAGGGCCCGCAGTTCCTGCACATCGTCACCAAGAAGGGGGCCGGCTACAAGCTCGCCGAGGCCGACCCGGTCAAGTACCACGCCGCTTCCGGCAAGTTCGATCCCGCCGTGGGCTTCGTCAAGCCGGCCACGCCGCCCAAGCTCACCTTCACGCAGGTCTTCGGCGATTGGCTGTGCGACATGGCCGAGGCGGACGCGCGCCTGGTGGGCATCACGCCGGCCATGCGTGAGGGCTCGGGCATGGTGGAGTTCCACAAGCGCTTCCCGCAGCGGTACCACGACGTGGGCATTGCCGAGCAGCATTCGGTCACGTTCGCCGCCGGCCTGGCGTGCGAGGGCGTCAAACCCGTGGTGGCCATTTACTCGACCTTCCTGCAGCGCGCCTACGACCAGATGGTGCACGACGTGGCCATCCAGAACCTGCCGGTGCTGTTCGCGTTGGACCGTGCCGGCCTGGTGGGAGCCGACGGTGCCACGCACGCCGGCAACTACGACATCGCCTACACGCGCTGCATCCCCAACATGGCAGTGCTGACGCCGGCCGACGAGGACGAGTGCCGCCAGGCGCTGTACACCGGCTTCATGCACAACGGCCCGGTGACCGTGCGCTACCCGCGCGGGTCGGGCGCGGGGGTCACGCCGGTCAAGGCGATGACCGCCCAAGCCTGGGGCAAGGGCGAGGTGCGCCGCCAGGGCGAGCGCATCGCCATCCTGGCCTTCGGCACGCTGCTGTACCCGGCACTGGCGGCCGCAGAGCGGCTGAACGCCACCGTGGCCAACATGTGCTTCGTGAAGCCGCTGGACGCGGAGCTCGTGGCGCAGCTGGCCCGCACGCACGACGCCATCGTCACGGTGGAAGACGGTTGCATCATGGGCGGCGCAGGCAGCGCCGTCACCGAGGCCTTGAATGCGGCGGGCATTGCCATCCCGGTGCTGCAGCTGGGCCTGCCGGACGAGTTCGTCGAGCACGGCGATCCGGTCAAGCTGATGAGCCTGTGCGGCCTGGATGCCGCTGGCATCGAAGCCAGCATCGTCAAGCGCTTCGGCGAGAAGCCCCAGGTCGTCCGCTCGACCGCAACGCGCTGAGCAGGCGTTCTGCCAGCGGCTGCGCCGGCCGGTGCAGCGGGATGAGCGCGCTGACCCGGTAAGGGATGGACACCGCCAGCGGCCGCACCGCCAGGCCTTCGCCCGCGCAGGCCGCCGCGGTCAGCGGGTTCACGATGGCCAGCCCCAGCCCTGCGCGCACCAGCTCGCACACCGCCACGGCGCTGTGGGTCTGCACGCGCAGGCGCCGCGCGATGCCGGCGGCGTCGAAGCGGGCATCGATCTCGCGGCGGTAGGGGTCGTCGGCCGCCAGGCTGATGAAGTCCTGCCCGTCGAAGTCCGCCAGCGTCAGCCGGTTCTGCGACGCCAAGGCGTGGCCCGCCGGCAGCACCGCGACTTCGTCCGCCTCCAGCACCGGTTCCACGCGCACGCCGGGCAGCGGCGTGGCCTGCTCGGCCAGGCCGAGGTCGAAGCGCTGCTCGCTCATCCAGGCGTCCAGCAGCGGGGGCTCGGCGGGTGTGATGTCGACCCGGGCGCCGGCATGGGCAGCGAGCAGGGCGGCGAGCGCCCCGGGCAGCAGGGCGTGGCTCAACGCGGGCAGGCACAGCACGCTCAGTTCGGCGCCTTCGTCGCGGCCCAGCGCATGCGCGCGCTCGATGACGCGCGCCAGGCCCCGGAAGCTGCGCTCCACCTCGTCGAACAGCGCCCGTGCGCGCGCCGTGGCCTGCAGGCGGCCGCGTTCGCGCTCGAACAAGGCGTAGCCCAGCAGCTGCTCCAGCCGCGCCAGATCGCGCGACAGCGTGGGCTGTGAGGTGTGCAGCAGGACAGCCGCGCCCGTGACGCTGCCGGCCGTCATCACGGCGCGGAAAACCTCGATGTGGCGATGCTGGATGTCCATATCAAGATTGAATCACATGCACAAGAATTTCAATTTGATTGAATGAGGGTGGCCGGGCATGCTGCACGCCATGACCAAGCCCCTGCCCGCCGCCCTGACTCCCACCTGCCTGCAAGCCCTGGCCGCCGAACATGGCACGCCGCTGTGGGTGTACGACGCCGCCACCATCCGCGCGCGCGCTGCCTCGCTGAAGCGCTTCGACGTGGTGCGCTTTGCGCAGAAGGCCTGCTCCAACGTCCACATCCTGCGCGTGCTGCGCGCCGAGGGCGTGAAGGTGGATTCGGTGTCCCGTGGCGAGATCCTGCGAGCCCTGGCCGCAGGCTATGAGCCCGGCGGCGAGGACATCGTCTTCACCGCTGATCTGCTGGACCACGCCACGCTGGCGACGGTCGTCGAGCACCGCATCCCGGTGAATGCCGGCTCCATCGACATGCTGCATCAGCTGGGCGCTGCCTCGCCCGGCCATGCCGTGTGGCTGCGCATCAACCCCGGCTTCGGCCACGGCCACAGCCACAAGACCAACACGGGCGGCGAGCACAGCAAGCACGGCATCTGGCACGCCGACCTGGGCGTGGCCCTGGCAGCCATCCGCCAGCATGGGCTCAAGCTCGTGGGCCTGCACATGCACATCGGCTCGGGCGTGGACTATGAGCACCTGGCCCAGGTCGGCCAGGCCATGGTGGGCCTGGTGGGTGAGACGGTGGCCGCCGGGCACGACCTGCACGCCATCTCGGCGGGAGGCGGGCTGTCCATTCCCTACCGCGAGGGCGATGCCGGCATCGACGTGGATCACTACTTTGGCCTCTGGGACGCGGCACGCCGTGACGCGGAGGCGCTGGTGGGGCACCCGCTCACGCTGGAACTGGAGCCGGGGCGCTACCTCGTGGCGGAAAGTGCCGTGTTGCTGGCCGAGGTGCGCGCGGTGAAGAACGCCGGTGCCAACCGCTTCGTGCTGGTGGACGCCGGCTTCAACGAGCTGATGCGCCCGGCCATGTACGGCGCCTTCCATGCGATGAGCCTCATCGGGCAGGGCGGGCCGTTGCAGCCCACGGTGGTGGCCGGGCCCCTGTGCGAGTCCGGCGATGTGTTCACGCAAGGTGCGGGCGGCGAGGTGCTGACGCGCGAGCTGCCGGCTGCTGCCGTGGGCGACCTGCTCGTCATCCACGACGCTGGCGCGTATGGCGCGTCCATGTCCAGCAACTACAACAGCCGGCCCCTGGCGGCCGAAGTGCTGGTGGACGGCGAGGCCAGCCGGCTGATCCGTCGCCGGCAGACGGTCGAAGAACTTCTGGCGCTGGAGGTCTGACAATCCAAGGTTTGAGTTCCCCAGATTGCCCATGCCCACCTCCCGCCCGCCCGTCCAGGGCCGCAAGGTCCGCTTCGCGCTGATCGGCTGCGGCCGCATTGCGCAGAACCACATCGAAGCCGTCCAGCGCCACGCCGACCGCGCCGAGTTGGTGGCCGTCTGCGACACCGATGCCCATGCGCTGGCCTCTGCGGTCACCAAGACGGGCGCCCGCGGTTTTTCGTCGCTGACGGAACTGCTCGCGGCCAAGGATGAGTTGGCCATCGACTGCATCGTGCTGACCACGCCCAGCGGCCTGCATCCGCGCCAGGCCATCGAGGCCGCCGCGGCCGGCCTGCATGTGATGACCGAGAAGCCCATGGCCACGCGCTGGCAGGACGGCCTGGCCATGGTCAAGGCCTGCGACGACGCCGGCGTGCGGCTGTTCGTCGTCAAGCAGAACCGCCGCAACTCGACGCTGCAGCTGCTCAAGCGCGCTGTGGCCGAAGGCCGCTTCGGCCGGCTCTACAACGTGGCCGTCAACGTGTTCTGGACGCGCCCCCAGGCCTACTACGACAGCGCCGACTGGCGCGGCACCTGGGAGTTCGATGGCGGCGCGTTCATGAACCAGGCCAGCCACTACATCGACCTGCTGGACTGGATCGTCGGCCCGGTGGAGAGCGTCATGGCCTACACCGGCACGCTGGCGCGCAACATCGAGGTGGAAGACAGCGGCGTGGCGGCGCTGAAGTGGCGCAACGGCGCGATGGGCACCGTCAACGTCAGCATGCTGACCTACCCGAAGAACCTCGAAGGCTCGATCACGCTGCTGGGCGAGAAGGGCTCGGTGCGCATCGGTGGCGTGGCCGTCAACGAGATCACGCACTGGCAGTTCGACACGCCGCACGAGATGGACGCACAGATCGCCGACGCGAGCTACCAGACCACGTCGGTCTACGGCTTCGGCCATCCGCTGTACTACGACAACGTCATCAACACCTTGCGCGGCGAGGCGCAGGCCGAGACCGACGGCCGCGAAGGCCTGAAGTCGCTGGAGCTGCTGATCGCGATGTACATGAGCGCCCGCGACGGCAAACGCATCAATCTGCCGTTGCACTACTGAAGATGGCCACCACCATCCACCCCTCGGCCATCGTCGACGACGGCGCCCAACTGGGCGACGGCTGCCGCGTCTGGCATTTCGTGCACATCTCCGCCGGCGCCCGCATTGGCGAGCACTGCTCCTTCGGCCAGAACGTCTTCGTCGGTAACGACGTGACCATCGGCCACAACGTCAAGATCCAGAACAACGTGTCGGTCTACGACGCCGTCACGCTGGAGGACGACGTGTTCTGCGGCCCCAGCATGGTTTTCACCAACGTCTACAACCCGCGCTCGGCCGTCACGCGCAAGGACGAGTACCGCCGCACGCTCGTGAAGCAGGGCGCGACGCTGGGGGCCAACTCGACGATCGTCTGCGGCACCACCATCGGCCGCCACGCCTTCATCGGCGCCGGCGCCGTCATCAACCGCGACGTGCCGGACTTCGCGCTGATGGTGGGCGTGCCGGCGAAGCAGATCGGCTGGATGAGCCGCTTCGGCGAGAAGCTGGCCCTGCCCGTGAAGAGCGCCGAGCCTGTCGAAGCGACCTGCCCGCACACCGGCGACCGTTACCGCCTGACCGGCCAAACCTTGCACCTGATCTGATGGACTTCATCGACCTCAAGAGCCAGTACGCGGCTCTGCGCGACAACATCAACGCCCGCATCCAGGCCGTGCTGGACCACGGCCAGTACATCCTCGGCCCCGAGGTCAAGGCCATGGAGCAGGCGCTGGTCACCTACACGGGCGCCAGGCACTGCATCAGCGTGGCCAGCGGCACCGAGGCGCTGCTGATCTGCCTGATGGCGCTGGACCTGCAGCCGGGCGACGAGGTCATCACCAGCCCGTTCACGTTCGCGGCGACGGCCGAGATGATCGTGCTGGCCGGCGGCGTGCCGGTGTTCGTCGACATCGAGCCGGACACGGCCAACATCGACGCGACGCTGATCGAAGCCGCCATCACGCCGCGCACCAAGGCCATCATGCCGGTCAGCCTGTACGGCCAGGTGGCGGACATGGACGCCATCAACGCGATTGCGAGCAAGCACGGCCTGGCCGTCATCGAAGACGCCGCGCAGAGCTTCGGCGCCTCATACAAGACGAAGAAGAGCTGCAACCTGTCCACGTTCGGCTGCACCAGCTTCTTCCCCAGCAAGCCGCTGGGCTGCTATGGCGACGGCGGCGCCATCTTCACGAGCGACGACCGGCTCGCCCAGGCCTGCCGCGAGATTCGAACTCACGGCCAGAGCCAGCGCTACCTGCACACGCGGCTGGGCGTGGGCGGCCGCATGGACACGCTGCAGTGCGCCGTCGTGCTCGGCAAGCTGGATCGCTTCGACTGGGAAATCGCCCGCCGGCTGGAACTTGGGCGTGCCTATGCACACAAGCTCAAGGCCGCCGCGCCAGGCCTGCAACTGCTGGCCGTGCGCGATGACCGTGACTGCGTGTGGGCGCAGTACACCGTCTTCGTTGACGACCGCGAGGCCGTGCAGGCCCGGCTCAAGGCGGCCGGCATCCCGACAGCGGTGCACTACCCGCGGCCGCTGCACCACCAACCCGCCTACGCCAAGTACGGTCACCCCGACGCCTGCCCGAACAG
Source organism: Roseateles sp. (assembly GCA_037439585.1). Classification (GTDB taxonomy): domain Bacteria; phylum Pseudomonadota; class Gammaproteobacteria; order Burkholderiales; family Burkholderiaceae_C; genus Pelomonas. The sequence continues at coordinate 1,163 of JBBIVU010000025.1, read as the reverse complement.
CATTGCGGCCGCCCGCCGCGTCATGAGCCTGCCGATGAGCGCCGACCTGACGGAGGCCCAGCAGGACGAGGTCGTCCGTGTGTTGGCAGCTTCCATCGGCTGAACCCGTCAGCGCCAAGTCCGGTCATCATCCGGACGTGAAACTCGTTTCGCCTCAACAAGTTGGCGGCCAGCTCAAGGTCGGTGCCCCGCTGCCCTTTGGGGTGCGGGACGCCGAGGGCAATCTGCCGCTCGCCAAGGGACAGAGGTTGCCCAACGAGCAGATGCACGAGGCCATGCTGGCCTGCGGCGTCTTCGTCGACCTGGGGATGAGTTGAAGGACCCGTCGCGCCGCGGTACCGATGACGGGGCGGCAAGGCAAGGACTGCTTCGCGCGTTGGGAGGTGTTGCAGACGCGGCTGTCCGTGCTGCTGCGTGCGCCGCCCTGGTCCAGCACGATGAACAGCCCAGGCGCGGCGGCGATCCGCAACACCAGCCCGACCCCACCGAGGCCTCTCAGCTGCTGCGCCTGGTGGATCCTTCTCGCCAGGCTGGCCAGCTGCGGCGGCCTTGCGGCGCGGCCGGCGCTGCTCGTCCATGAGCTGGGGATGTTGCCGCCAGGTACCTTGGGTAAGCTTGCGAGCGGAGAGATCGCCGTTGCCTTGGGGCGCGGGAACTCGGGCAACACCCTCATCGTCAGTGCCGTCATGAATCGTCAGGGAGATGTGCTGGGCTCACCGGTGCAGCGCGACACGGCGTCCGCCGGTTTCGCGATCAAGGGAACCGTCGCGACGCAACAGCTGCGCGCCAAGCGGGCGCTGCACCAGCTCTGTGACTGCCCCTATGACACCTGAGTCAATCGGCCCCGATAGGCCCAAGCAATAATGCTGATTTGATAAATGTTTTCAACTGAAAAAGCAAAGTCTATATAGTTCTTTCTATCCCATCCACCCCAGCCCCCACTGGAGAAACCATGTCCCTGATCAACACCCAAGTTCAACCCTTCAAGACCGAAGCCTTCCACAACGGCAAGTTCATCACCGTGTCCGACGAGTCCCTGAAGGGCAAGTGGTCCGTGCTGATCTTCATGCCGGCCGCCTTCACCTTCAACTGCCCGACCGAAGTGGAAGACGCCGCTGACAACTACGCCGAGTTCCAGAAGCTGGGCGCGGAGGTCTACATCG
>JBBIVU010000024.1:0-21990 GCA_037439585.1 Roseateles sp. | reverse complement strand
GTCAGCGCGCGGCGCTCGGCTGTTGTGCCGCCCAGGCTCAACTGCACGCGGCCCAGCAGGGCGCCCGCGTCGCGCTCGTGTGCTGCGCGCAGCTGGGGCCAGCGTGGCGCTGCGGCGAGTTGCTGCTGCACGCGGGGCAGCGGCGGCTGGCCGTCGGCAAAGCTGGTGCCGGCGCCGAGCAGGATCGTCAGCGCTGTCACGCCGCGAAAGCGCAGCGTGTCGCCCTCGACAGTGACCGTGCCGCCCTCGTTCAGCATGCGCAGCTGGCTGACATAGGCCAGGCCGTTGGGCAGCTGGCCCACGGCAGTGAGCGTGCGGTGGGTGGCACTGAGCGCGGCGCCGTGCCGGTCGGTGAGCGCGATGCGCCCGTGGTAGCGGCCGGGTGTGCTGGCCGTCAGCCGCCAGGCGATGACCTGCGCCGGGTGGCTGGCCAGGGCCACGCGTTCGAACTGCACGCCGCCTTGGCGGTAGGTCAGGCGGTTCACCGCGCGGGCCAGGTCCAGCGTGCGGCGGTAGCCCGTCACGGGCGCGTCCGCGCCGTCCAGCGTGAGCACCACGTCGCCGAAGGGCTGGTAGGCGCCCATGGTCTGCCGGTCGCCCGTCCACAGCGTGATGTCGTTGAACTGCAGCCGGTCGCGCGCCACCTGGCCGAACAGCATCCCGCCCAGCCGCCCGTTGCCAATGGGCAGGGCTTGCTGCTCCCAGCCCTGGGCCGTGTCCGGCGCGGGGGTGGCGTAGTGCAGAAGGAGCTCGGCTGCGTGTGACGAGATGACCCCACAGCAGCCGAGCGCCAGGGCGGCGCGCAGCAGCCGCCTCCTCCAGCGGCTGCCGTGGAACCGGCTTTGCCGGGCCACTGGCAGCGCCCCCTCGAGGGGGCCGGCGAAGCCGGTAGGGGGGGAGCTCATCTCGGGCGCCCCATCTTCACTTTCAGCATCACGGGCTCGGCCGGCAGGTTCAGGCCGTAGTCCACCTGGTCGCCGTTCCACACGCGCTCCATCACCCAGCGGCCCTTGTCGTCGAAGCGGCCCTGCTCTGCGCGCAGCATCAGGCCGCTCGTGCCTTCGGCCGGCTCCATGCGCACACGCACGCGGTGGCCGATGACGATGAACTCGTCCGGCCCGATCTGCGCGAAGGCGGCGCCGCCGTTGGGCTCCTCGGTGCCCGGGGCGGGCTTGGCGAACTCGCCGCCCCAGGCGGCTTCGCCGAAGCGGCCGAGGCGGTAGCTGAGCTTGGCCGTCCAGCCGGGGAAGTTCAGCTGCTGGGGCTGGCGGTCGTCGCCTTCGGCGATGCCCTGCGTCTTGCCGTCGAACGCCCACTGCGCCCACAGGCGCTGCATGGGGGCAAACATGCGGTACACGCGCTCGAAGGGTTCCACCAGCGTCTTGTCGGTGGCCTGCGTGCCCAGCGGGTGGTTGGTGTAGTTGAAGTAGTCGATGCCGAACGGCGACACGCCGATGGCGCCGCGCCCCAGCATGGCGTACAGGAAGCGGCCGTAGGCGGGCTTGGTGCCGATCTCGGGCACCCACAGCGGGTTGTCGGTGCGTTGGAACAGGCCCAGGTTGGCGTTCACCTGCGCGGACTCGGGGCTGTAGATGTCGGGGCTGGCGATGTCGATGGCCGGCGCTGCGGCCTTGTAGATGCCGATCACGTCGTGCGTGGGGCCGCCGCTGGCGAAGTCCTTGTTCCAGGGCTTGGGCGGCTGCTCCAGCGGGTTGCGCAGCGCGTTGTTGACGTACATGGGCAGGTCGTACACCGCGCGGCCGGCGGCGGCGATGTCGCCGATGTAGCGGGCAATGGCCCAGGCGTGGAAGTACTCGTCGGCGTAGGGGCCGTACACCTCGCGCCAGCTGCCGCTGGCGGCCGCCTTGGGCTGTTGGCGCGCCAACACGGCGGCGGGCACGGGCTGGTCGAACGCGGCCTGCGCGGCCTTGCCGAAGTCGCGCACCAGGCCGTAGGTGCCCACCTCGTTCTCCACCTGCACCATCAGCACGGTGCGGTCGGTGGCGTCGATCTTCTTCAGGTGGCCCATCAAGGCGACGAAGGCCTTTTTGTCGGCCTTCAGCGTCTCGGCACCGAACGGGCTGAGGCTGTAGTTGGGCTTGCCTTCGGGGTCGAGGTTGGCCGGGAAGCGCTGGGGGTTGAGCTTGACCCACTCCGGTGTGTACTGCGCACTGGTGTTCTTCCAGGTGCCGAACCACAGAAGGACGAGGTGTTTCTGCTGCTGGCGCGCTTCCTTCACCAGCGTGTCGACGAAGCTGAAATCAAACTTCCCCTCCACGGGCTCCACCTGCTCCCAGGCCACCGGCATCAGCACGGTGTTGGCCTGGAGGTCCCGGGCTGCATCCCACACGGGCTTGAGGGCGCCGGGGTAGTTGCTGGAGTTGTGCGCCTGGGCACCGAGGATGAGGAAGGGCTTGCCGTCCACCAGCAGCGCGTGGCGGCCGTCGCGGCTGACGAGGCGCGGGGCCTCGCCGGCCAGGGCGGCCTGGGCGGTGAGCAGGCAGGCGAGTGCTGCCGCGAGGAGGGAGGAGGTGGGCTTCATCAGAAGGTCCGGTGGGGCTGTGTGAGACGCCCGGCCCTTGTCGAAAGGCACCCGGCTGAAGAGGGCATGAGGGTCGGGGCGTTCAGCTGCCCTGCGCTGAGCGGCAGCGGCCGGTGCAGTTCATGCCCTGCGTCATGAGCCCGATCGGCGGCTGCATCGGCAGCGGTGCCTGGGCGAACGCGTCGGCAGGCGTGACGCGCTGCGTTGCCACTGCCGCTGGGTTTCCGAGGTGCTGTGATCGATGCCGGGGGGCATCAGACGGCCTCCTCGGCATCGGCTGTGACGGCGCTGCTGTCGGCCAGTGGCAGTGTGGGATGCGTGAGTCGGTAGCGCGCCAGCGCAGCAGCGCCCACGGCCACGGCGTTGGCGCCGAACAGGGAGATGCGCACGCTGGGCGGCGGCAGGCTGGCGGCGGTGGCGTAGTCGAGCAAGGTGTCCAGTGCAGGTCTCAGGAACGGCTCGCCCAGCTCCACCACCGAGCCGCCCAGCACGATGGCGGCGGGGTCGTAGGCGGTGGCGAGGTTTTGCAGCAGCACGCCCAGGTAGCGGCCGGCGGACGACACGGCCTTGCGCGTTTCGGGGTCGTCATCCACCAGGTGCGCGCGCACCTCGGCGAGCGAGCGCAGCGCCGCGTCGCCGTTCTCGTTGCCGCCCAGCATGGCGCGCGTGGCGATGAGCGCTTCGGCGCAGCCGCGCCGGCCGCAGGAGCAGCGCGGGCCGTTCAGTTGCAGCACCATGTGGCCCACCTCACCGGCAAAGCCGCGGCTGCCGGTGAGCAGGCGGTCGCCCACGATGACGCCGGCACCCAGGCCCTGGTTGATGGAGACGTAGAGCAGCGGGTCGGACGCCGGCGCGGGGTTGAACTCCCGCTCGCCCAGGGCTGCCACATCGGCTTCGTTCTGGATGAACAGCGGCACGCCGGCCAGGGCGGTGCCTTGCAGCTTGTCGGCCAGCAGCGTGCCCACGGGCACATCGCGCCAGCCCAGGTTGGGGGCAAAGTGCAGCACGCCGCGCGCCTCGTTCACGCCGCCGGGCAGGCCCACGCCCAGGCCTAGGATCTGCTGGTGGGCGTCCAGCTGCTTGTGCAGCTTGAGCAGGGCCGTGGCCAGGGTGGACATGCAGGCCTCGGCCGTGCGGCTGGCGCGGTAGTTGGCCACGGTGCAGGCCTTGACCTCGCCGGTCAGCGAGGTGGCCACCACGCGCACCGATTCGATGCCCACCTCGGCGCCCAGCAGCAGCAGGCGGTCGGGGTCGATGAACAGCGGCGTGGGGCGGCGGCCCAGGTCGCCCGTGGCAACGACCTCGCGTTCCACCAGCCAGCCCTCGCCGATGAGTTCGCGCACCAGCAGGCTGACGGTGGACTTGGTCAGGCCCACGGCACCGGCCAGGTCGGCGCGCGACAGCCCCGGGTGGGCACAAAGGCGCCTCACCAGTGCCATGCGATGGATGACCTTGAGCAGCTGTTGGCTGCCGGTGGCTTCTGCCTGCACCTTGTCTCCTGTGTGCTGCGGCCCCGCGTTGGTTGAGGAGGGAGCCTTGTGAAGGCATATTAGTTCGGCCGTCGAACGAAGCAAATACGGTGTTGACCCCTATCGCGATGTGGGGCGCCTCGCCGAAGATCGCGCCGCCTGCCGGGCACGGCGAGCACCACAAGAATTGCCGTTGGCCCGAGACAAGCCATGTCCAACCCTTCCCTCCGCAAGATCGTCATCGTGGGCGGCGGCACCGCCGGCTGGATGGCCGCTGCGCCGCTGGCCCAGCGCTTCGCCCATGCAGGCGGGCCTGCAGCCTGCGCGATCGTGCTGGTGGAGTCGCCCGACATCGGCACCATCGGCGTGGGCGAGGCCACGCTGCCGCCCATCCGGGCCTACAACCGCACGCTGGGCCTGGACGGCGCGGACTTCGTCAAGCGCACGCAGGGCAGCTTCAAGCTGGGCATCGAGTTCCGCGACTGGGGCCGTGTGGGCCACCGCTTCTTCCACGGCTTTGGCGATTTCGGCCCAGCCATCGATGGCCGCACGCCCTGGCAGCACTGGCTGCGGCTGTCGGCCATCGTGGACGGGTTGCCGGGCTACGAGGACTGGTCCACCTCCACCGTGATGGCGCGCCAGAACCGCTTCACGCCGCCGGTGGACGGCCCTCCCTCGGCGGCCAATGCCTACTCCTTCGCGTACCACTTCGACGCCGGCCTCTACGCCGCCTACCTGCGCGAGTACGCCACCACGCGCGGCGTGCAGCGGCTGGAGGGGTTGATCGTGGACGTGGAGCTGCGGCCCGAGGACGGCTTCGTGGCGGCCGTGAAGCTGGCCGACGGCCGGCGCATCGAGGGCGACCTGTTCATCGACTGCTCGGGCTTCCGCGCGCTGCTCATCGGCGGCGCGATGCAGAGCCCTTACGAGGACTGGAGCGCGCTGCTGCCCTGCAACAGCGCCCTGGCCGTGCCCAGCGAGCGCGTGGCGCCGCTGACGCCCTTCACCACCTCCACCGCCAAGGCGGCAGGCTGGCAGTGGCGCATCCCGCTGCAGCACCGCACGGGCAACGGCCACGTGTACTGCAGCCACTTCATCAGTGACGACGAAGCCGCCGCCACGCTGCTGGCGGGCCTGGACAGCCCCGCGCTGGACACCCCCCGCCAGCTGCGCTTCACCACCGGGCGCCGCAAGGCGGGTTGGGTGAAGAACGTGGTGGCCATCGGCCTGGCCGGGGGTTTCCTGGAGCCGCTGGAGAGCACCAGCATCCAGCTCATCATGGACGGCGTGGGCCGGCTGATCCAGTTCTTCCCGGACCGGCAGTTCAAGCCCCACCTGGCGGCGGAATTCAACCGGCTGATGGCGCGGCAGTACGAGTCCACGCGCGACTTCATCGTGCTGCACTACAAGCTCACCGAGCGGCGTGACAGCGAGCTGTGGCGCTGCTGCGCGGCCATGCCGATCCCAGACAACCTGGCCCACCAGATCGCGCTGTTCCGCGAGAGCGGCCGCGTGGCCATCCTCGACCCCGAGAGCTTTGCCGAGCCGTCGTGGGTGAGCCTGTTCCTCGGGCTGGGCCTGCGGCCCGAAAGCCACGACCCGTTTGTCAGCCACATCGACCCCCAGGCCCTGCTGCAGCACTTTGCCCGGCTGCGCCAGGCCATCGCCCAGACCGCCGCCGGCATGCCGGAGCACGGCGACTACATCCGCCAGCACTGCCCCGCGCCTCCGCTGGCTTGACATGAGAACCCTCGAACAAAGCCACAGAGGCACCGAGACACAGAGGCGATGGGCTTGCCTTCTCTGTGGCTCCGTGCCCCTGTGGCTGTGTTTGGACGCTGCAGCGATGACTGCCGCGGCCTCGAACAACGCCGCGCAGGCGCAAGCCAGGCCTGCCCGACCCCGGAGACGACAAGGATCGATTCATGAAGTTCACTGACGGACAGTGGATGCTGCAACCCGGCGTTGCCGCGCATTACGCGGCCGAGGCCTACGAGGTGCAAGCCCACGCAGACCGCCTCGTCGTGCTCGCCACGACGCGCCCCATCAAGCACCGCGGCGACACGCTGCAAGGCCCCACGCTCACGGTCACGCTCAGCTCGCCGCTGCCCGGCGTCATCCGCGTCAGCGTGGAGCACCACACCGCCTCGCAGGCGCCGCGCCTGCACATCCCCATGGTGGGCGCCAGCCACCCGGCCGTGCAGGTCGTGGACGGCGAGGCCAAGGCCACGCTCACCTCCGGCCCCATCTCGGTGGACGTGAAGAAGGGCGAGGGCTGGAGCCTCACCTTCCGCGAGGGTGACCGCGTGCTCACCCAGAGCGGCTGGCGCGGTCTGGGCTACGTCCAGTGGGGCGCCAAGGGCAACCACGTGCACGAGCAGCTCACGCTGGGCGTGGGCGAGAACGTCTACGGCCTGGGCGAGCGCTTCACGCCCTTCGTCAAGAACGGCCAGGTGGTGGAGAACACCAACAAGGACGGCGGCACCGCCTGCGAGCAGGTCTACAAGAGCGTGCCCTTCTACCTGACCAACCGCGGCTACGGCGTGCTGGTGAACGAGGCCGGCCCGGTGTCCTTCGAGGTGGGCTCGGAGAAGGTCGCCCGCGTGCAGTTCAGCCGCGAGGGCGAGAGCCTGGACTACTGCGTGATTGCCGGCCCGAGCCCCAAGGATGTCGTGTCCCGGTTGACAGCGCTGACAGGCCGCGCCCCGCTGCCGCCGGCCTGGAGCTTCGGCCTGTGGCTGACCACTTCGTTCACGACGCAGTACGACGAGGCCACGGCCACCCACTTCATCGACGAGATGGCCCGCCGCGAGCTGCCGCTGTCGGTCTTCCACTTCGACTGCTTCTGGATGCGCGAGTTCCAGTGGTGCGACTTCGCCTGGGACCCGCGCGGCTTCCCCGAGCCCGAGGCCATGCTGAAGCGGCTGCATGCCAAGGGGCTGAAGATCAGCCTGTGGATCAATCCCTACGTGGCGCAGAAATCGCCCCTGTTCGCTGAAGGTGTCAAGCACGGCTACTTCATCAAGCGCAAAGGCGGCCCCCAGGACGGCCTCACGTTCCAGACGGACCAGTGGCAGCCTGGCATGGCCATCGTGGACTTCACCAACCCGGCGGCCAAGGCCTGGTACCAGGGCCACCTGCGCCGCCTGCTGGCCACGGGGGCAGACTGCTTCAAGACCGACTTCGGCGAGCGCATCCCGAGCGAGGGCGTGCAGTACTTCGACGGGTCTGACCCGGTCGAGATGCACAACCTCTACGCGCTTCAGTACAACGAGGCCGTGTTCGAGCTGCTGCAGGAGGTGCAGGGCAGCGACGCCATCGTCTTCGCCCGCTCCACCTACGCGTCGGGCCAGCGCTTCCCGGTGCACTGGGGCGGCGACTGCTGGAGCACGTTCGAGAGCATGGCCGAGAGCCTGCGCGGCGGCCTGTCGCTCACCAGTTGCGGCTTCGCGTTCTGGAGCCACGACATCGGCGGCTTCGAGGGCAACCCGCCGCCGGCCGTCTACAAGCGCTGGATCCAGTTCGGCCTGATGTCCTCGCACAGCCGCCTGCACGGCAGCAGCTTCTACCGCGTGCCCTGGCTGGTGGACGAAGAAAGCTGCGACGTGCTGCGCGTGTTCACGCGGCTCAAGCACCAGCTCATGCCCTACCTCTACGCCACCGCGCACGAGGCCACGCAGACCGGCGTGCCCCTGATGCGCGCCATGCTGCTGGAGCACCCGCAAGACCCGGCCTGCGCCACGCTGGATCGGCAGTACCACCTGGGTGCCTCGCTGCTGGTGGCGCCGGTGTTCACCGAGAGCGGCGAGGTGGACTTCTACCTGCCGGGCTCCGACGGTGCAGGCCTGTGGACCCACCTGCTGAGCGGCGAGAAGAAGCAGGGCGGCCGCTGGCACCGCGAGACGCATGGCTTCCTGAGCCTGCCGCTGTACGCCGCGCCGGGCAGCGTCATCGCCTGGGGCGCCGAGACCGAGAAGCCGGACTACGACCACGCCCGCGGCACCGTGCTGCGCGTGTTCGAGCTGGCGGACGGCGCGAGCGCTGCCTTCACGGTGGTGGGGCTGGATGGCAGCGTGGCTGCACGCGGCACCGTCCACCGCACGGGGGGCGAGTACACGGCCCAGGTGACCGAAGGCGCGCTGCGCGACTGGGCCCTGGACGTGGACGGCCGCCGCAGCCCCGTGCAGGCGGACGGGGTCACGTTGCGCTGGGCCGCCTGAGGCCGCGCCAGGCCGACATGCCGAGGGCCGCCGCCGCACCCCTCTCCCTGTCCAGCGGCGGCTTGCGCCTGGGCACAGACCCCAATAGTCACAATTGACAGCGTTGTCATAATTTTCCATCGACATGAAACCCCATCTCCGCCCGCTCCCGATGCCCCGTCGCCCGTCGCCGTCCTTCGCAGCCTGCTGTCTTCTCGGTGTGGCGGCTGCCCTCACAGGGGGAGGCCAGGCCGCTGCCCAGGTGCCCGGTGTGGCCGTCAACCAGCTGGGCCACCTGCCTGGCGCCGCCAAGTGGGCGGCGCTGCCGGCCGAGGCGGGCGATGAATTCCGCCTGGTGCGCGTGGGCAGCGGCGAGGTGGTGCTGCGTGGCCGCGTGGGTGCCGCGCAGACCTGGGCGCCTGCCGGCCAGGCGGTGCGACTGGCCGATTTCTCGGCGCTGACCGAGCCCGGCGAGTACGAGCTGCGCGTGGACGGCCAGTCAGCCACCGCCCGCGTCCGCATCGCCGCCGAGCCCCAGGCCGCGCTCACCGCCGGGGCCCTCAAGGCCTTCTACTTCAACCGCGCCAGCACCGCGCTGGAGGCCCGCCACGCCGGCCCCTGGGCGCGCCCGGCCGGCCACCCCGACACCGAGGTGCTGGTGCACGCCTCCGCCGCCAGCGCCGAGCGGCCCGAGGGCACGCGCCTTGCCGCCCCCAAGGGCTGGTACGACGCGGGCGACTACAACAAGTACATCGTCAACTCCGGCATCAGCGTCTACACGCTGCTGGCGGCGTGGGAGCACTTCCCCGAGGTCTTCAAGGCGCAGCGCCTGAACATTCCCGAGACGGGCAACGGCCTGCCCGACGTGCTCAACGAGGTGCTGTGGAACCTCGACTGGATGCTGGCCATGCAGGACCCGGCGGACGGCGGCGTCTACAACAAGCTCACCCACCTGGGCTTTGACGGCATGGTGATGCCGCACCAGTCCCGCGCGCCGCGCTACGTGGTGGCCAAGGGCACGGCCGCCGCGCTGGACTTCGCTGCCGTGATGGCCCAGGCCAGCCGCGTGTTTCATCCGTTCGAGGCGCAGCGGCCGGGCTTCTCGGCCCGCCTGCGCAGCGCAGCCGTGGCGGCGTGGCGCTGGGCGCAAGCGAACCCAACCGTGGTCTTCAAGAACCCGCCCGACGTGCACACCGGCGAGTACGGCGACGACAAGCTCGCCGACGAATTCGCCTGGGCCGCCGCCGAGCTCTACCTCACCACGCGCGAGCCTGCCTACCGCGAGGCCCTGGCGCTGGAGCGCCAGCCCATCCGCGTGCCCGGCTGGGGCGACGTGGCGGGCCTGCCCTGGGTGAGCCTGGCCCAGCACCGCGCCGAACTGAACCCGGCCGATGCTGAACTCGTGGCCCGCCGTGTGCGCGGCCTGGGCGCGGAGCTGGCCGCCACCTGGCAGGCCTCGGCCTACCGGCTGCCGATGCAGACGCCCGACTTCGGCTGGGGCAGCAACGCCCAGGCGCTGAACCAGGCGCTGATGCTCATCCAGGCCTACCGGCTGGGTGGCGAGCGCGCACAGCTGGACGCCGCTCAGGCGGTGCTGGACTACGTGCTGGGCCGCAACCCGCTGGGCCAGAGCTACGTGACCGGCTTCGGCACCCACCCGCCGCTGCACCCGCACCACCGCCCCTCCGAGGCGGACGGTGTGGCCGCACCGGTGCCGGGCTTTGTCGTCGGCGGCCCCAACCCGGGCCGGCAGGACGAAAAAGGCTGCCCCGTGCGCTACGCCTCGGCCCAGCCCGCGCTGGCCTACCTGGACCACGTCTGCAGCTACGCCAGCAACGAGGTGGCCATCAACTGGAACGCGCCTCTGGTGTACGTGTCGGCGGCGCTGCAGGCCCTGACGCCTGTGCCCACCCCGGCCCCGCGCTGATCGATCACAAAAAACACCACGGAGACCCCATGACCTCGCCCTCCCGCCACCCGCTCGTCTGGGTGCCCTCGCTCTACCTGGCCATGGGCTTGCCCAACGTGATGGTCGGCGTGGTGGCGGCCATCCTCTACAAGAACCTCGGGGTGTCCAACGAGGACATCGCGCTCTACACCTCGCAGATGTACCTGCCCTGGGTGCTCAAGCCGCTGTGGGCGCCGCTGCTGGAGGTGGGGCGCAGCAAGCGCTTCTGGGTCATCAGCATGGAGTTCACCATGGCTGCCGCGCTGGGCCTGGTGGCGCTGTGCCTGCCGCTGGAGGGCTTCTTCAGGCTGTCGCTCGCCTTCTTCTGGATCGTGGGCTTTGCGTCCGCCACGCAGGACACCTGCGCCGACGGCGTGTTCATGACCACCGTCTCCAAGACCGACCAGGCCCGCTACTCCGGCCTGCAAGGCATGTGCTGGAACATGGGCGCGGTCATCGCGTCGGGCCTGCTGGTGTCGCTCACCGGCTACCTGCACAACCAGCAGGGCATGGGCTGGGGACAGTGCTGGGTCATCGTCGTGTCGCTCGCCGCGGCCGCGATGGCGCTGTTCGGCGTGCACCACCTGCGCGTGCTGCCGCCGGGCTCGCCGTCCACGCTGCAGGGCCAGGGCCTGGCCGGCGGCCTCAAGGCCACGGTCGAGGCCTGGCTCACCTTCTTCCAGAAGCCGCAGATCTGGATGATGCTGGCCGTCATCTTTTTCTACCGTTTCGGCGAGGGCTTCATCGAGAAGTTCGGCCCGCTGTTTCTGCTCGATTCGGTGAGCGCCGGCGGCCTGGGGCTGGACAACGAGTCGCTGGGCCACATCAACGGCACCGTGGGCACGCTCACCTTCATTGCCGGCGCCTTCCTGGGCGGCTTTCTGGTGGCCCGGCGCACGCTGCCACGCAGCTTCTTCACGCTGGCCCTGGTGCTCAACATCCCGCACCTGACCTACTTCTACCTGGCGCAGACGATGCCGACCGACACCACCACCATCGCCGTCATCGTGGCGCTGGAGAAGTTCGGCTTCGGCATGGGCTCGGTGGGCCACATGCTGTACATGATGCAGCAGATCGCCCCGGGGCCCTTCCGCATGGCGCACTACGCCATGGCCACGGGCGTGATGGCGCTCACCAAGTGGGGCACGGGCAGCGTCAGCGCGCTGCTGTGGAACGCGGTGGGCCACCAGTATGTGAGCTTCTTCGGCTGGGTGCTGCTCTTCTCCATCCCGCCCGTGGTGCTGGCCTGGCTTGCGCCCTTCCCGCACGACCATGAAGACGCCCCCGAGTTCCACGGCGAGGCTGCGCCCGTTGGAGGCCATGGATGAGCTGGCTCATGAGCCTGGCGCTCGCGGCCGCTGCCGCACAACCCGCTTGCGCCCCCGACGCGCTGGGCACCTCGCGCACGCTCACGCTGCCGCGCGAGGCTGGCGCCTGGGGCACGGCCCAGCACGCCCCGCTGCCCGGCCTGGCGCCCATGGATGTGGTGCTGACGTTTGACGACGGCCCGCGCCCCGAGTCCACACCGCAGGTGTTGAAGGCGCTGGCCGACCAGTGCGTGCAAGCCAGCTTCTTCATGAACGGCGAGCCCATGGCCCGCCACCCCGTGCTGGCCCGTCAGGTGCGCGACGCCGGCCACAGCGTGGGCATGCACGGCTACCGGCACGACAACTTCGCGGAGCTGCCGGCCGAGGCCCAGGGCCGCGACCTGAAGGCCATGCTCGCCGCCTACACCGAGGTGCTGGGCGAGGCGCCGCCGGCCTACCGCTTCCCCTTCCTGGCCGAGTCGCCCGTGCTGCTGAAAGCGCTGGAGAAACTGGGCGTGACGGTCATGTCGGTGGACGCCGGCGCCGAAGACTGGCTGCCAGACCAGACCCCGCAGATGCTCGCCACCAAGCTGCTGGGCCAGTTGGCCAAGAGCGGCGGCGGCATCGTGCTGCTGCACGACGCCCAAGACCAGACAGCCCGCGCGCTGCCCTTCCTGCTGCAGTCGCTCAAGACCGCCGGCTACCGCGTGGTGCACCTGCGCTGGGCCGAGCCGGCACGCTGACGCAGGTGGCGCAGTGGGCTCAGGCCGCTTGTGGTGCCTGCGGCACCTGCAGCTGGCCGGCGGCGGCCAGGCGCTGGTGCGCCTCGCTGCCCCAGGCCACGGGCAGTTGGTTCTTGGCCTGCAGGTAGTGGTGCGTGAAGACGCCCAGGTAGGCGTCCAGCGTCTGGGCTGCCGCCTCGTCGCCGGCCAGCGCGAGGCACAGCGCGGCCACCTCGCTGGTGCAGAAATGGTCGCCACAGCGGGAGCGCCGCAGCCGGTACTGCGAGGCCTCGGCCGGCGCCAGGCTGAGCACCGGCATGGCGTTCAGGTAAGGGCTGTGGCCGAACATCTTGCGTGCTTCGGTCCACGTGCCGTCCAGCAGGATGAACAGCGGCCGCCGGGCCGCGCCGTTGGCCGGCGGCGTCACCGCCTCCACCACGCGCTCAGGTGCCGCGTACTGGCCGGGGAACACCACGTAGCAGTCCCAGGCCGGGTCGCGCAGCAGCGCGAGGAGTGCCGGGTCGGGCGAGGTTCTGGACCAGCGGAATGCGAACGTGTCCGCCACCACATCCGCAATCAACCAGCCGGTGTTGGTGGGCTTCAGCGGCTCGATGTCGGCCATCAGCAGGCACACCGCCGCCCGCGAGGCAACCGACGTGCGCAGGGCGCACATGCAATGCATGGGGGCCAGCCGGCAGCCCTGGCAGCGCTCGCTCTTGAAGCCGCCGTGCGCCGTCGGTGGTGTGGTGAGCTGGGCCAGGCGCGCGGTGCGCAGCAGGGAAACGGCATGGGGCATGTGAGGATTGTCAGGCGCTGCCCAAACCCTTTCGGGGCCGGCTGCAGCTACCCCCAGCCTCAGCCTCCCCGCGCCAGCACCGGTTGGAGCGCCACGCCGGTGTGGCTGCCGCTGGCCAGCACCTGCTCCGGCGTGCCGGCCACGACGATGCGGCCGCCCGCATCGCCGCCCTCCGGCCCCAGGTCGAGCACCCAGTCGGCTTCAGCGATGACGTCCAGGTCGTGCTCGATGACCACCACCGAGTGCCCGCCCGCCACCAGGCGGTGCAGCACGCGGATGAGCTTCTCGACATCCGCCATGTGCAGGCCCACGGTGGGCTCGTCCAGCACGTACAGCGTGTGCGGCGCCTTCTGCCCGCGCCGCGTCACATCGTCGCGCACCTTCACCAGCTCGCTCACCAGCTTGATGCGCTGCGCCTCGCCGCCCGACAGCGTCGGTGACGGCTGGCCCAGCGTCAGGTAGCCCAGGCCCACGTCCTTCAGCAACTGCAGCGGGTGCGCGATGGACGGCATGGAGGCGAAGAACTCCACCGCTTCGTCCACCTCCATCTGCAGCACATCGCCGATGCTTTTTCCCCGCCAGCTGACGCCCAGCGTCTCGGGGTTGAAGCGCTGGCCGTGGCATTGGTCGCAGGGCACCTTCACGTCGGGCAGGAAGCTCATCTCGATGGTCTTCATGCCCTGGCCCTCGCAACCCGGGCAGCGGCCCTCGCCGGTGTTGAAACTGAAGCGACCCGGTGCATAGCCGCGGGCCTTGGCCTCCAGCGTCTCGGCGAAGAGCTTGCGGATGGCGTCCCAGAAGCCGATGTAGGTGGCCGGGCAGGAGCGCGGTGTCTTGCCGATGGGGGTCTGGTCGACCTCCAGCACGCGGTCCACTTGGGCATGGCCTTCGATGCCATCACAGCCCGCCCATCGGGCTGGTGCCTTGCGCAGCGGCACGGCCACGGCCATGTTGGCCAGCAGCACGTCGCGCGCCAGCGTGGACTTGCCGGAGCCCGACACACCGGTCACCGCCACGAGGCGGTGCAGGGGCAGGTCCACGGTCACGCTCTTGAGGTTGTGCAGCGCCGCGTTCAGCACGGTGAGCTTGGGCGCGGCCGGGTCGATGGTGCGACGGTCCTGCAGGGGGTGGATCAGCGGCCGGGCCAGCATGCGGCCGGTCGTCGATTCCGGCTGCAGCGCCAGCTCGGCTGCCGTGCCCTGTGCAACGACGCGGCCGCCACGTTTGCCGGCGCCGGGGCCGATGTCAATGATGTGGTCGGCGCGGCGGATGGTGTCCTCGTCATGCTCGACGACGACCAGCGTGTTGCCCTTGTCACACAGCGTGGCCAGTGCTTTCAGCAGGATCTGGTTGTCGCGCGGGTGCAGGCCGATGGTGGGCTCGTCCAGCACGTAGCAGACGCCCTGCAGGTTGCTGCCCAGCTGCGCGGCCAGGCGGATGCGCTGCGCTTCGCCGCCCGACAGCGTGGGTGCGGCGCGGTCCAGCGTCAGGTAGCCCAGGCCGACCTCTTCCAGGAACTCCAGGCGGCCGAGGATTTCGCTCACCACGTCGCGCGCGATGTCGGCGTCGCGGCCTTGCAGCCGCAGCCCCTTCACCCAGGTGCGGGCCTCGCCCACGCTCCATGCGGCCACTTCGCCGATGGCCTTGTCTTCGAACGCCACCGAGCGTGCCGTCTCGTTCAGTCGCGTGCCGTGGCAGTCGGGGCAGGGGGCATCGGTCAGACCTTCCACCTCGGCCTCCTCGGACGGGAAGCTCTGCTCGCGGCCCCGGTTGTCGTCGGCCTGCACGCTGTCGTCCAGCGCCTTGCGCTGCTCGCGCGTCAGGCTCAGGCCCGTGCCCACGCAGCTGGTGCACCAGCCGTGCTTGGAGTTGTACGAGAACAGGCGCGGGTCCAGCTCGGGGTAGCTGGTGCCGCAGGCGGGGCAGGCGCGCTTGGTGGAGAACACCTTCACGGTGCCCACGCCCGCGCCCGTCGCGCCGCCTTCCACGCTCAGGCCATCGAGTGGCGCCAACAGGTGCAGCACGCCCTTGCCGGCATCCAGCGCCTTGGCCAGCAGCTCGCGCAGTTCGGGCTCCTTGTCGGGCGAGATCACGAGGTCGCCCACGGGCAGCTCCAGCGTGTGCTCCTTGAAGCGGTCCAGGCGCGGCCAGGGCGACGTGGGCAGGAACTCGCCGTCCACGCGCAGGTGCGTGTGGCCCCGGCCCTTGGCCCACTTGGCCAGGTCGGTGTAGACGCCCTTGCGGTTGACCACCAGCGGCGCGAGCAGGCCCACGTGCTGGCCGCGGTAGTCGCGCATCAGCTGCGCCGCGATGCTCTCCACGCTTTGCGGCTTCACCGGCGCGCCGTCGTGCACGCAGTGCTGCACGCCCAGCTTCACGTACAGCAGGCGCAGGAAGTGCCAGACCTCGGTCGTCGTGGCCACCGTGCTCTTGCGCCCGCCGCGCGACAGGCGCTGCTCGATCGCGACGGTGGGCGGAATGCCCCACACCGCATCCACCTCCGGCCGGCCCGCCGGCTGCACGATGCTGCGGGCATAGGCGTTGAGGGATTCGAGGTAGCGGCGCTGGCCCTCGTTGAACAGGATGTCGAAGGCCAGCGTGGACTTGCCCGAGCCGCTCACACCGGTCACGACGTTGAACTTGCCAAGCGGGATGTCCACGCTCAGGCCCTTCAAGTTGTGCTCGCGGGCGTTGACGATCTTGATGGCCTCGTCCGCCTGGCGACGGGCCTTGATGAGCTGCTGCAACGGGCGGCCTTCCTCGACCGCCACTGCCGGGCAATCCATGTGCAGTGCGTAGTCGCGCAGGGCCGCGGCGGTGTGTGAGGTCGGGTGCTGGGCGACGGCCTCCGGCGTGCCCACGCAAACCAGATCGCCGCCGCCCTCGCCGCCCTCGGGGCCCAGGTCGATGAGCCAGTCGGCCGCGCGGATGACGTCGAGGTTGTGCTCGATGAGGATCAGCGAATGGCCCGCCGTCAACAGCTTGCGCATCGCGCGCATCAGCTTGGCGATGTCGTCGAAGTGCAGGCCGGTCGTCGGCTCGTCGAACAGGAACAGCGTGCCCTTCTTGGCCACGCCGAAGCGCGGGCTGCTGGCGGCTTCAGCCAGGAAGCCAGCCAGCTTGAGGCGCTGGGCCTCGCCGCCGGACAGTGTCGGCACCGGCTGGCCCAGGCGCACGTACTCCAGGCCCACGTCGACGATGGGTTGCAGCTTCAGCAGCACGGCGCGGTGCGCGCTGAACAGGTCTGCCGCCTCGGCGACGGTCAGCTCCAGCACGTCCGACACGCTCAGGTCACGGTCCTTCAGCGACAGCTTGACGTCCAGCATCTCGGCGCGGAAGCGCTTGCCGTCGCAGTCCGGGCAGCGCAGGTAGACGTCGCTGAGGAACTGCATCTCCACGTGCTCGAAGCCCGAGCCACCGCAGGTCGGGCAGCGGCCGTCGCCGGCGTTGAAGCTGAACATGCTGGCCGTGTAGCTGCGCTCCCGGGCCAGCGGCGTGTCGGCCATCAGCTTGCGGATCTCGTCCCAGGCGCCGACATAGCTGGCCGGGTTGGACCGTGCCGTCTTGCCGATGGGGGATTGGTCGACGAAGACGGCGTCGGCCAGATGGTCAGCACCCAGCAGCCGCTCGTGGGCACCCGGCGTCTCGGTGGCCTTGCCGAACTGGCGGGCCAGCGCGGGGTAGAGCACGTCCTGCATCAGCGTGCTCTTGCCGGAGCCGCTCACGCCAGTGACCACCACCAGCCGCTGCAGCGGGAACTCGACGGACACGTTGCGCAGGTTGTGCTCGCGCACGCCTTCGAGGATGAGCTTGGGCGTGTTCTCTTCCACCAGCCGCTTCAGGCCCATGCCCACGTGCTTGCGGGCGCCGAGGTAGGCACCGGTCAGCGTGTCGGCCGCGCGGATCTGCTCGGGTGTGCCGTCGAACACGATGGCACCGCCCTTCTCGCCTGGGCCGGGGCCCATGTCGATGAGGCGGTCGGCCGCCAGCATGACGGCCGGGTCGTGCTCCACCACCACCAGCGTGTTGCCGGCGTCGCGCAGGCGCTGCATGGCCTGCACGATGCGGCCCATGTCGCGCGGGTGCAGGCCGATGCTGGGCTCGTCCAGCACGAACAGCGTGTTGACCAGGCTGGTGCCTAAAGCGGTGGTGAGGTTGATGCGCTGCACCTCGCCGCCCGACAGCGTGCGGCTCTGGCGGTCCAGCGTCAGGTAGCCCAGGCCCACGTCGCACAGGTAGCGGCTGCGGTGGCGGATCTCGTCCAGCAGCAGCTTCAGCGCTTCGTCCAGCAGGGTGCTGGGCAGCTGCAGGCCGTCAACGAAATCGCGCAGCCGCTGGAGGGGCAGCTGCATCAGGTCGTGCAGGCTCAGGCCCGGCAGCGCCTCGAGCTGCTCGCGGGTCCAGTCCACACCCACGGGCAGGAAGCGCAGTTCAGCGGGCAGCGCCGCGTCGGCCAGCGGCTTGCTGCCCACGCGCCACAGCAGCGCCTCGGTCTTCAGCCGCGCGCCGCGGCACGACGGGCACTCCGTGTAGCTGCGGTACTTGGACAAGAGCACGCGGATGTGCATCTTGTAGGCCTTGCTCTCCAGGTAGTCGAAGAAGCGCTTGACCCCGTACCACTGCTTGTTCCAGTTGCCGTTCCAGTTCGGCGTGCCGTTGATGACCCAGTCGCGGTGGGCGGCGCTCAGGTCCTTCCAGGCCGTGTCGCGCGGGATGCCGGCCTCGCCGGCGTACTTCAACAGGTCGTCCTGGCAGTCCTTCCAGGCCGGCGTCTGCATGGGCTTGATGGCGCCGTTGCGCAACGTCTTGCGCTCGTCGGGGATGACCAGCCCCAGGTCCACGCCGATGACGCGGCCGAAGCCGCGGCAGGCCTCGCAAGCCCCGAACGCCGAGTTGAAGGAGAACAGCGCCGGCTGCGGGTCGGCGTAGCGGAGGTCGCTGTCGGGGCAGTGCAGGCCGGTGGAGAACCTCCAGACGGTCTCGCCCGCATCGTCGGCGTGCACCGTCAGCCGGCCACCGCCGCGCTTCAAGCCCAGCTCGATGGCCTCCATGGCCCGCTGCCTGTCGGCGCCCTGGATGCGGAAGCGGTCGGCCACCACGTCCAGCACTGTTTTGCCACCCACGTCGCGCTGAGCCTGGATGCGCGTGAAGCCACTGGCCGACAGCCATTGCTCGGCCTGCTCGGCCGTGGTGCCGCCGGGCAGTTCCACCGGGAAGCTCAGCACCAGGCGCGGGTCGCCCGGGACGGTTCGGGCCATCAGCTCCGAATAGATGCTCTGCGCCGTGTCGTGCCTGACCGGCTGCGCCGTCTGGCGGTCAAAGAGCTCGGCGGCGCGGGCATAGAGCAGCTTCAGGTGGTCGTTGAGCTCCGTCATCGTGCCCACCGTGGACCGGCTGGTGCGCACCGGGTTGGTCTGGTCGATGGCGATGGCAGGCGGCACGCCATCCACCTTGTCCACGGCCGGCCGGTCCATGCGGTCCAGGAACTGCCGGGCATAGGCTGAAAACGTTTCCACATAGCGCCGCTGGCCCTCGGCGTACAGGGTGTCGAACACCAGGCTGGACTTGCCCGAGCCGCTGGGGCCGGTCACGACGGTCAACTCCGCCGTGCGAAGGTCAAGGTCGAGATTCTTGAGGTTGTGCTGGCGAGCACCTCGGATGCGGATCAGACCGTCAGACATTGGAGGGGGAGAGCCAAAAACGACGAAGGCCAGCAGTGTAGGGAGGCCGGTTGACGAAACGTGTCAGCACACAGGGCCCGCTCGGGCGCACCGCATTTGTGGGGCCCGCGGTTGCGCCGCAGCACCGCCTGAGGCAACAATGAGCCATGGTCCACAAGGCCAAATAACAACAGACTGGATGAGGACGTGGGGATGGATAAGTCGAGGTTGCCCGAGCCAGTGCCGGTGGCGGTTCCGTTCTGGCTGAATGCCGCCATCGACGACGGCGGTGGCGCCGGCGTGCCGGAGCCAGGCTCCGGGGGGGTGTCCCGCGGCCTGCGAATGGCGCAGGTGCTGCTGGTCGAGGACAACCACATCAACCAGGTCGTGGCCCTGGAGTTCCTGTCCTTGATGGGCGTGGAGGCCCGCCTGGCCAGGAACGGCCTGGAAGCCCTGTCGGCCTGCGCGGAATGCGCCCCCGATCTCGTGCTCATGGACATCCAGATGCCTGGCATGGACGGCCTGGAATGTGCCCGGCGCCTGCGGGCCCAGCAGCGTGAGGGCAGCCTGCCCGGTTTCCCCATCCTGGCGCTGACGGCGCACGCCCTGGACGCCGATGTGGCGGCCAGCATGGAGGCCGGCATGGACGAGCACCTGACCAAGCCGCTGGACTTCGCCGCGCTGCGCGCCCGCCTGCAGCGCTGGCTGCAACTGCCCGACGCGAGCTGACGCCGCGCCCGGCGGCAGTGAAGGCGGCCCGACGCGCCGCTGCGCCCGGGCGTGTCAGGGAGCGCTTCGATAATCCCGGGCCCATGAACCTTTACACCGCCCTGCGCGCCGGCTTTCCTGCCAGGCTCGACACCACCGCCATCGACGCCGAGGGGGCCCGCTACGCGTGGCGCGACCTGGAGCGCGGCAGCGCGATGATGGCCAACTGGCTGACACGGCTGGACCTGCCTCCCGCCAGCCGCGTGGCGGTGCACGCCGACAAAAGCGTCGAGGGCCTGATGCTTTACCTCGCCGTGCTGCGGGCAGGGCTGGTGTACCTGCCCCTGAACCCGGCCTACCAGGCCAGCGAACTGGAGCACTTCATCACGGACGCCGCCCCGGGCTTGGTGGTGTGTGCGGGCCGCAACTTTGGCTGGGTCAGCAAGCTGGCCTTCCAGCGAGGCGTGCGTTGGGTGTTCACGCTCAATGACGACCGCACGGGCACGCTGTTGGACCGCGCCTCGCAGATGAACGATGTGCACGAGCCTGTTGCCCGCGAGCCTGGTGACCTCGCTGCCATCCTCTACACCAGCGGCACGACCGGGCGCAGCAAGGGCGCCATGCTCAGCCACGGCAACCTGCTGAGCAATGCGCAGACCCTGAAGGCGTTTTGGGCTTGGCAGGCAAACGACGTGCTGCTGCATGCCTTGCCCATCTTCCACGTGCATGGCCTCTTCATTGCGTCCCATGGAGCGCTGCTGAACGGCAGCCCCATGATCTGGTTCAACCGGTTCGATGCCGCCGCCGTGGCGCGGCGCCTGCCCGAGGCCACCGTCTTCATGGGTGTGCCCACGCTGTACGTGCGGCTCTTGCAGGAGAAGCAGCTCGACACGCGCCACATGCGCCTCTTCATCAGCGGTTCGGCGCCGCTGCTGATCGAGACCTGGCGCGACTGGCAGGCCCGCACGGGCCACCTCATCCTGGAGCGCTACGGCATGAGCGAGACGCTGATGCTCACCTCCAACCCCTGCCGTGCCGAGGACGGCGAGCGCGTGGGCGGCACCGTGGGCCCTGCGCTCCCAGGCGTGGGCCTGCGCATCGTCGACGACGCGGGCGGGTCCTGTGCCGTGGGCGAGATCGGCCACGTGCAGGTGTGCGGCCCCAGCGTGTTCAGCGGCTACTGGCAGATGCCCGAGAAGACGGCCGAGGAGTTCACCGCCGACGGCTGGTTCAAGACCGGCGACGTGGGCCGCGTGGACGCGGGCGGTTACCTGACGCTGATCGGCCGCAGCAAGGACCTCATCATCAGCGGCGGTTTCAACGTGTACCCGGCGGAGGTCGAAGGCTTCCTGAACGAGCTGCCGGGCGTGGGCGAGTCGGCCGTCATCGGCGTGCCGCACCCGGACTTCGGCGAGGCCGTGGTGGCCGTCGTCACGCCGCAGCCGGGCACGCCGCCCGAGCCCGAGGGGCTCATCCAGGCGCTCAAGGGTCGCATCGCCGGATTCAAGGTGCCCAAGCGCGTCATCGTCGCGGCCGAGTTGCCACGCAACGCCATGGGGAAGGTGCAGAAGAAGCTGCTGCGCGAGCAACACGCCGACTTGTTCACGGCGGCGTGAGCCGGCATGCCCCTCCTCGGGTAAACCAGTGCCCGTGGCCTGTCGCGGCGCACCATGATTCGGCCCACCCAGCCGCCGAGGAGCGCTGTCATTCCGACCGCAGACCTGAAGCCCGAAGCCGATCGCCTGCGCCTGGCCCACCGCCGCTGGCGCGAACGGGCCTTGCTGCTCGCGCCCGCGCTGGCGTTCGGTTCCGTCATCGTGACGATCTGGATCGTGGTGGGCTGGTATGCCCTCAGCACGCCGCGTGAGCTGCTCGCCCGGCAGCGCGAAGAGCTGGCCAGCGGTGTGCGTGCGGTGGCGATGCAGACCGAGCCGGTGCTGCACCAGGCTGAGAGCGCGCTGCAAGGGGTGGACCTCTGGCTGTTGAACCGCCGCGACGAGCAGCCCCTGGCCGATGCAGCGCTCGTGCTGTTTGCAGAAAACCTGCGCAGCAGCTCGCACCAGATGGTCGACGTGGTGCTCGTCTCGTCCACAGGCAAGGTGCGCCGCCTGAAACCGCAGGCCGAAGACGATGGCGCCACGCTGGCGGGCAGCGCTGCGTTCGAGCAGGTGTCGGGGCTTGTGCCCGAGGGCATCTCGCTGGGCCTGCCCTTGCGCCTGGGGGGGCGTGGTGATGACAACCTGCTGCGCCTGCCCCTGCTGATGCGCCTCTCCCGGCCGCTGGGTGAGCACGTCTTCGTGGCAGCCCTGATCGACCTGAAGCGCCTGCAAGACACTCAGAGCCTGTTCGTGCCGCGCACGCCGACCTCGCTCGTGCTGCTGCGCAGCGATGGGCTGGCGCTGGCGCGCCGCCCCGAGGTGCCAGGCTTCGTGGGGCGCAACCTCTTCGAGCAATTCCCGGCGGCACGGCGCGAACTCACCGGCGCGGAGGGCTTCTTTGCCAGCACCGGCGCAGCGACGGACGGGCAGCCGCGCGTCGGGGCCTTCGTGACGCTGGACGATGTGGGTGTGAAGCTGCTGCTGTCCGGCACTGAGGAGGCGGCGCTGATCACCCACTGGCAGCACCGCAATGCCGTGCTG
>JBBIVU010000023.1:0-22215 GCA_037439585.1 Roseateles sp. | reverse complement strand
TGTATCACCCGCATGCCGACGAGATGACGCAGATGGCGATGGGCATGATGGGTTTCTGGGTGACGCATCCGAAGGCCCGGCATCCGTTGATCGACGAGGTTCAGCGCGACTTCTGCTTCCTGCTCAACGCCTACGACATCGACCCGGGCAGCTACACGCCCAAGACGATGACGATGCTGGACTTCAACCTGTGGTCGTGGAACAGCCGCGTCTTCCCGGGCATCGATTCGCTGAACGTTCGCCTGAACGACAAGGTGCGCATCCGCGTTGGCAATCTCACGATGACCAACCACCCCATCCACCTGCACGGTCATGAGTTCGTCGTCACGGGCACGGATGGCGGGCCGGTACCCAAGACTGCGCGCTGGCCCGAGGTGACGACCGACATCGCCGTGGGGCAGATGCGGCAGATCGACTTCCTGGCCGACGAGGAAGGCGACTGGGCCTTCCATTGCCACAAGAGCCACCACACGATGAACGCGATGGGACACAGTCTGCCCACGCTCATCGGTGTCGATCACCGCGACATCTCCAGGAAGGTCAACACACTCATCCCCGACTACATGGTGATGGGCGAGCGCGGCATGGCCGACATGGCCGAGATGGAGATGCCCATCCCTGACAACACCGCGCCCATGATGACGGGGGAGGGCCCGTTCGGTTCGGTGGAGATGGGCGGCATGTTCAGCGTGCTCAAGGTGCGCCGCGACCAGAAGCCCGGCGACTACACCGACCCGGGGTGGTTCAAGCACCCCGCAGGCACCGTGGCCCACGAGTACACCGGCGCGGTCACGCAGCCCGTGAGCTTCAAGTCAGAAGGAGGGCAAGCCATGCCACGCGCCGTCATGCCGGCGCAGCCCACTGAAGTCCAGGTGCGCAAACCCATGTCCCATGGCGGCCACTGAGCGGCTGCCACCCCGTCATTCGATGTCGCCAAGCACGCCTTCATGAAGCATCCTGCCACCACCTTCTGCAGCCTTCTTGCCATGGCTGCACTCGTCCTGCCTGTTGGCGCCCTGGCGGCCGACCACCCGGCGGGTGGCCAGGCACACAGCCACCGCCACGGCGGCGTCGGCAAGCCTGGCATCGCAGCCAATGTGACGCGCACCGTCAACATTGCGATGAGCGATGCGATGCGCTACAGCCCCTCGGACGTCGAGGTCAAATCGGGGGAGACCGTGCGCTTCATCGTCACGAACCTTGGCCGCGTCACGCATGAACTCAGCCTGGGTACCGAGAAGGAGCTGCTTGAACACCGCGAGGCGATGAAAAAGGCCCCCGGCATGCAGCATGACGAGCCTGGCCAGCTGAGCCTGCCTCCGGGTGGGCAGGGAGAGATCATCTGGCAGTTCGGCAAGGCAGGAACTGTGAACTTCGCCTGCCTCGTGCCCGGCCACCACGAGGCCGGCATGAAGGGCACCGTCAAGGTCAGCAACCGGTGAGGCTGCCGCCACGAGCCCAGGGCCTCCCCTCGCAAGGCCGCTTTGGCGGCCCGCTCTTCACCCAACGACATCAGAGAAAGTCATCGCCATGATCAGGAAGTTCCTCGCCAACTTCGCACTTGTGTCTGCCGCCCTGCTGCCTGCAAGCAGCTTCGCTCAGGCCTCCTCGGACCATGGCAAGACCGACATGCCCAAGACGGCCACCCTGACCGACGGAGAGGTCAGGAAGGTCGATCAGGAGGCGGGCAAGATCACCATCAGGCACGGGGACATCAAGCATCTGGACATGCCGGGCATGACCATGGTCTTCACCGCCAAGGACAAGGGCATGCTGGCTGCCGTCAAGGCTGGCGACAAGGTCAAGTTCATGGCGATCCACGAGGGCGGCAAGATGGTCGTGACCGACATTCAGCCGGCCAGATAGGCGGCAGCCATCAGAGGGCACCTGGCGCCTGTGCCCGAGCTGGCCGGCTTCACGCTGATGCGGGCGGGGCCGGCGGGCATCAGCACCTTCACCGGTGGCGGACGGGCCGCTGATCCACGGATACTGTGCGCCACGCTTGTCCACCCATTGCCTGAGGACGCCGCACGCCATGAAACCCGCCGCACAGCTCCGCCTTGCCACATCCGCGGCCTCCGGCCGCGTCGTCGCCCTGCTGCTGGCCGGTCTGGCCCTCTCCCTGCCGGTGTCCGCCGCTGAGCCCCTTTTCGCGCAGACGGCCACCTCGGGATCGGCACCGTCGTCCATGTTGTGGCCCAACGGGTCTGACGTGGACTCTCAGATCTGGGACAACTTCCTGCTGAAAACGGGTGCTCAGGTCACCGGTGTGCAATGGTGGGGCACCAGCCCGGCCGCGGTGTCAGCGTTCGAGCTGACCTTCTACACCGACATCAGTGCCATCGCCTACAACCAGCAGCACTTCGGGTACACGCCGGCCAGCGCATTGCAGCCCGATGTCGGCACCTCACCCCTGCGTACGGTCACGCTTGCACTGGCCGATCTTCAGGTCACCCAGGTGTCGGCCTCGCTGTGGCAGTTCACCGCCAACCTGAGTGGCGGCCCGGCGTTCGCGTTGAACGGCCAGCAGAGCTACTGGCTGGGTGTGCAGGCCCACGAGGCACCCAGCAATGCCTGGAGCTGGGCGCTCGCAGCGGGTGACAGTCTTGCTTTCGGCAAAGGTGGCACCTTTGGCGCGGGGGACTACCGCTTCTACGTGAATCGCCAGGACTTCGCCTTCCAGATCGACGGCACGCCCGCAGCCGTGCCTGAACCCGCGACGGGGGTCCTGATGCTGGCCGGCCTGGCGCTTGCCCTGTGCAAGACCCGCCGCCGCAACGCCTGACGCCCGTCCCAGCCCGAGTTTGCGTGTTGCGGTGCCTCACGAGGTTGGCGAACCGGCATTGCTGAACAACTCTGCCGCGCTGGAAATACTGTGGGCCCCGGCTTTTCCTCGCAAATGAACTGGTACGGCCGTTGAGGGCGCGGTCAAATTGGCCGACTGCGCCAGAGTTAGCAGCGGATGCTAGGCAACTCGCCGCAGGATCGTTGAGGATTTCAAGGGGACGGTCAGCGTGTTTTCGTTTTTGGCTAGGCTGCTCGGGTTTGACGACACCAGATTGAAGTCTGGTCAGGTTGCCGTCGATTCAGCAAGAGCGGCGAGGCTGCCAATCCGAAAGGAAACCAATGAAGCCGATGGGGCTCTTAGAGCCCCGGACGCTCGACGCCGACATACTGAGCTGGCATTGCTTTCTGCATTTCAGAAGCCTGCGTGTTTTAAGGGACCACTTGCGCGCTGGGATGAAGAGTTCCGTCGTCAAGTGCTGGGCGATGTCATCGCAAAAGGCGAGCTGCAGCTGGCGCTAGACGTGGACTCATTGGCGACCGCCGCGACTGCCGCAACACTCGCCGAGATGCTCGCACGTCACGGGCTGCCAACTTCAGGGAAGAAGGTCGTGCAGGCTGAGCGCCTGGCTGCCGCAATTGGGGTGGGCGCCATGCAGCAGGAAATTTCCGCGTACATGGTGACTGAGGCGGGAGGGCTGGCGCTGGAGGCCTTCAAGAAGCAGGCGGAGCAGGCCGGCGCAGCGATCGCTACCCGCGTGATTGAGCTACTTCGCTCGGGTGACGTTGTGGGCGCGCATCGAGCTGCACAGCAGCATGAGCATGAATTTCCCTCGCTGCACACGTTCTCGCGAGCAAGTGAAGAACTAACGATACCGGCGAATCCTCGACGCGACATTGCCAGCGCGGAATTCGCACTGACGCACTGCCCCGGCATCTTTGCGGCCCTCGACGCCGAGGACCTTCGTTGGCTCCAGCTCTCCGCTGCGGCGAGGTTTGTTGGCTCCAACGATGCGGCCAAACAAGCTGCGAGTCAAATCCGCAATGTCGAGTTCGTTGCGAGGTTCGGCATTGAGCGCATGCGGGGCATCTTTTTGGAACAGTTCTCGCACCAAAGCCACCTCGACACCTTTCAAAAGGTTCAGGGGCTCTATGTTGGTCTGACGGTTTGCATGGTTACACCTTGCAAGGCTTGCGTGCCTTTCGATGGGATGGTGTTCAAGGTTGGTGAGTTCGATGCGCTTCCGGAATTTCCCAGGCCTGACTGCGAGACGCGCGGCTGTCAGGCCATCTTCAAGCCGATTGCACTGACTCAGAGCCGCTGACGGTGGACCGGCGGCGAGTTCGCTTGGAGGGCAAAACGTCTGCCCCGTGGCTACATGAGGCCCAGAAACAACAAAGCCCAGCGTGTCAGGCTGGGCTAAGCCCTTGATTTGTTTGGTGCCGGCAAGAGGAGTCGAACCCCCGACCTTCGCATTACGAATGCGCGAAAGTGACTTTTGATCCTGCTTGATGTTTCTTGATAGACTCTATGTAAATCAATGAGTTGCATCGATGTTGCTGGAAGGAATTACAGCGTGTCTATTGATCGCCATTGATCGAAATTGAGGAAAATCTCTTACATCCGCCGTTACATCGGCGCCGATGTAACAGCAGGGGGAGTCATGGGGAAGGTCAATCTGACGGTGCCGAAGGTGGCGGGCTTCAAGTGCCCCACCGACAAGGCTCAAGCGTTTTTGTGGGACTCGACCGCGCCGGGGCTGGGCCTGAGGGCAACGCCGGCCGGGGCGCCGAGCTTCGTCTTTCAGAGCATCGTGAACGGCAAGACCGTCCGCCTGACCATCGGGCGCCCGGCCGCGTGGCCGCTCGAAGAGGCCCGGAAGAAGGCGCGGGAGTTGCAGCGTCAGATTGACGAAGGCCATGACCCGCGCGCCATCAAGGCCGCAGCCATCGAGGCGGAAGATGCACAGCGCCGGGCTGAAGCCGCCGAGGCTGTCACCGTGGGCGCTGCATGGGCGCGCTACGTGGTTGAGGGAAGCCCCAAGCGCCGCGATGCCTGGAAGCCGCGCTACGTGGCGGACATGGCGAAGATGACCGCCCCGGGCGGCGTGAAGAAGAAGCGCGGGCAGGGCCTGACCCTTCCCGGCCATCTGTTCCCGCTCATGTCCTGGCGGCTCGCCGATGTGAGCGAGGATTCGCTCGCGGTGTGGTTCAAGACCGAGAGCCGGCGAAGCAAGCATCAGGCGGCGCGGGCCTTGATGATGTTCCGGGGCTTCCTGCGCTGGTGCGCCACCGAGCCGGAGCTCCGGGGCCTTGTGGACCGCGACGCGGGCCGCGCGCCGGCCATCATGGACAACCTGCCCGAGACAAAGCGCCGCACGGACGCCCTTGAGGCCGCCCAGGTGGCCGGCTGGTGGGGAGCCGTGGCGAAGCTGCCCAACCCGACCGCATCGGCCTACCTCCGCGCGCTGCTGCTCACGGGCGCGCGGCGCGAGGAGATGGCCGCGCTTCGCTGGGATGCCGTCGATTTTCGGTGGCGCAAGCTGACCATCGCTGACAAGGTGGGCGACACCCGGACGATCCCCCTGTCGGACTACATGGCCGCCATGTTGGGAGGCATTCCTCGCGGCAAGACCGCAGACGGCAAGCCCAGCCCGTTTGTGTTCGCCAGCGCGAGCAAGTCCGGCCGGATCGCTGACCCGCGCTCAAGCCATGAGCGGGCCTTGAAGGAGGCCGGCATCGAGGCGTTGACACTCCACGGGCTGCGGCGCTCGTTCTCCCTGCTCGGGGAGGCCGCAGGGGCGCCGGCCGGGGCCATCGCGCAAGTGATGGGGCACCGGCCCAGCGCTACTGCCGAGGGCTACCGGCCGCGCAGCGTGGATGCTCTGCGCCCCTTCCTGCAACAGATCGAGGGCCATGTTCTCGCGCTCGCTGGCGAGCCGATGCCGGCGGCCGGCGCGGGCTCGCTCGGGCCTCGCTTGGTTGAGGCCTCCGCAGCATGAGTGCCCCTGACGATGCCGCGTTTGCGCTGGCCTACCGCATGGCTGGCGAGGCGCTCGAAGCTGCGATGCGTGAGCTTGAATTTGTGGGGCCTCCCAATCCTTTCGATTCGCCTGTCGCACTGGCTTTGTCTGTGCGCGTCAACTTGGGGCGCCCGAAAACGCTGCTTCGGAGGCGTCTCGGAATGAGGGGGCGCCCGCCAGTCCGGGACCAGTACAGCGCGGCCATTCAACAGCGCCGGAGGTTTTCCGCCTTCCTGCGCCGTCAGGCGAGAGCCTCAGACCTGGGAAAGCGCGCAGCGCTGCTAAATCGCCCTGGCGTCATGGATGTTGTCGAGGCAGTCCTGAGCGACCGCAGCATTCCTCCCCGGCGGCGTGTCGCCGAAATCGTGAGCCGCCATGCCGAGGCGGGGCTCGGGCCGGTGCTGGATGAAACGTCCGTCCGCCGGGCGCTGAAGAACGCGGGGCTAATTTAGGGCCTTGTCGCCTGTCTGTTTTCAAACGTTGACTCGTCGGAGAGTGCGCTCCATCGCAACCAAGCGAAGGAGAAGCAAATGCAGGCTTTCGAGCCCCGTCCGATCACCGAGGAAACCCGCGCCACCGTTCCCACCCGTGATGCGGCGTATCACCTGAACCGGCAGCGACAGACGTTGCACACCTGGGCCGCCTACGGCAAAGGCCCGATCCAGCCGATTCGCGTGAATGGTCGCCTCGCGTGGCCCGTGGACGCGATCAAGCGCGTGCTGGGGGTGCAGTGATGGCACGGCGCGGCATCGACTCTCGCGGCATCGTCATCGAGCGCCAGCGCAGCGCCGACATGCTGGCCCGCAAGACGGCACCGGCGCACGAACTGACGCCCGCACAGCGCCGCAAGCTCCGCGATATCGCGGCGCGGCTGGCCTGCGATGAAAACAAGGTGCAAGCGGCCTTGCGTGAGGTCGGCCGCCTCACCGCCTGTGACCTCGCATTGGAGCTGCAAATCAGCGACCCCCATGCGCGCCTCTCTGAGCTGCGCAAGGCTGGTGCGCCCGTGCATTCTGTCGGATGGGTTCGCCAGCCCTGGGGCTCTGGCCGCCCCCGCACGCTCAAGCTCTACGCGCTGGGCCTGGACGGGGCTGCATGAGCGCTACTCACCCTGACGCAGCCGGGCAGGGGCTGTGGTTCGCCGCGAAGACCCTCAACACGCGCAGCGTGCGCCGCGCCAAGTCGCCTGATGAGGTCTTGGGCGTTGTCCTCGCCCACAACCTGCGCGCCGGCAACGAAGACCATCGCCATCGCGGCAAGATCGACGCGGCCCGGACGCCGATGAATGAGGTTCTTCGCGGCGCGTCGTGCCCGCAGGTCTGCGTGCAGATCGCGGAAAGCGTTTTTGACGAACTGCAACTGACCCCGGCCCGCGTTGACGCCATCATGGGGATTGAGCTGGTCTTTCAGCCGCCGCCGCATGGTGACGCGCCGACCTTCTGGACGGAGTGCCTGCGCTGGGCCGATGGCCGCTATCAGCACATTCTCTCGGCAGTGGTTCACCGCGATCAATCGCGCCCCCACATGCACGCCGTGGCCCTGGCCGTGGAGTCGGGGGCTCTGGCGGGAAATGCCATGTCGTCTGGTGCCAATCGCTTCGCCGTTCAGCGCCGCTCGTTCATGGCGCACATTGCCGCTGCCCTCGGCATGCGCCCCAACCGGCGCAAGGCCAAGGCCAAGACGCTTGGCGATTTGGCGGCGCGTGCTGGGCGTGGCCCCAAGACCCGGGCCGCAGCGGCGAAGCAGGACGCAGCCTTTGAGCGCAAGGTGATTGAGCTGCGCATGGGGGTTGGTGTGCATGGGGGTTGGGGCCTGACGCGCCGCGACCCCCATGCAACCGACCCCCTTAATTGCGCTGCCCACCTTGCACGCCTGGGCCGTCGCTGGCAGCGCCTGCCACCTCTCGGGCGGGAGGCGTTGGCTGCATGAACGTCAACCCGAATGCGGGTGCCACCACGAAGCCCCGCCGCCCGCTCAGTGAGCGCGAGAAGGCTCGCCGCAGGCTGGCGCGAAAGCCGGGGTACGTGACCCGTCCCGAGCTGATCCAGCGCGAGCGACACGCCCAGCAGCAACGTGCCGCCCTCGCAGAGCTGGCCCCCCACTTCTGGCGCCTCTGCTGCGCCGCAGACCCCAAGCAACCGGCCGAACCGGCAACCCTTTGAACAGGCAAAACATGACCCCGAACACCTTCACTCCCTCGACCGTGAGCCAGTCCGCTATCCAGGCCTTCGAGGCCGCCACCGCGCCGCGCGAGCGCATCCATGCCGGCCGCGCCAAGTTCGCCCGCCTGCGCCAGCAGGAATCCACGCTGCGCGCCCTCCTGACCGATCGCGAGTCCAAGGCCGCCGCGCTGCGCCGCGAGCATGACGAAGCCGAGCAGGCCGCCCGGGAGGCAGCGCAGGCCCTCGGCCGAATCGAGGCCGCTGCCGAGTTGGGCGAGGCTGGCGCCGATGCCGTCAGGCTCGCCCGTGACGAATGGGCTGCGCGCCGCAAGGTCGCCGAGAAGCTGCGCCCGCGCCTGGACGAAGCCATGCAAGCCGATGCCGCCGCCGCGATGGCCTATGAGCGCATCGCGGAAATGCAGCCGCAGCTCGCCGATGCGCTGGCCGACATTCGTGCGGGAAGCGCGATCCTGCTGCGGGCCTGGATCGACGAAGCGCTCGACGCCTACGACGCAGCGGCGGCCGAGGTGACGCGCAAGCTGTTGCACGTTCACGCCCTGGCCGGCATCGTCGAGTCGGCGCGGCGGCATGACCTGTTCATCATGGCGCCGAACCCGGTCACGCTGCCCCCGCTCGAAGCCGGCCGCAAGCCCGCATTGTCCGAGGCCGAGATTGCCGCGATCGCTCGCGAGCGGAGCAACGCCGTCGCCTTGCTGATGCACGAGGCTGGCGCGGAGTTGGCGCCCGGCGCCGCTGATCCCTGGGCGATGGCTCGCTGATTCAGCAGCAGGAGAACAGCGACCATGACCGCAACCAAAGGCCGCCCGTGGAAGAAGGGGCAGAGCGGCAACCCGGCCGGTCGCCCCCCCGGCGCCCGTCATCGAACCACCGTCATGCTCGAGAAGCTGATGGCTGCTGACTCGGAGAACATCGTCCGCGCCGTTCTGGCCGCCGCCGCTCAGGGCGACATGACCGCTGCGCGCATGGTGCTGGATCGTGTCGTGCCGCCCGTCAAAGAGCGGCCCATCGCGCTCGATCTGCCGGGTCTGGATGGGATCGAGAGCATCGCCGAGGCCCATTCGCGCATCGTGGCCGCCGTCGCGGCCGGCGAACTGCTGCCGAGCGAGGGGCAGACCCTGGCTGGGCTCCTTGAATCGCGCATGCGCGTCGCGAAGGTGGCGGACCTTGAGCGCCGCATCGAGGAGCTCGAAGGGCAAACGGAGGTGGCGCGTTGAGCAGCATTCAGCAGCTACACGCCAGGGTGGCTCGGCTCGCTGCTCGGCGCCGGGCGCCCAGCAGCGATGCCGACACGGGCGCATGGTTCGCCATCCTCCAGGAGTATGCGGATCGGCACTTCGGCGGGGATATCCAGGCCTGCGCGTGCGCGCTGGATGAGCGCATCAAGGCCCAACCCCTCCCGGATGAAATCGCGGCGCTCCTGGCAGCGATGCGGGCTCACTGTGAGGAGGGATTCGCGCCGGAGGAGTACGTCGCCGCGCTGGCCCGGGTCATGCGGGACTTGATCGCGCCGGGCTCGCTCGCCGATGTTGCGCCGCAGACACCGCCCCCCGTTTCCTCGCCCTGATTCAAGGGGAGGAATCCCAGGAGAAAAGCCGCGCGGGTATCGAATCGATATCAGCGCGGCGGAAAGACCATGAGCGCAACCGATTTGGTCGCGCAACGATTTTGAGAACCCGGCAGAGTAGGGGCGACAGCAACGCCAAGAGGCCACCACATGAACGCAATCCGCCCGACTGACACCGCCGCAGACGCATTGACGCCGCGAGAGGCCGAATTTCTGACGCTGCTGCTTCAGGTGCCGCCCGATGAACGTTTGGCGGCCCTCTCGGAGTTGCTCGCGATCGCTGACGCCTACCACCCCAGCACGCCGAAACACTGAGGCGCCCCGACACCCGAGCCCGCGCAGTGCGGGATTTTTTACGTCTGGTCGCTGAAAGGCCGGGTCGCTAAGATCGTGGCGGGCATCGGCCCCAGGGCAAGTCTGTTCATGACGGCAGGCCCCTGGCGCTATCCATGCCCCGGCGTGCAGGCATGTGCGCCGTCAGACAGCCAACGGACGCGAGCGCAGCCGGTCGTCATGGGCCGGCCAAGCCCTCGAAGTGAAGGTAACTGTCAAAGCTAGGCCCCAGAAACGCGGCCAAGCAGCGCTGCGTCGGCCGCATCAATTGGAGCGATCCATGCAAATGCGAATCGACGTCCAGTTGGGCAAGCACGTGAAGGTTAAGGTGACTGTTCCAGTCATCCTTGTCCTCTTCGTCTTGTCGCAACTGGTGTAGTGTGTGGCGGGCGAGCGGTGCTCGTCCGCCATCACTTTCAGGTCGTCAGCGCGGGAATTGCCTCGTCCCCACGAATTGCGGCCGACGGACAGCCGGCCTGCGAGGGAAATCCTCTTACATCCGCCGTTACATCGAGGCCAGAAAAGACGAAGGGCCTAGACGCTTGCGCATCTAAGCCCTTGATTTGTTTGGTGCCGGCAAGAGGAGTCGAACCCCCGACCTTCGCATTACGAATGCGCTGCTCTACCAACTGAGCTATGCCGGCTTGATGCTTTGCAGTTGTGTGCGCTGCGCCAAGCCCATCATTATAGCCACGCTTTTCAAGCGCCGTCGACGTGGTAGCTGGCAATGCGCTCCACCTCGTTCCTGGAGCCCAGGGCCACGGCCACGCGTTCGTGGAGCTTGGTGGGGTGCAGGTTCATGATGCGCTCCGTGCCGTTCACTGCGGCACCGCCGGCCTGCTCGACGATGAAGGCCATGGGGTTGGCTTCGTACATCAGGCGCAGCTTGCCGGGCTTGTCGGGCTCGCGCTGGTCCCAGGGGTACAAGAACACGCCGCCTCGGGTCAGGATGCGGTGCACGTCGGCCACCATGCTGGCGACCCAGCGCATGTTGAAGTCGCGGCCGCGCGGGCCGGTGCTGCCAGCCAGGCATTCGTCGATGTAGCGCTTCACGGGCGGTGCCCAGTGGCGCATGTTGGACATGTTGATTGCGAATTCCTTGGTGTCTTCCGGGATCTTGACCTGGTCTTGCGTCAGCACCCAAGAGCCGGTCTCGCGGTCCAGCGTGAACACGGCCACGCCGTCGCCCACGGTCAGCACCAGCATGCTCTGCGGGCCGTAGACGCAGTAGCCCGCCGCCGCCTGCTGCTTGCCGGGTTGCAGGAAGTCATCCTCGCTGACGCCGCGCGAATGGCCCACCTTGCGCAGCACGCTGAAGATGGTGCCGATGGAGACGTTGACGTCGATGTTGGACGAGCCGTCCAGCGGATCGAACAGCAGCAGGTATTCGCCCTGCGGGTAGCGGTTGGGCACGACGTAGATGCCCTCCATCTCCTCGCTGGCCATCGCGGCGAGGTGGCCGCCCCACTCGTTGGCCTCGATCAGCACCTCGTTGGCGATGATGTCGAGCTTCTTCTGCACCTCGCCCTGCACGTTTTCGCTGCCAGCGGTGCCGAGCACGTCACCGAGGGCCCCCTTGTTGACGGCGATGGCAATGCGCTTGCAGGCGCGCGCGACCACCTCGATCAGCAGGCGCAGTTCCTGCGGGATGTGGCCGTGCTCTCGCTGTTGCTCGACGAGGTATTGGGTCAGGCTGGTTTGGCGTGACATGGTTCAGCCTCCCGACGCCAGTGCGCGCTCGACGATCTCGCGCACGTCGCTCGACAGGTCCGGCTTGGCGGCCACGCGGGCCACGGCCTCGCGGGCGGCAGCGCGGTAGGGCTCGGCCAACTGGGCCCAGCGGTCCATGGCGCGGGCCATGCGGCTGGCCAGTTGCGGGTTGATGGCGTCGATGGCCAGCACCTGTTCGGCCCAGAACACGTAGCCGGCCGCGTCGGCGCGGTGGAAGGCGGCGGGGTTGAACATGCACAGGCTGCTCAGCAGGCTGCGTGCGCGGTTGGGGTTCTTGAGCGTGAAGTCGCCGTGCTTGGTCAGCGCCTTGGCGCGGGCGAACACACGGCCTTCCACCTCCGGTGCGCGGGCTTGCAGGGCAAACCACTTGTCTACCACCAGGGCGTCGTCCTTGAATAGCGCGTGAAAGCGTTCCAGCGCCGGTGTGGCCAGCTCGGCATGGGCGTTGACCAGGGCGGCCAGGGCGCCCAGGCGGTCGGTCATGTTGGACGCATCCTTGAAGCGCTGGTAAGCCTTGCCGGGCCACACGGCGTCGCCGCTGGCTTGGGCGTCCAGCACAAGCATGGAAAGCGCCAGATTGGCCAGCGCGCGCTTGCCGGCAGACACCGGATCGGGCGAGTAGCCGCCCTGGATCTGGTGCGCCTCGAACGCGCTCGCCCAGTCGTCGCGCAGGGCGCTGGCGAGCTGGCTTTGTGCCGCCATCACGGCCGCATGGATGGCCTGTGGGTCCACCACGTCCAGCTGTTCGGCGATGTAGCTCTCGCCCGGCAGCGTGAGGGCCAGTTCCTTGAAGGCGGGGTCCAGGTCCGGGTGGTTGAGCACCCCGCGCATGGCCTCGATGAAGGCCGGGCTGAGCTGCAGCGGCTGGCCCGCGCGCAGGGCGGCGAGGATGCAGTTCAGCGCCAGGCGCTGGCCGGCTTCCCAACGGTTGAAGGGGTCCGTGTCGTGGCGCATCAGCACCAGCAGGGCCGCGTCGCTGAGGCCGTCGTCCAGCACCACCGGGGCCGAGAAGCCGCGCATCAGCGACGGCACCGGCTCGGCGTCGATGTTCTCGAACACGAAGGCCTGCTCGGCCTGGTCCAGCACCAGCACGGTTTCCGTGTCGCCGGCCGCGTTCAGCGGCAGGGCGGTGCCGTGGCGGTCCAGCAGGCCCATCACGACCGGGATCACCTGCGGCTGCTTGTTGTCCTGGCCTGGCGTGGAGGGGGTGTGCTGCGTGAAGCGCAGCGTGTAGCTGCGGGCGACTGCGTCGTGCTCGCCGCGGGCGGTCACGCGCGGCGTGCCGGCCTGCGAATACCAGCGCTTGAAGGCGTCGAGGCGGGTCGTCAGGGCCGAGCCGGGGTTGGCGTCGGCGATGGCTTGCGCGAAGTCGTCGCAGGTGACGGCCTGGCCGTCATGGCGCTCGAAGTACAGCTTCATGCCGGCTTCAAAGCCCTGGCGGCCGACCAGCGTCTGGTACATGCGCACCACCTCCGAGCCCTTCTCGTAGACGGTGGCGGTGTAGAAATTGTTGATCTCGCTGTAGCTGTCCGGCCGCACAGGGTGGGCCATGGCGCCGCTGTCCTCAGGGAACTGCATGGCGCGCAGGTTGCGCACATCCTGGATGCGGCAGACGGCGCGTGCCGACGGCGTGCCGGCCATGTCCATGCTGAATTCCTGGTCGCGGAAGACGGTCAGGCCTTCCTTCAGCGACAGCTGGAACCAGTCGCGGCAGGTGACGCGGTTGCCGGTCCAGTTGTGGAAGTACTCGTGGGCGACGATGGATTCGATGCGAGAAAAGTCCGCGTCCGTCGCGGTGGCGGGCGATGCGAGCAGGGCGCTGGTGTTGAAGATGTTCAGGCCCTTGTTTTCCATCGCGCCCATGTTGAAGTCGGACACGCCGACCACCATGAAGCGCTCCAGGTCCAGCGGCAGGCCGA
The DNA here is from genome assembly GCA_037439585.1 of Roseateles sp. Taxonomy (GTDB): domain Bacteria; phylum Pseudomonadota; class Gammaproteobacteria; order Burkholderiales; family Burkholderiaceae_C; genus Pelomonas. The sequence goes on along the minus strand of JBBIVU010000023.1, from coordinate 8,678 downwards.
AGCGCGCTTCGTCCCACACCATGGAGGCGATCAGAGAGTTCATCGCGTGCTCGGTCTTCTCCAGGTCGCCGCGGCGCACGTAGACCTGCAGCAGGTGGTCCTTGCCGGCGCGGGTGCGGACGCGCTGTTCACGCGCCACCAAGTCGCCTGCAACGACAGCGAACAGGTAGCTGGGCTTGGGGAAGGGGTCGTGCCACTTGGCAAAGTGGCGGCCGTTGTCCAGCGTGCCCGTCTCGACCAGGTTGCCGTTGGCCAGCAGCACCGGGTACTTGGCAGCGTCGGCGCGCAGCGTGACCGTGTAGACGGCCATCACGTCCGGGCGGTCCAGGAAATAGGTGATGCGGCGGAAGCCCTCGGCCTCGCACTGCGTGAAGAAGCTGCCGCCCGAGGTGTACAGGCCCGACAGCGCGGTGTTCTTCTCGGGGCAGCAGGTGTTGCGGATCTCGAGCGCGAAGTCGGCGTCGGGCGCGTTGTCGATGATCAGCTCATGGCCTTCCTGGCGGAAGGACACGCTGCTGCCGTCGATCAGCACGCGCAGCACGTTGAGTTCTTCACCGTGCAGGCGCAGCGGGCCGTGCGGCACGGCGGCGTTGCGCTCCACCTGCAGCTTGCTGGTGATGAGCGTCTTGGCTGGGTCCAGGTCGAACGTCAGGTCGACCTTGCGGATCCAGAACGCCGGTTGTTGGTAGTCCAGGCGCTGGATGGTCGGTGCGGTGCCTTCACGCATGGCGGGCTTCCTTGATTGGAAAAAGGGGAGAGGTCGAACAAAGGGCCGCCGCAGCGGCCCTTGGGGGCATCAGATGCCTTGTTTCAGCGACTCGGTGATGAACGGGTCGAGATCGCCGTCCAGCACCTTCTGGGTGGCGGAGGTCTCGTAGTTGGTGCGCAGGTCCTTGATGCGGCTTTGGTCCAGCACGTAGGAGCGGATCTGGTGACCCCAGCCGACGTCGGTCTTGGTGTCTTCCAGCTTCTGCTGTTCTTCCATGCGCTTCTTCATCTCATGGTCGTACAGGCGCGAGCGCAGGCGGCGCCAGGCGACGTCGCGGTTGCTGTGCTGGCTGCGGCCATCCTGGCATTGCACGACGATGCCGGTCGGGATGTGCGTCAGGCGCACGGCCGAGTCGGTCTTGTTGATGTGCTGCCCGCCGGCGCCGGAGGCGCGGAAGGTGTCGGTGCGCACGTCCGCCGGGTTGATGTCGATCTCGATGGAGTCGTCCACTTCCGGGTAGACGAACAGCGACGCGAACGACGTGTGGCGGCCGCCCGACGAGTCGAACGGGCTCTTGCGCACCAGGCGGTGCACGCCGGTCTCGGTGCGCAGCAGGCCGAAGGCGTACTCGCCCTCCACCTTGATGGTGGCGCTCTTGATGCCGGCCACGTCGCCCGGCGTCTCGTCTTCCATGGTCGTCTTGAAGCCCTTGCGCTCGGCGTACTTCAGGTACTGGCGCAGCAGCATGCCGGCCCAGTCGCAGGCCTCGGTGCCACCGGCGCCGGCCTGGATGTCGATGAAGCAGTTGCTCGGGTCGGCCGGGTTGTTGAACATGCGGCGGAACTCGAGCTCCTCGACCTTGGCCTGCAGTGTGGCGGCATCGGCCTCGATGGCCAGCATGCCAGCCTCGTCGCCTTCCTCCTTGCTCATCTCGAACAGCTCGGCGTTGTCGGCCAGCGAGGAGGTGAGGTGCGTGATCGTCTCGACCACGGCTTCGAGCGCGCGCTTTTCCTTGCCCAGTTCCTGGGCCCGCTTGGGGTCGTTCCAGACGTTGGGGTTTTCCAGCGACGCGTTGACTTCGTTCAGGCGCAGGGCTTTGCGATCGAAGTCAAAGATACCCCCTTAGCGCGTCGGTGCGCGCTGAGAGGTCGGCAAGGCTGTTGCCGATTTGGTTGATGTGTTCGATGTCCATGACGGGCACAGCGGTTCAAAACCGCAGATTTTCGCATGGCAAGCAGGCACACTTGCCCCCCGCCGGGGTCTTGCTGCCGAGGGCGGCACCCGTTGAAAGGACTGTTTGCATGAACCTGCTGCCTTCCTGGCGCGGTGTGGCCGTTGGGGCCAGCCTTGCCACCGCCTTGCTGCTGGCCACAAGCCCGGTGCACGCTGCGGACGCCCCCACCCCGCCCGTTGCCGCCAAGAAGCCGCGTGACGTGAGCGTGCACGGTGACCGCCGCATCGACGACTATTTCTGGTTGCGTGACAAGGACAACGCGGAGGTGCAGGCCCACCTCAAGGCCGAAGCTGCCTACGCCGACGCGTGGTTCAAGCCGCACGAGGCGGCGCTGGAGCGGCTGTTCGAGGAAATGAAGGGTCGCGTGCAGCAGCGCGACCAGGCCGTGCCGCAGCGCCAGGGGCGCTACTGGTACGGCAGCCGAACGGAAGAGGGCAAGCAGTACCCCATCTTCTTCCGCCGCGCCGCCCAGGGCCCGGAACGGGCTGACGACCCTGCGGCGCCCGAGCAGGTGCTGCTGGACATGAACGAGTTGGCGAAGACGCGCAAGTTCGTCAACCTGAACGGCATGTCCGTCAGCCCCGACGACCGCCTGCTGGCTTATGGCGTGGACAGCACGGGCGCGCGTGACTTCGAACTGCACGTGCGCGACCTGGGCACCGGCGAAGACCGCGTGGTGGCCAGCACGCCGCACGCCGACAGCTTCGTCTGGGCGGCCGACAGCCAGACGCTTTTCTACGTGCGCCATAACGCCGCGCGGCGTTCGCACCAGCTGTGGCGCCACCGCCTCGGCGCCGCGACCGACACGCTGGTGCACACGGAGCCTGATGAGCTCTTCAACCTCCATGTGGGCAAGTCGTTGGACGGCGTCACCCTGATGCTCGGTTCGCAATCCAAGGACACGCTGGACTGGCGTGTGCTGCCGGCCAGCCAGCCCGGCAGCGCCTGGCGCCCCGTGCTGCCGCGCAAGGCGGGGCAGGAGTACGCCGTCACGCCCTTCGGCAGCGAGCTGCTGCTGCGCATCAACGACCGGGGCGTGAACTACCGGCTGCTGCGCCTGTCCATGAAGCCCGGCAAAGGCGCGCTGTTGGCTGCGAGGGCACTTCAGCATGCGCCCGAGCTGATCGGGCACCGCGACGACGCCATGATCGAGGAGGTGGTGGCGTTCAAGACCCACGCCGTGGCACAGATCCGCGAAGGCGGTTCGGTCAAGCTGCGCCTGTATCCCCTGGCCGGTGGGGCGCCTCGCGAGGTGGCCTTCAGCGAGGTGGCCTACAGCGCCGTGCTGGCCGGCCAGCGGGAGTTCGACGCGCCCCGCGTGCGCTTTGCCTACAACTCACTCACCACCCCGGCCAGCACCTACGAGGCCGATCTGGCCACGGGCCAGTTGCAGCTGCTGAAGGTGCAGCCCGTGCAGGGCGGCTATGACGCCGGCCTGTACGCCAGCGAGCGCCTGTGGGTGAAGGCTGCGGACGGCACCCAGGTGCCCGTGAGCCTGGTCTACCGCAAGGACAAGCGTCGCCAGGGCCCGCAGCCCCTGCTGCTTTACGGCTATGGCAGCTACGGCATCCCCAGCGACCCGCGCTTTGCCAGCCCCCGCCTGAGCCTGCTGGACCGCGGCGTCATCTACGCCATCGCGCACATCCGCGGCGGCGGCGACCTCGGTCGGCGCTGGTACCTGGACGGCAAGCTCGGCAAGAAGATGAACACCTTCACCGACTTCGTTGCCTGTGCCGAGGCCCTGGTGGCCCAGGGCTACACCCAGCCCGGCCAACTCGTCATCCAGGGCGGCAGCGCGGGTGGCCTGCTGGTGGGCGCGGCCACCAACCTGCGGCCCGACCTCTTCAAGGCCGTCGTGGCGCAGGTGCCGTTCGTCGACGTGATCAACACCATGCTCGATGCCAGCCTGCCCCTCACCACCGAGGAGTACATCGAGTGGGGCAACCCCAACAAGGCGGCCGAGTACGCCTGGATGCGCGCCTACAGCCCCTACGACAACCTCAAGCCTGCCGCCTACCCGGCCGTGCTGGCCAAGACGGCCATCAACGACAGCCAGGTGCCCTACTGGGAGGCTGCCAAGTACGTGGCCAAGCTGCGCACGCTCAACACCAGCGCCGCACCGGTGTTGTTCGACATCAACATGACGGCCGGCCACGGCGGCGCCTCGGGCCGCTTCGATGCGCTGCGCGAAACGGCGCGCACCTACACCTTCATGCTGCAGCAGTGGGGGCTGCTGAATGACTGACGCCTACTGGCGCCGCACGCGCCGGCTCACGGTGGGCCTGCTGGTGGCCTGGGCCGTGGTGGGCTTTGCGCCGGTGTATTTCGCGCGAGAGCTGAGTGTGGAGGTGTGGGGATGGCCGATGGGCTTCTGGCTGGCATCGCAGGGCGCGTTGCTGGGCTTTTGTGCCATCGTGATCTTCTACGCCTGGCGCATGAGCCGGCTCGAAGCGGAGGCCGCCCAGGGCGCCCCGGTCATGCCGCCAGAAACTCGCTGAGGCGGGCGGCCAGCGCCTCGGGCTGGTCGTGGTGCAGCATGTGGCCGGCGTTCTGCAGCACGGTGCGCTCCAGGCGGGGCACGAGCGCGAGGCGGGCTTCAAAGTCCTCCCGGGGGTAGCGCGTGCCCCAGAAGTTCGTGAGCTGGTCGTCGCTGCCCTCGACCCAGAGCGTGGGGGCCGTGATGCGCTGCCAGCAGGCCAGCACCTCGGCCTTGCGGTACAGCACCGGGTTGGCCAGCTTGTGGGCCGGGTCGGCGTTGAGAAAAAAGCCGTCGGGCGTCTCGCGTGCCCAGTGCCGTGCCAGCCAGGCGGCCTTGTCCTCGGGCAGCCGGGGGTTGGTTTTCCGCAGCCGCTCGGCCACTGCGGCCAGCGTGGCATAGGGGCGCAGCGAGGGCGGATCTTTCAACTCGTCCAGCCACCGTGTGAGCCGCTCCGGCGCGGCGGCGGGTGACACATCCGGCATGCCGAAGCCTTCGAGGTTCACGAGGCGGCGGATGCGCTGCGGGCGCACGCCGGCGTAGCTCATCGCCACGTTGCCGCCCATGCTGTGGCCCAGCAGGTCCACCGGCGCGTCGGGGCTGATGGCATCCAGCAGGGCATCCAGGTCGCCCAGGTAGTCGGGGAACCAGTAGCAGTCGGTGCCCGGCGCCTCGGTGAGCCCGAAACCGCGCCAGTCCAGCGCGATGACCTCGCGGTCGTCCGGCAGGGCATCCACGACGAACTGGAACGAGGCGCCCACGTCCATCCAGCCATGCACCATGACCAGCGGCGGCCTCCCCGGCAAGGGTTGACCCCAGCACAAAAGATGGTGGCGCAGGTCGCGCAGGCTCAGAAACTCGTCGTGATGGACGCGGCGTGGGGTGTAGACATGGGGCATATCCGCACTTTAGGACACGCTCCTGCGCAGAGAATGTCGCCATGCCGTCACGCCCCACCCTGCGCGCCGCTCAGCTGCGCGACCTGCCCGCCATCGTCCAACTCATCAGCGAACTGGCCGAGTTCGAGAACTTGAGCCATTTGCTGGAAGTCACGCCCGACTCACTGGAGCCTCACCTGTTTGGCGACAACCCGGTCGCCGAATGCACGCTGGGCGAGGTGGACGGCGAGGTCGTGGCCTTCGCGCTGTACTACACCAATTTCTCCACCTTCCTGGGCAAGCCTGGCTTGTACCTGGAGGACCTGTACGTGCGCCCGGCCCACCGCCGCAGCGGCCTGGGCCGCTCGCTGCTCATCCACCTGGCTCAGCTGGCCTGCGAGCGTGGCTACGGCCGCTTCGATTGGACGGTGCTGAACTGGAACGAAGACGCCATCCGCTTCTACGAGAAGCTCGGTGCCGATGTGCTGCCCGAATGGCGCATCTGCCGGCTGACCGGGGATGCCCTGGAGCGCTACAGCGATGGCGACCGACCCAGCATGTGGTCGCCGTCGGCCTGGCTCGGGCTCTGAGTCGCGCCGGGTTCAACTCACGCGTGGCGGCGGCGGGCCGGCGGGCCCCGAGCTGAACACGGCCCGCGTGCCGGGCGCCGGCACGGGTGCTGTGCCGCTGAGGCCGGAGAACTGCGGGCCTGCCACGCCGGAGCTCAGCCCGCCCTGCAGCGGGTGGCCCAGGTCACACCAGCCTGCGCATTTCGCACCGGGCCGGCCAGCACGCCGCCGAAGCCCCCGCAAGCAGCACTCCAGCCATTGGGAGCGATGACGCGTTGAACCGCAGCGCCTCGCCCATGGTGCCCTGGACGCTCATCGTCAGCCTGCCGGCGTGAAGGCCGGGTTGTTCGTTACCCAGGCGTTGCCGGCTCCGCAGGACCCAGCAGCATTGGCAGCCCGGCCTGCGCGCAGCGGGCAAGAAAGGGTGCCTGCCATTCGGGCGGCAGGGCGGTGACAGCCCCTTTCACCCAGGCAGTGCCTCTGCGCGCCACGGTGGCGGCAAGCGCCTCGTCCTGCTTGTGCAATGCCTGGTGAACGGTGCCGGCCAGCATCGGAAACAGCACCGGTGGCTGGCGCCCCTGCTCTGCCAGGCGCCACACCGCGAGGGCCAGGGCGCGCGCCTCGTCGACCCGGCCCAGCCTTCGCAGGGCGGCCACGCGCTGCAGGTCCAGCGCCAGGCTCAGGCCCCAGCCGCCGGCCTGCGCCTGGAAGCGGGACTCGGCTTCCAGCAGCGGCAGCGCGGTTTCTGCCGGGCAGCCGGGTGCGGCGGCTGCCAGCCATCGGGCCCGCACCAGCGGCGATGAATGGGCCACCAGGTCGCGCAACAGGGCTGGGGCGTCTGCCGCTTGGCCGAGTTGTGCCAGCCGGGCCTGCACCATCAGCCGGTCGACGTTGGGCAGCGCCGCCTCGGCAGCCAGGGGGCGCAGACGGGCCAGGGCCAGGTCGCGCCGGCCGAGTTCAGCCTCCAGCCAGGCGGCCGTGCAATGGAAAAGCACGCGGTTGCGGTGGCCGGTGCCCAAGTGCTGCACGGACGGCGCCAGCAGCGCCGCCATGGCGTGTTGCAGCTGCCCGCACAGCGCCCTTTGCAGCCCGGTGTAGGCGTGCAGCAGTGCCTGCTCGGTGCAGGGCATGGTGCCATCGCCCCGGCGCTGCTCCGCGGTGACCAGCCAGTGCCCGGCCTCGTCCAACTGGCCGCAATCTGAAGCCAGCGAGGCCAGATTGATCGCTGCGATGGCCTGTTGCCGCAGCTCGTCCTGCGCATCGGCGAGTTGCAACTGCAGCTGCAGGCTTTGCATGGCTTCGGCGTAGCGGCCGGCCTCTTTGGCGAACACCGCGAGTGCGCCGTTCAGCTTGCCGCGTGTGGCGGCACTGTCTCTCAGGCGTTGCTGCCCGGGCTGTACGCGGTCAAAGCAGGCCGACGCCGTGCGGGCCAGCCGCTCCGCCTCACCCAGATCGCGGCGCTGGAAATTCACCACCGTCAGGTCCCACAAGAGCTCGCCCTCGATGTCGTGCGCACCCGCGCGACGGGCCAGCAGCAGCGCCTGCTGGATGCAGTGCTCGGCGGCCTCGGTCTGGCCCGATTCGAACAGGTCCACCACCTCGACACAGGCCAGGCAGGCGCGTTCCGCGTCCGAGCGGGCCAGCGCACGCAGCGCGGGCAGGTAGGCTGACATGGCGCCAGCGCGGTCGTCGAAGCAGGTGCGGTCCTCGGCCGCGGAGAACCACGCGCTGAAGGCTGCCTCGCGACGGCCTGCGGTCTGCAGCACCCGTGCGGCCTGTTCGCCCCGCGCGGCCGCTTCGCCGTACCGGCGGCGCTCCCGGGCCTGGGCGGCGGCGGCCAGCCAATGCGGCACGGCACGTTCGGGCTCACCAGACTGGTGCCAGTGCTCGGCGCATCGAACGGGATGCCCACCGTGGGTCTCAAGGAAGGCTGCGATGGCGGCATGCAGCGGTCTGGCCAGGGCGGCAGGCACCCCGCTCGCGACGGCCTCGGCCACCAGGTCATGCGTGAAGCTCTCGCCCCGCAGCACCTGAGCGTCTTCGAGTTCAGCCCAGGCCTGAACCAGTGCCAGATGGGCTGGCCTAGCATGTGGCTGGCCAGCGTGGCGCTGAAGTCCTGCCCGGCCACGGCGGCACACCGGGCCAGTTGCGCCGCCAGCGGCGACAGCTCGGCGAGCCGCACGGCAATGGCCTGAAGCACGGCGGTGGGTGCTGGCCAGCGGGTGGCTTGGGACGGCCCTGCCGTCAGCCGCGACTTGATGCTCTCCAGCAGGAACATCGGGTTGCCTCCCGCCCGGCTGTGCAGCTCGTCCGCATCGATGTCCAGGTTGCTGAGCATCAAGCCGTCCAGCAATTCGCGTGTGGCGGCTTGGCTCAGTGGCCCCAGCGTGACCCGTGCGGCCTGTTGGGATTGGGCGGTGGCGTCCCTCCATCGGCCTGCGGCGTTTTGCAGGCCCTCAGGCCGCAGCGCGATCAGCCATGCCAGGCTGCGCTGGGCAGTCAGCGCGGCGATGAGGTCGGCGCTTTCGGCATCGGCCAGGTGCAGGTCGTCCACGGCGATCAAGCGCAGGCCGGCACTGGCGGCGGCCTGCACCAAGTCACCTGCGGCCAGCAGCGCGCGCGCCCGGGCTTGGGTGGCTTCCATGCGCGGCGCGCGGCCCAGCTCGGGCAGCACCGTGGCCAGCGCGGCGCGGCTGGGCCTGGGCTCGGCATTGCCCGGGTGCTGCATCAGGGCGCGCAGCAGCTTGGCCTGGGCGGCCAGGGGCACCTGGGCGTCGCCGGGTCGCACGGCGATGAGCAAGTTGCTGCCGCC
>JBBIVU010000022.1:0-23191 GCA_037439585.1 Roseateles sp. | reverse complement strand
AGAACTCCCTAATTTCGTGTGCATGTCCGCCAAAACCAGGCCGTCGCAAATGATTAAAACAACATTTTTGCCATTCACTCCCACCCCCTCTCGGCCGGGGCTGGCCCGCTGGCTGCCCATCGCCGTGTGGGCGATGGCCGGAGTGGGGCTGGCTGCGGGCGGGCAGGCTGCGGCCTGGGCACTGTGGGCCGGGGCTGCAGGCCTGGCCTGGCAGGCCTGGCGCCAGGCTGGTGCCCGGGCGGCGCAAGACCACGCCGCCGAGGGCCTGAGCAGCGAACTCGCAGCCCGGCTGGACGACGCTGCCCGCACCTGGGCCACCCATCTGGGTACAGCCCAGACCCAGCTGCGCGATGCCGTCGACCAGATGCTGGTTTCGTTCAACGACATCCTGCAGCAGCTCGACGGTCTGGTCGGCCAGAACCCGGACGGGCAAGACCCCGAAGGCGCTGCCCGCCTGGCGGTGCTCGCCCGATGCGACGAACAGCTGCGCGGGCTGCTGCGCCACTTTGACGGTTTCGTGCAGTCACGCAACGAAGTGCTGGGCACTGTGCGTTCGCTGGGCGAGGCCTCCGGCCAACTGCAGACCATGGCCGAGGACGTCTCCAGCCTCGCGCGCCAAACCAACCTGCTGTCGCTCAACGCGGCCATCGAAGCGGCCCGTGCCGGCCCGGCCGGCCGCGGCTTCGCGGTGGTGGCCAACGAGGTGCGCCGGCTGTCGGCCGAGTCCGGCGAGACCGGCCGCCGCATCAGCTCCCGCGTGACCGAGTTCAACGAGCGCATGCAGCAGGCCTTGCAGCACGCCCACCAGTCCGCAAGCCAGGACAGCCAGGCCATCCAGACTTCGGAGCAGACGGTGGGTGCCGTGGTGGAGCAGGTCAACACCACCGTCGCCCAGCTGCAGCAGCGCAGTGCTGAACAAAGCGCCCAGGGCGGACTCGTGAGGAGCCAGGTGGAGCAGCTGCTGATGTCGTTCCAGTTTCAGGACCGCGTCCACCAGATCCTCGACCAGCTGCGCGACTCCATGGCCCAGGCGAACGCCAAGTTGCAGGTCGCCGCTGCCACGGGAAGGGCACCCGACGCCGCCGACTGGCACAGCCTGCTCGCTGCCGGCTACACGACGGCCGAACAGCGTGCCGTCAGCCGTGGCCAGCCCGTGCAGGCCACGCCGACCCGAAACATCGAAACCACCTTCTTCTGAGGACCCCCTTGGCCAAGACCATACTCATCGTGGACGACTCCAGCTCCCTGCGCACCGTGGTGCGCATGGCCTTGATGCGTGCGGGGTACGCCGTGCTCGAAGCCGGCGACGGCCTGGCCGCGCTGGACGTGCTGAGCAAGGCACCCAAGGTGCACCTCATCGTGTGCGACGTGAACATGCCCCGCATGGACGGCATCACCTTCGTCACGCAGATCAAGCAGCACCCGCGTCACCGCTTCATCCCGGTCGTGATGCTCACCACCGAAGGCGAGGAAGACGCCAAGAACCGCGGCCGCCAGGCCGGTGCCAAGGCCTGGATGGTGAAGCCCTTCAATCCACCGCAGCTGCTGGACGCCGTGTCCAAGCTCGTGCTGCCATGACACCGGAGGCTGACATGAGCACGCTGCAACTGCCCCCTGAACTGAGCATCTACACCGCCGCCGAGCTGCATCAGGCGTGGCTGGACTGGGCCAGTCAATTGCCCAGCCAGAGCACGCACGCCCTGGCCGACGCCGCGCTCGTCGACCAGGTCGACGGCGCCGGCGTGCAGTTGCTGCTGGCGCTGCAGGGCAGCCTGTCCCTGCGCGGCTGCCGCCTGCGCCTGAACGCCCCCAGCCCCGCGCTGAGGACCGCCTGCGCGGCACTCGGCCTGAGCGGCTGGCTCGATGCCGCGCAACACCCCACCGCACCGGAGGCGGCATGACCCAGGACTTCGATTTCATTGCCGAGGCGCTGCCGGCTTTCCTCAGCGAGGCCGAGGAACAGATCGAAGGCCTGGAGGCCCTGCTGCTGCAGTTGGAAGACAACCCCGGCGATGCCGAGCTGCTCCATGCGCTGTTCCGCTGCGCGCACACCGTCAAAGGCTCCGCCGGCCTGTTCGGGCTCGATGCGGTGGTGGGCTTCACCCACCACGTCGAAACCCTGTTGCAGCGGCTGCGTGAAGGCGAGGTGGTGCTGACGCCCGATCTCAGCACGCTGCTGCTGCGCTGCAATGACCAGATCCGTGCCCTGGTGGCCGAGGCCGGCGGCCAGCCCCCCGACACCTCCGGCCCTGCCCAGCGCAACGCACTGGTGCTGCAGCTTCAGGCGGCCGCCGGTGTGGCGCCGCCCCCGGTGGCGCCAGCGAAGGCTGGCGCGGGCAGCGCAGCCAGCACTGCACTGTGCCGGCCCTGGCATGTGTCTGTGGCCTTCGGCCGCGAGGTCTTCCGCAACGGCATGGACCCGCTGGCTGTGCTGAACTACGTGCGAGGCCTGGGCGAAGTGCCCCACATCGTGTGCGACGTGGGCGGCGTGCCCCCGCTGGAGCTGCTGGAGCCGGAAAGCTGCCACCTGAACTTCATCTTCAGCCTGCTGACCGAAGCCAGCCGCGAACAGATCGAAGACGCCTTCAGCTTCGTTCGCGAGGACAGCCAGCTGCACGTCATCAGCCCCGGCGCCACCCCGGCGCAGTTTGCCGACCTCATCGACGCCATGCCCGGCAACCCCCGGCTGGGCGAGATCCTCGTCGCCGCTGGCGCCGTCAGCCCGGCACAGCTGCCGCAGGGCCTGCGCAGCCAGCAGGCTGCCGCCGCGCTGGGCGAAACCGCCCTGCTGGGCACACTGCTGACCGAGCAGACCGGCCTGGCCCCGCAGGTGGTGGACGCCGCCCTGCGCAAGCAACGCCAGCAGCGCCCCGAGGCCCCCGCCGCAGCGCCCTCGGCCGTCGACGACAACCGTTTCATCCGCGTGCAGGCCAACCGGCTGGACGCCGTCATCAACCTGCTGGGCGAGCTGGTGATCGCCGGTGCCGGCGCCGCCTTGCTGGCGCGCCAGGCCCAGCAACGCCAGCTACGTGAGGCCAACGAAGAGATCAGCCGGCTGATCGAGGAGATCCGCAACGGCACGCTGCAACTGCGCATGGTGCCCATCGGCGAGACCTTCTCGCGCTTTCGCCGCGTGGTGCGCGACACCGCCGCAGAACTGGGCAAGGATGTGCAGCTGGAAATCGTCGGTGGCGAGACCGAGCTGGACAAGAGTGTGGTGGAGCGCATCGCCGACCCGCTGATGCACCTCGTGCGCAATGCGCTGGACCACGGCCTGGAAACGGGCCCGCAGCGACAGGCCGCCGGCAAGCCCGCCCAGGGCCGGGTGACGCTGTCGGCCCACCACGAGGCCGGCAGCGTGGTCATCTGCATCACCGACGATGGCCGCGGCATCCAGCGGCACAAGGTGCTGGAGCGTGCCTGGGCGCGCGGCCTGGTCGAGCCCGACGTGGTGCCGGACGATGCCGCCATCCTGCGGCTTATCTTCGAGCCCGGCTTCTCCACCGCCGAGCAGGTCACCAACCTCAGCGGCCGCGGCGTGGGCATGGACGTGGTGCGCAGCAACATCGAGGCGCTGCGCGGCAGCGTGCTGCTCACCAGCACCGAAGGCCAGGGCTCCACCATCGAGATCCGCCTGCCGCTCACGCTGGCCATCATCGACGGCTTCCTCGTCGGCGTCGGTGCCTCACGCTTCATCTTTCCGCTGGACGCGGTGGTGGAGGTCATCGAAGACCGTGCCAGCGAAGCCCGCCTGGACGCGCGCGGCCGCGGTGTGGTGGAGCTGCGCGGCCAGGTGCTGCCGGTGGTGAGCCTGCGCACGCTGTACGGCATCGACGGTCCGACGGTGACTCGCGGCAGCGTCGTCGTGTTGAAAGCCGGCCACGCACGCTTCGGCGTGGTGGTGGACGCCCTGCTGGGTCAGCACCAGACCGTCATCAAGCCCCTGGGGCGCCTGTTCCGCAGCCTGCGCGGCATGTCGGGCTCGTCCATCCTCGGCAACGGCGAGGTGGCGCTGATCTTCGACGTCCACGCGCTCGGGCAACTGGCTTGCGAGCCCCCCCCGTGCGAACGCACCGCGCGCCTCGCAGCCACCGAACGCGTCCCTTCCTGAACACACCGTCCCACTTCGCCTCTCACTGCCCAAGGAACTTCGCCATGACCACCACCTCCCCCTCCTGGATCGCCCGCCTGCTCGCCGGTCACGCCCTGCGCGCCGCCCAGGCCGAGACAGACCGCGCCCATGCGGCCACGCGGGCAGCCGAAGCCGCACGTGCGGCAGCTGATGCAGCCCGCGCGGCCGCGGAAGCCGCTCGCACTGACGCGGAAGGCCGCCTCAAGCAGGCCGAGTCCGAGCTGAAGGTGCGCACCGACATCATGAATGTCACCAGCATCGTGTCGGAGGCGGACAAGAAGGGCGACATCCTGAGCATCAACGAGAAGTTCCTGCAGGTGTCCAAGTACAGCCGCAACGAGCTGGTCGGCCACGGCCACAACACCACGCGGCACCCCGACATGCCCAAGGAGGTGTTCAAGCAGATGTGGGCCACCATCGGGCGCGGCGAGATTTTCCGTGGCGTGGTGAAGAACCGCGCCAAGGACGGCACGCCCTACTACGTGGACGCCGTCATCGCCCCCATCCTGGGCGAGAACGGCAAGCCCATGAAGTACCTGGGCGTGCGCTACGACATCACCGCGCAGGAGCTCGAGCGCCAGAACGCACGGGGCATCCTGGCCGCCATCGACCGCAGCTACGCCTACATCGAGTTCGATCTCGAAGGCAATGTGCTGACGGCCAACGAGAACTTCCTCTCGGCGCTGGGCTACAGCATGGACGAGGTCAAGGGCCACCACCACCGCATGTTCTGCGATTCGGTGCTGGCCGCCAGCCCCGCCTATGCACAGTTCTGGCGCGACCTGAACGCCGGCAAGCCGCAGAGCGACGTGTTCCACCGCATCAACAAGTCGGGCCAGGACGTGTGGGTGCAAGCCGTGTACGCACCCGTCAAGGACGAAATGGGCCGCGTGGTGAAGGTGGTGAAGATCGCCACCAACGTGACCACCCAGGTGCAAGCCTCGCGCATGCTCGAAGAGGCCGTGGCGCAGGCCCAGAAGGTCACCACCGCCGCTCGCAACGGCGACCTGTCGCAGCGCATCGCGATGGAAGGCAAGACTGGCCCGGTGGCGGTGCTGTGCGAGGGCATGAATGCCCTGATCGACACGACCTCCGTCATCTTCGGCGACGTGGGCCGCGTGTTCAGCGCGCTGTCGGTGGGTGACCTCTCCCAACGCATCACGGCGGACTACGCCGGCACTTTCGGCGGCGTGAAGGACGACGCCAACACCACCTCCGAAAAGCTCTCGGCGGTCATCGAAGACGTGGTGCGCGTCTTCAGCGGCATGGCCGCCGGCGACCTCACGCAGCGCATGACCGCCGAGGTCGAGGGCGTGTTCGCCCAGGTCAAGGCCGACGCCAACAGCACCTGCGAGAAGCTGGCCTCCGTCATCGAGGAGGTCCGCAGCGCCGCCGATGCCCTGACCGGCGCGGCCAGCCAGGTCAGCTCCACCGCGCAGAGCCTGTCGCAGGCGGCGAGCGAGCAGGCCTCATCGGTGGAAGAAACCACCGCCTCCATCGACATGATGTCCGCCAGCATCAGCCAGAACAGCGACAACGCCAAGGTGACCGACGGCATGGCCACCAAGGCCAGCAAGGAAGCTGCCGACGGGGGCGTGGCCGTGACGCAGACCGTCACCGCCATGAAGCAGATCGCACAGAAGATCAGCATCGTTGACGACATCGCCTACCAGACCAACCTGCTGGCGCTGAACGCTGCCATCGAGGCGGCCCGTGCCGGCGAGCACGGCAAGGGCTTCGCCGTGGTGGCCGCCGAGGTGCGCAAGCTGGCCGAGCGCAGCCAGGAGGCCGCCAAGGAAATTGGCGACCTCGCTGGCAACAGCGTCAGCACGGCCGAGCGCGCCGGCAAGCTGCTGGACGAGATCGTCCCGAGCATCCAGAAGACCAGCGAACTCGTGCAGGAAATTGCGGCCGCGTCGCAGGAGCAGAGCCAGTCGGTCACGCAGATCGGCGGCGCCATGGGCCAGCTCAGCAAGGCCACGCAGCAGAACGCCAGCGCGTCCGAGGAACTGGCTGCCACGTCGGAGGAACTCTCCGGCCAGGCCGAGCAGTTGCAGCAGACGGTGGCCTTCTTCAACACCCACGGCGAAGGCGGCCACGGCCAGGTGCCCAGCCGGCACGACGTGCAGGGCTTCGTCGAGCGCCGCGCGCCCCACTCGCCCATGCGCGCCAACAGCGGCCGCAGCACCAGCCAACCGCGCTTGCAGGCCACCGGCACGCACGGCAACTTCCGCCCGTTCTGACGCCGGGAGGCCGCCATGAGCACCCCCAATCTCATTGAAGCCGCTGACGGCGCCGGCATGGCGCGCCAGTTCCTCAGCTTCACGCTGGGCACGGAACCGTTCGCGATGGACATCCGTACCGTGCGCGAAATCATCCAGCACGGCACCCTGACGCCCGTGCCGCTGATGCCCGACTTCGTGCGCGGCGTCATCAACCTGCGCGGCGCCGTGGTGCCCGTGATCGACCTGCAGGCCCGCTTCGGCCGCGGCCCCGCCGCCGTCGGCAAGAAGACCTGCATCGTCATCTTCGATGCACAGCGCGACGGCGAGCGTGTCGAGCTCGGGCTGATGGTGGATGCCGTCAGCGAGGTAATCACGCTGGAGCCCGGCCAGATCGAGCCGCCGCCCCAGTTCGGAGGGGCCACGCGGCGCGACTTCATCGCCGGCATGGGCAAGCGCGGCGATCGCTTCCTGGTGCTGCTGAACCCCGACCGCGCTTTCGACATCGCCGAGATGGCCGCCCTGTGCGAAGCCAACCAACAGGCCCTGGCCGCCTGAAAGCCCTGCATGACGACGCCCCGCCTGTCCGACCCCTGCTTTGATCGCATCGTGGGCCTGATGCACAGCAGCGTCGGGCTCTCCTTCAACCGCAGCAAGAAGCCGCTCGTGAGCGCGCGGCTGGCTGGCCGCCTCCAGCGGCTGGGCATGGCTGGCTTCGACGACTACGCCGAACTGCTGGAGCGCACAGACGACGGCGGCGAGTTCCAGATGGCCGTGAACCTGCTCACGACCAACGAGACCTACTTCTTCCGCGAGCCCGCCCACTTCACGCTGCTGCACAGCCACCTGCAACGCCACCGCCCCCGGCAGCTGTCGGTCTGGAGCGCGGCCTCGTCCTTCGGTGACGAGGCCTACAGCACCGCCATGCTGCTGGCCGACTTGGAAATGCAGGGTGCGATCGGCCCGGACTGGTCCGTGCTGGGCACGGACATCAGCGAGCGCGTGCTGCAAAGCGCGGTGCAGGCCATCTATCCCGCCGACCGGCTGCGCGAAGTGACGCACCCGCGCCTGAAGCGCTACTGCCTGCGCGGCGAAGACGAGAGCGCCGGCCTGGTGCAGATCCGCGAGACGCTGCGCCAGCGGGTGCGCTTCGGCCAGCTCAACCTGTGCGCGCCCATCGACGGCATCGGCCCGTTCGACGTGATCTTTCTGCGCAACGTGCTGCTGTATTTCGACCCGCCGACCAAGAGTGCCGTCGTCGACCGCGTGCTCACCCTGTTGCGCCCGGGCGGCCTGTTCTTCCTGGGCACCGCCGAGGGCCGCGTGCCCTGCAAGACGCGACTGACCGTGCTGGCGCCCGGCGCCTTCCGCAAGGAGTCCGACTGATGAAACCCTTCACCGTCACCCTGCACCCTGGGGACGTGGCCTGCGTGGACCGGGGCGACCGCATGGAAACCCTGCTGGGCTCCTGCGTCGCCATCCTGCTGACCGACCCCCGCCGCACTGTCGGTGCCATGTGCCACGTGGTGCACGCGGGCGCCCCCACCGGCGCCCCGACACGCGACACGGCCTACGGCGAAGCCGCACTGGCCCACATGGGTCAACAACTGCGCGCACGCGGCATTGACCCCCACCAATGCCTGGCCTGGGTGTACGGCGGAGGCAACATGTTCCCAGGCCAGATCGGCGACACCGCGGCGAAGGGCCATGTGGGCGCGGCCAACTTCGAATGGGCACTCGGCGCCCTGCACCGGGCTGGCATCCGCGTGCTGGGCGTGGCCCTGGGCGGCCATGCCTACCGCAAGCTGCGCTGGACGGTCGGCCCCGACGCCCCCGAGGTCGAGACGGTGCGGATGGCCCGTCCGCCCCGCCCCCAAGTGAGCCTCGCATGATCCGCGTCTTCATCATCGACGACTCCGCCGTGGTTCGGCAGACCATGACGGCATTGCTGCAGGGCGACCCGGACATCGAAGCCGCTGGCAGCGCCCCCAACCCGCTCATCGCCGCACCGTTGATCCGCAAGCAGCGCCCCGATGTGCTGCTTCTGGACATCGAGATGCCCGGCATGGACGGTCTGACCTTCCTGCGCCAGCAGATGGCCGAGGCCCCCATCCCCACAGTGATCTGCTCGTCACTGAGCACCGAAGGCAGCCGCATCGCGGTGGAAGCGCTGGCCGCCGGCGCGGTGGCCGTGGTGGCCAAGCCGCGTCTGGGGCTGCGGCAGTTCCTGGAAGATTCCCGCCGCGAACTGGTCACCACGCTCAAGGTCGCAGCGCGATCGCGCCCCCGGCTCTCACGCGCGCCGGCCCCCGCCGTGGCACCGTCGGTACCGGCCCGCCACAGCGCAGTGGCCGGTCTGCATGCGCTGTCGGTGAACAAGCCCGTCGTCATCGGCAGCTCCACCGGCGGCACGCAGGCCATCGAGCAGATCCTGCGATCGTTGCCTGCCGACACACCGGGCATCGCCATCGTGCAGCACATGCCCGAGCGCTTCACCGCCATGTACGCCCAGCGGCTGGACGGCCTGTGCGCCATGCGCGTGAAGGAAGCCGCCGACGGCGACCGCCTGGAACGCGGCACCGTGCTCATCGCCCCCGGCGGCAAGCACATGAAGCTGCGCAAGGCCGGTGGCCAGTACTACGCCGTAGTGCTGGACGGCCCGCCCGTGAACCGCCACAAGCCCTCGGTGGACGTGCTGTTCCGCAGCCTGGCCGAGAACACCAACGGCGATGCGCTGGCCATCATGCTCACCGGCATGGGCGACGACGGTGCACGCGGCATGAAGCAGCTGCACGGCCTGGGCGTGCGCACGCTGGCACAGGACGAAGCCAGCTGCGTCGTCTTCGGCATGCCCATGGAGGCCATCAAGCTGGGGGCGGTGGACGAAGTGTTGCCACTGGACGGCATGGCCGCCGCGCTGACCCGGTTCGACGCGCGAGGCTGACGCCCCACGCAACAGCGCTGCGGCCTCGGGGCCGCAGCGCGATCAGTCGATGGCCGGGTAGTCGCCCAGGCCGTCCGGCCAGGGTGTGAGGATCTCGAAGCCATCGGCCGTCACCGCCACCATGTGCTCCCACTGGGCGGAGAGCGAGCGGTCCTTGGTCACCACCGTCCAGCCGTCGTTCAGCTCGCGGATGGCCGCGCCGCCGGCGTTGATCATGGGCTCGATCGTGAAGATCATGCCCTCCTGCAACCTGAGGCCTTCACCCGGGCGGCCGAAGTGGTTCACGTGCGGCTCGTCGTGGTACACGTCGCCGATGCCGTGCCCACCGTACTCGCGCACCACGCTGAAGCCGGCCGCGTGCGCCACTTTCTGGATGGCGTGGCCCACATCGCCCAGCGTCGCACCCGGCCGCACCTGGCGGATGCCCGCGCGCAGGGCCTCGTAGGTGGTCATCACCAGCCGACGGGCCAGCACATTGGTCTCGCCGACGATGAACATGCGGCTGCTGTCGCCGAACCAGCCGTCCTTGGTGAGCGTCACGTCCACGTTGACGATGTCGCCCTTCTTCAGCGTCTTGTCCTTGCTGGGGATGCCATGACACACCACGTGGTTGGGCGAGATGCAGGCCGTCTTGGGGAAGCCGTGGTACCCCACGTTGGACGGGATGCACTTGAGCGTGTCCACGATGTAGTCGTGACAGAGGCGGTCCAGCTCTTCGGTCGTGACGCCAGGCACCACGTGGGGCTTGAGCATGGCCAGCACCTCGGCGATGAGGTGCCCCGCCTCGCGGGCCCGGGCCACCTCGGCGGGCGTGCGCAGCTTGAGGCTCTTCATGCGCGAACCCCCTTGGCACCGGCCTTGGCGGGCAGGCTCCAACCGGCCAGGCGCGCCAGGTCCAGCCCGCCCTCCTGCTCGGCACGGATCAGCAACTGGCAGATCTCGGCATGGCTGAGCTGGGGGTGCAGTTCGGCCAGCATGCCGATGCGCATCCAGTGCTCGGCTTGGGCGTTGATGGAGCGCGACAAGGCCTGGCTCGCCACGCGCAAGCTCTCGTGCATCGGATCGGAGATTTTGACAATTCCCATGCCGGAACTATATACGATTCGTATACGTTTCGCATATTCAGAACCCACCCGATGCCGCGCCGCCCGCGCAGCACCTCACCAGGCAACCCCACCCAGAAAAACGCCTCCACATGGGGAGGCGACAGCAGGTGGCAGGGCCCCGACTCAGCAGGGTGCCGTGGGCGGGGGCGCGATGCTCACGGTCGGCGGCGGCGCGACGCGCATCGACACCGTGGGCGGCGGAGCCATGCGCTGAGGGGCTGTGGGCGGGGGAGCAATCTTGGAAAGGAACATGCGCGTTCTCCGTGGGTTGTCAGGGGTGCCCTACCGACACCTCCCGTTTCGCGTTGACGATCTTCGGTGGCACGGCCCCATGCGGTCCATGGAAAAGCGGGGCCAGAGCCTGCCGATTCGCACCCCTGCCGGAGGCAGGCCGCTCCACCCCACCGACGAGCGGCTCAAGGGTGGGTTGGCACCACGGCGGCTTCGTAGATCGACAGGAATTCCGGCGGCATGCGCTTGGGCCGGCCACTGCGGATCTCGATGCACACCAAGGCCCAGCGGCCTCGCAGCAAGGTGACTCCGTCGGCACGCCGTCGCAGCTGGAAGCACCGTTCCATCGTCAGCCTGCCGTCGCTGGCCGTCAGCCAGGTCCCCAGCACCAGCGCCTCGCCCTCGAACGACGGCAGCAGGTAGTCGTAGTGGCCCTCGCGGATGGCCATCGCACGGTCCATGCGACGGTAGTCGGCCAGGCTCAGCCCCAGCGCCTCGGAGTGCGCCCAGCCGGCCTGCTCGCACCACTGCACGTAGACGGCATTGTTGGTGTGGCCCAGCCCGTCGATGTGCTCCGGCGCAGGCGTCAGCGCCAGGGTGAATGGCGACGGAAAGTCCCAGCCTGCGGTCATGTCGACGCTCACAGCCAGCCCTCCTGCTCGGCCTTCACGCCGCGCTCGCGCATCGTGTCGCGCAGCGCGGCCAATTCGGGTGGCAGGTCTTGCGCTGACAGGCGCGCCAGCACGTCAAGGTCGTACCGGCCCAGGGGCTGCAGACCCGGGCGCTTCAATCGCTCGGGCTCCATGGCCGTCGCGACCCAGGGCAGGCCGGCCGCCTGCCAGGGCCGAGCCGCCGACAGGGCAATTTCGATGCCTGCGGGGTCCGCATCGGCGCTGATGTGAGCCGGAGCCGGTGCGAGCTGGAGCAGCCGCGCCATCGCGGCGGCCCAGGCGTGGGTGGGCCGGCCGGCGATCCACACCAGTGCCACGCCGGGCTCGCGGCGCGCGGCCTGCTTCTCGAAGCTGGCGCGGCCTTCGATGAGCCACCAGCGCATGGGCGGCGTGACGCGTTCCAGCGACGCCACCGAGGCTGCCGGCAGCGTGATGAAGGACGCCACGCCCATGTCCACGCGCAACGCCTGGCCCCAGTGCAGGCAGAGGTGGCCGGCCAGCGTGAGCTGCGGCGCAAAGCTGCCGATGCCCAGCGCCGGCAGGTCGAAATGGCGCTCCAGCCACTGCCATTCGCCATCGCCCACGGCCTTGGTGTGGCCCAGCCGCAGCGCGAAGTCGCGGCGCAGGCCGGTCTCGCCCTGGCCCACCCAGGCGAGCAGCGCCTCCAGCAGGGCCGCCCTCGCCTCGGCCGCCGCCGTCGCCATGCGGGATTCGGCCAGCGCCTGCGCGGCTTCACCGACAAGCTCGTTCGCCATCAGCGCATCGAGGCGCGCAGCCAGCGCCATGCGCCGGGCATCGCGCTCGCTGCGCGTGCTCAGGCCCAGCGCCACCTGCAGCGCCTCCAGCTCCACCCAGCAGAGTTCCACCGGGCGCCAGCGCCCCTGCTCGAAGCGCTCACGGCGCGTGCACAACCCGGCCCTCAGCGCCAGGTCTGACAGGCGCTGCGCCAGCTCGATGCGCGACGGGCCGGCAGCCTCCAGCAGGCCCTGCCACCTGCGCGTGGTGCCGCTGCCGCGCAGCCAGTCCAGCAGCAACGGTCGCTCGTCGGCATCCAGCGGCGGCAGCGTGCCGGGCCAGCAGGGAGCAGCCGCCTCCAGCTCCTGGCGGGAGCGGTCCCCAGAGCGCGGGCGCCAGTCCATCAGGCGTACTCGCTGACCTCCGGCCGCCGTGCCAGCACCGCGATGGGTGGTGCCCAGCGCTCGCCACGCGGCTTCTTGCTCGTCACCAGCGTGATCTCGCTGGGCTCGAAGACCTCGACGTTGTGCGTGATCGGCGTCGTCAGCAGGTACTGCGCACGCGTGCTGCGCAGGAAATGGCCGACGAGCTGGATGTTGCGCACATCCAGATGGGCGAAGGGCTCGTCGATGAAGACGAAACCGCCGGGCGTCTCGTCATCCTTCATCAGGCCCACGAGCAGGATGAGGCTCTTGAGCACCTGCTGGCCACCCGACGCCTCGCCATCGTTCAGGCCCACCTCGCCCTTGCCGTCGAAGTTGAACTTCACGTGCAGCCCGGCCTGGGCCAGCACGGTGTCATCGTTGTCCAGGTGCGGCAGTTGCGCCTCGGCAGCCACGCCGGCCAGCTCGCCCAGCTCGGCCACGTTCTTCTTGTAGCGGCGCACGGTGGCGCGCAGCACGTCGATGTAGCGCTCGCGGGCATTGCTGGCGGCCGTGGAGGCCAGCGCGTTGCTGGCGCGGCGGTCGCTGAGCTGGGCCTCCTCCTCGCGCACCTGCATCTCCATGCGCGTGTGGCGGTCGATGACGGTGGCGTCGGTCTCCCAGATGCCCTTCTCCAGCTCCTGATCGACGTGGTGCGCACGGATCTCGGCCTGCTTGGCGCTAGCGAACTCGTCGCGCAGGGCCGCCAGGGCGATGGCCGTGAACCAGCGCTTCGGGAACTTTGCGCCGGCCTCGCGGGAGTCGCGCGCCGCGGCGTGCAGCGCCTTGCGGCGCTCACCGTGCTCGCGCGCGGTGCGCGCCTGGCGCTCCTCGCCGTCCTTCAGCTCCAGTTGGGCGCGCTCGTAGTTCTGCTCGTGCACGCCGGAGGCCTTCAGCAGCCGGTCGTGCTCGGCCTCCACGCGGGTCATGCGCATGCTGGCCTCGGCACGAGCCTGCTTCAGCGCCGGCAGCCGCGCGCGGGCCTCGGCAAACTCGTCGGCACGCTCGGACAACTCCACCGCCGCCTTGTGGCCCTGCGCGGCGCGCTGCGCGTCCTTCAACTGGCGCTCCACCTCGGCCTGGGCCTTGGCGACGCCGGTCAGCTCTTTGTCGACGCGGGCCAGCTCGCCCTCCAGTGACGCTCGGCGCGAGGCCACGGCGTTGGCGCCGAACTGATGGTCCGACGCCGGGATGGCCACGCTGCGGCCGCCGCGGCCGTCGCGGTAGTAGGCATCGGGCGTGATCCACTCGCCGCCGGTGCCCGCCCCATCCTCGGTGCTGGCCACGCAGCGGATGCCGTCGAGCTGGCGGGCCAGCCAGGTGGGCAGCGGTGCGCTGACCTTCAGCGCGGCCAGCAGCGAGCCGGGCCGCGCCTGCGGGATGGGCGCCGCGTCGGAGACGACGTAGTGCCTGTACTTCTGCTTCGCGGCGATACCGAAGGCACGCGCTTCGTCGCTGCGCTGCTTCAGCACGATGACCCAGCGCGAGCCGCGCAGCACGCCCTCGGCGGCCGCGCGCCAGGTCTCGTCGGCGATGTCGATGCAGTCGGCCACGACATGGTGGGTGATGCCAGCTTCGTCCAGCGCCTGGCGCAGCGGGCGCACCTCGGCCGGTGGCGGCGGCAGGCGCTTGTCCTTGAGCTCGTTGATCAGGCCCTGCACATGCAGCAGCTTGTCGTTCCAGCGCGTGTAGTCGCCGCGCAGGCGGTCACGCTCGGCGGCCAGGGCCTGGGTGCGGGCGGCGAGTGCGGCGGCATCGGCCTCGACGTCGGCCAGCGCGCGCAACTCGTCTTCGCGCTTCACGGTCGCCTCGACGGGCTTCTCGGCGTCGCGCGCCATGTCGAAGGCGGCGCGGGCCTCGCGCTTCTCGCCGTCCAGCGCGGCCAGCCTCTGCTTCGTGGCCTCGTGGTCGGCGAACAGCTGATGCAGCCCCGCCCGCTTGGCCGACAGCGCCCGCGCATCGTTCGCGGCGAACAGCCGCGCGCGGTGCAGCTCGCGGCCGTCGCGGGCCAGGCGCTCGCGGGCCTCGCTCCACTGCATGACGGGCAGCACCTCGGTGGCCAGCCGCTCGCGCTCGGCAACCTTGAGCCGCCACTGTTTGTAGTTGTTGACGCGGTTGGCCAGCTCACTCAACTGCGCCTGCGTGCGCGCCAGCTCGCCCTCGGCAGTCTGGACCTCCTTGGCCAGCTGCTGCTGGTGGCTGCGCGCCTGCTCGTAGCGGTCCAGCACCTCCTGGTCGCCGAACACCTCGAAGACCAGGCGCAGCAGCTCCTTGGGCGACAGCTCGCAGAGCCGGTCGGTCTGCCCCTGCTCCAGCGCCAGCACGCGGCCAATGGCGCGCGTCAATCCGGCCGCTTCGAGACGCTTTCTCCAGGCCTCGATGCCCAGCCACTCGCGCTCGCCCTTCTCGGCCAGCTTCTCGATCTCGAGCGCGCCGTCCACGATGAGGTAACGCCGCACCCAGTCGCCGCCCTGACGCTCGATGCGGCAGGCCAGCGTGACCTGGTCGGCATAGATCAGCGAGCTGGCAAACGGCCGGCTGCTGTTTTGGCGGCCGCGCGGCCGGTTGTCCACCAGCGCGCGCAACCAGGCCGTCTCGGCATTGGCATGGCGGGCGTAGGTGCGGAAGGTGCGGCCACCCGAGCATTCCAGCCCCAGCAGCGTGCGCAGCGCATCCAACAGCGTGGTCTTGCCCGAGCCGTTGGGGCCGGCGATGGTGATGATGTTGCCGTCCAGCGGCAGCGTGACGCGCTGGCAGTAGTCCCAGTGCAGCAGTTCGAGGGTTTGGAGGTGGAACATCAGTCCTCGCCGGGCTCGGTGTCTTGTTCTTGGCGGGCGGCCTGGATCTCGGCCAGCGCGGGCGCGGCGACGGCATCCGTCGCGCGGGCCAGCACATCGGCCAGCGCACCGTCCAGGATGCGCGGCGCGAGCTGGTCGTAGTCCAGCAGCAAGTCCAGCAGCGGGCCTTCGGCGATGTCCTCTCCGCGCCGCGTGATGAAGCCGTGGCGTTCCAGGGCCTTCAGATTGCCGTCCAGCCGCATCTTCTTGCCGAGCTGGTCGCCGAAGTCGGCCAGCAGGCTGCGATAGCTCAGCACCGGCGCAGCGCTGGCCGCCGTGGGCAGCGGCTTGTCGGCGGCGAACATCTCGCCCTGCTGGTCCGTCGCGGCCTCGGTGCGGTTGATCTGGCGCTGGCGCTTGGGCAGCACGATGAGGCTCCACAGCACCACCAGCAGCGACACGCCATCGCGCGGCAGGTCCAGGTTGTTGTTGGCGCCCAGGCCCGTCTCGCCGAACACGGCGCTCTCGGCCGGGCGCAGCAGCGCAAGGCTGACATGCTCGGCATAGACGTTGTCCACCAGCTTGAGCCCCACGCCGGCCAGCCGCGCCGTGACGGCGCCCCACAGGTCGGCGTCGATCAGCGCCCGCTTGACCAGCGGATGGGTGCGGGGCAGCCAGCGCCGGGCCAGCAGTTGGGCCGCCAGGCTGGCGGCGTCGTCGAATGTGGCGTTCATCGCAAGTCCAGAAACACAGCCACAGAGGCACAGAGACACAGAGAAAACTTCATTGGCTGTTCCTCTGTGCCTCTGTGCCTCTGTGGCTTTGTTCGTTTTCGTCGAAGGAAGTCAGCTCACCGCGGCTCATCCAGCGCACGAAGGCGTCGTCGACCTCGCCCTGCTCGGCGCTCCAGCGCACCCGCCAGGGCTGGCGGGCCATGTCGCCGGTGGCGCCCTTCAGGTGGCGGGCCTGCGGGTCGCCCAGCAGCGGCAGCAGCTGGGCGCGGTAGGCGGCCGAGGCATAGCTGCCGCCCAGCACGGCCGGCGCCACCGGCTGGGTGCCGGCACCTTGGGCCGTCCAGCCGTCCAGCAAGGCCTGCAGGGCGCCCAGCTCAGGCGGCAGGCTCAGCACCTCCAGGCGGCCGTCGGGCGCGGCCTGCGCGGCGGGCAGGCCGGCCACGTCGGCGGGCTTGGGGCGGTCGCGCTCGAACTCGGCCTCGGCCCCGTCCACCAGCTCCTGCGCGGCCACCAGCGCCGGCTGCACGCCGGTGCTCAGCGCATCGCCCAGCAGGGTGGCCAGGTCCGGCACACGCTGCAGCCACTGGCGCAGGTCGGTCGTCGTCACGCCGGTGGAGCCCAGCGTCACGCGCTGGCGGTCGGCCTGCTGCAGCGCGCGGTTGAATTGGCTGGCCATGACCAGCAGCCCGGCCTGGGCGCCAGCCAGTTCGCGTGCGAGGCGCTCCAGCCGCGCATGGCCGCTGGCCTGGGCCTGCTCGATGATGGCCTTGACGGCGTCGCTGGCGCGCTCCACCAGCGCGATGGCGCGCTCAAAGCGCGCGTTGGCGCGGCGCAGCTCGAACTCGCTGCCGCTGGCCATCGCGTCGGCAAACTCCTCGCGCAGCCGCGCCAACTGGGCCTGCAGCATGTGCAGCTGCTGGGGCTCCAGCAGACCCAGCTGGTGGGCACCGGCCACACCGGCCAGCAGGGCGGCGAGGTCGTCGTCGGGGCCGGCGGTGTCGGCCGTCAGCGGCTGCAGCATGCCGACGACCTGCTGCGCCAGCGGCGTGATGGCATAGGTCTGCGTGGACGCGTCCCAGTGCAGCAGCGCGGCGTCGCGCAAACGCTTGAGCACGGTCTCCAGTGCGTCCTCGCGCACATGGTGGAAGTGGCGGTTCAGCTCGTCGCGCGCCAGCCGCGCGGCGGGCAGCGCCATCAGCTCCAGGAACACCCAGACGCGCAGCCGCACCCAGGCCACCTCGCCGCCAAACAGCGCACGCTGGGCGGCGAGCAGGGCCTCGTGGCGGTCCAGCTGCCACCACAGCAGGGAGTCCACGGGGGCGTCGCCGTCGCGAAAGAATTCCTCGGCCGAGCGCGGCTCGTCGAGGGCAGGCGGGGAGCGAGGATCGGACATGGGGCGCGGATTATCGTCGGCGGCATTCAGGCCGTTTGAGCGCTGACGGCGGCCGGCTTGAACCTCACACCAGCGACGCCGCACTACTCTGCGAACCATGATGAAACAGCCCACCTTCTTCCTGTCTCACGGTGGTGGCCCCTGGCCGTGGATGGATGGCGCCTACCGCCAGGCTCACGCCAAGCTCGAAGCCTCGCTGAAGGCCCTGCCGGCCACGTTGCCCGCGCCACCCAGCGCCATCCTGATGATCTCCGCACACTGGGAGGAAGCCTCCTTCACGGTGACGACGGCCTGCACGCCGGGCATGCTGTACGACTACGGGGGCTTCCCGCCGCACACCTACGAGGTGGTCTACCCGGCGCCGGGTGACCCGGTGCTGGCCGAACGGGTGGTGACACAGATCGCAGCCGCTGGGTTGCCCGCGGCGCGGGATGCCCGGCGAGGCTTCGACCACGGCGCCTTCTGCACGCTGGCGCCGATGTACCCGCAGGCGCAGGTGCCCGTGGTCCAGCTGTCGCTGCGGCAGGGGCTGGACCCGGCCGAACACCTGGCCCTGGGCCGGGCGATTGCACCGCTGCGCGACGAGGGCGTGCTCATCCTGGGCAGCGGCTTCAGCTTCCACAACATGCGGCTCTACAACGCTGGCGGTCGTGAGCCTTCAGCGCAGTTCGATGCCTGGCTGCAGCGCGTGCTGCCCAACGCCGAAGGCCGCGATGTGCAGCTTCAGGATTGGTCCCGGGCCCCTGCCGCCCGGCTGGCCCACCCGCGTGAAGAGCACCTGCTGCCGCTGATGGTGGCCGCTGGCGCTGCCGGCGCCGATGCCGGCAGCTGCACTTACCGCGAGACCGAGTTCCTCGGCGGCGTGACCGCTTCCAGCTTCCGCTTCGGCTGAGCCACGCCCCCCGCCTCCGCGACACTGCAGCCTTGCCCGCCGGAGTTGCCATGACCCAAGCCCTGATCGACGCCCTCGCTGCCTGCCACCGCCAAGGCACACGCCTCAAGGCAGCCGACTGGACCGGAGCCGTACAGAGCGAAGCCGATGCCTACGCGGTGCAGGAGGGCGTGGCCGCCGCGCTGGGCTGGGACTTCACCCGCTGGAAATCCGGCGGCGCCGGCCCGCAAGGGCCGTTCAGCCATTCACCGGTGAGTTCCCTGGCGGGCACGCCATGGCTGGGCGTGGAAGCCGAAGTGGCGCTGCGCGTCAACGCCCAGGGTGCGCCCGACGCGATGTGCATTGCGGTGGAACTGATCGCTTCCCGCTGGGAGGAGGGACTGGACGCTCCCGCGTTGCTGCGCATGGCCGACCACCAATCCAATGCCGGCCTGCTGCTCGGCCCTTGGCAGCCCTACCGGGCGCTGGACTGGGCCGCCCTCGGCTGGTGCCTGGCCCTCCCAGGCCGGCCGGACACCGTGCGCCGGGGCGGCCATTCGCTCGCCAACCCCGCAGGCGTGCTGCCGGCCTGGCTGCAACACGCCTGCCGCAACGGCCATGCCGTCAAGGCGGGCACGGTGGTGACCACGGGCGCCTGGGGCGGCCTGCACTCGCTCCATGGCCCGGTGCACGGCCGGCTGGACATCGAGGGCCTGGGCGAGTTCCGCTTCTAGGTCCAGGCCAACACGTGCCGCAGCGGTGTGAACAGCAGCGCAAAACCCAGCACATTCAGCACCACCGTCAGCCAGAACCGGCGCTGGAACGCCACGTGGGCGCTCTTGTGCCGCAGCAGCGCCTGCGCCAGCAACGCGCCAGGCCAGCCACAGCACAGCGCCAGGCCGTGCAACGTGGTCTCGGCCACGCGCCAGTCGCCGCGCCGGGCCGCACGCTTGTCCAGCCCATAGACGATGAAGGTGGCCATGCTCATGGCCGAGTAGGCCCCCCAGGCTGCGTTCGGCACGCGCCACAGCAGGTGGCAAACCAGCACGAAGCCGGCGAAGGCCGGCACCAGCAGCAGCACGCGGCCACTGTCGCGCAACGCCTCCGGCGGGGCGTGCGGCACCGCGCCGGCGGTCAGGCGCTGAACATCCTGCGCACGGCGTTTGCCCTGGCCGTCCAGGCCCTCGCGATAGCTCAACCGTTCGCCCACCGACGGCCGCTGCGGGCGCAGGCCGAAGGCCTGGATGTGCACGAAGAGCCGGGGCGCGCCCGCGCGGTCGGGCGTGATGAAACCATAGCCCTTGGCATCGTCCCATTGCGTGAGCCGGCCCGTCGCGCGGCTCACGGGCACTGCCCTCGGCGGGCTGGGCATCGCGCTGCGGCCTGAACGCCCTGGCGGGCGGTGCCGGCAGCCACAGCCTCGCGACGCTCCACAAGCGAAACGCCGCAGCAGCGCTGTGGCAGCGCTGGCGCGGCGTCCAGGTCCGTCGGCGCCATGAGGTGGAGTTCCACCCCCTGCACCGACTGAAGATCAGCGGCCGAAGCCACCCTTGCGCGGGCCGGCCGGGCCCCGGCGCTCGCCACCGAAGGCCGGGCGATCACCGCCACCGCCGAAGCTGGGCTTGGCGCCAAAGGCCGGCTTGCCGCTGCCATGGAAGGGGCGATCGCCACGCGGCTGGAAGCCCCGGTCGTCGCGCGGTGCGAAGCCGCGGTCCTCACGCGGGGCAAAACCACGCTCATCACCACGCGGCTGGAAGCCGTCCTGGCGCGGTGCAAAACCACGGTCCTGGCCGAAAGGCTTGCCACCGCCGTGGAACGGGCGGCCGCCGTCTTCGCGGCGGAAGGGCTTGTTGCCGAAGCCAGGGCGGCCGCCGCCGTAGCCACCGCCGAAGTGGCCACGCGGGCCACGGTCGTCGAAGCTGCCGGCCGGGCGCGGCGGGAAGATGCGCGGCTCTTGCGTCTTGGGCTCCAGACCGGCGATCTGGCTCACCGGGATGGTCTGCGTGGTGAACTGCTGGATGCGACGGATCATGCTCACGTCGTCGCGCAGGCCCAGCGTGATGGCCAGACCCTGGCGGCCGGCACGGCCGGTGCGGCCGATGCGGTGCACGTAGTCTTCGGCCTTCATCGGCAGGCCGTAGTTGATGACGTGGCTGATGGTGGGCACGTCGATGCCGCGGGCGGCCACGTCGGTGGCCACCAGCACCTTCAGGTCACCCCGGCGCAGGCCCATCAGCACGCGGTTGCGCTTGCCCTGGGGCATGGCACCGTGCAGCGGGGCCACGGCGTGGCCGATCTCGGCCAGGCGCTCGGCCAGCCAGTCGGCGTCGCGCTGGGTGCTGGTGAAGACGACGGCCTGGTCCAGCTCGGGCTGGGCCAGGATGGCTTCCAGCAGCTGGTCCTTGTGGTGCGGGTTGTCGGCCCAGTGCAGGCGCTGCTCGATGTTCTCGTGCGTGTCGGTGTGCGAAGCCACCTCGATGCGGGTCGGGTCCTTCAGCAGCTGCTGCGCCAGGCGGCCCACGTGGCCGGCGAAAGTGGCGCTAAACATCACGGTCTGGCGCTCGGCCGGCGTGTTGCTGGCGATCATGTTGATGTCGTCGATGAAGCCCATGTCCAGCATGCGGTCGGCTTCGTCGAGCACCAGCATTTCCACATTGCTCAGCACGCACTTGCCCGAGTTGATGTGGTCGATCAGGCGGCCGGGGGTGGCGATGAGGATGTCCAGCGGGCCGGTCAGCTGGCGGATCTGCAGCGGGTAGGGCATGCCACCCAGCACCGTGGCGACCTTCAGGCCAGGGATGAAGCGGCCGTAGGTCTGCGCGGCCTTGCTGACCTGCATGGCCAGCTCACGCGTGGGGGCCAGCACCAGGATCTTGGGGCCGTAGATGACGCCCTTCTCGCGGCGCTTGGTGTTGTCACCGCGGGCGGCGAGGATCTTCTCCAGCGCGGGCAGGATGAAGGCCGCCGTCTTGCCGGAGCCGGTGCGCGACGAGACCATCAGGTCCTTGTTCGCGATGGCGGCCGGGATGGCCTGCGCCTGCACTTCGGTGGCGTTCTCGTAGCCGGAATCTTTCACGGCCTTCAGCACCACTTCGCTCAGGCCAAGGTTCTCGAAACTCATGTTCGTTCTTTCTTTGTCGTTCACACCGCACCGGCAAAAGCGCAGCGCCGAGGGGCATTGCAGAGCCCTTCGGATCATCATCAAGTCGCTGGGAGATAGATCAGCTCGCGTCGTGCGGCTCGGGCTTGTTACAGCAGCCCGGGTGCGGCGCGGGGGAACAGTCAGTCAAAGCGACGGCTTCATCGCCGCCGACCGATCCGTGTTCGGAGTTCGAGCCTGCTTGGATGCGATGGATCGAACGAGGTCAGAGGAGACGTGTGACGCCTGGAGCGAACCCCAGACGAAGCGTCTATGGTAACACAGATCAGGGTTTTCACGGAACCCACCCCTGAGTTCGGGTGTGAACTGCCGCACGCGGGGCCTGCCGGCCGATGCGGTGACATCGAACCGCGGGCCCGGCTACCTTGCCTGCTGAACGGCCCGCAGCCAGCCGCGCAGGCTGTTGAAGAAGGCGAGCGCTGACGCACGGCCCAAGTCGTCGCGCGTGAGCCGTGCCTCGCGGATGCGCCCCTGCGCCAGCAGCTCAGCGCGCAGCACGCCGGGCAGCAGACCAGCCGTCACCGGGGGGGTCAACCAGTGGCCATCGATTTGCAGCGCCAGATTGCCGAAGCTGCATTCCGTGAGTTCGCCAGCCTCATTCCAAAGGATGACATCGAAGGCCTCGGCCGGCTTGTCCACGGCGTACAGCTCGCGGCGTGTCGTCTTGTGGGCCAGGTACTCGGCACGCGGCCCCCACGTGGGCATGGGCCGATCGGCCAGCGCGAGGCGCACCGGCTCGGGCGTCGGCGTGAAGGCGAACAGCGTGTGCTGCAGCCGGCCGCCCGCATCACAGGTCAGGCGCAAGCGCCAGCTGCCCCCCGGCTGCGCCGCGGCCACGGCCTTCAGATACGCGCGTGCCTCGGCCAGCGAGAAGCGCAGGCCGAAGTGCCGCGCCGTGCGCTGCATGCGCGCCAGGTGGGCCTCGCCGCGCACTGCCACACCGTTCTCCAGCCGCAGCGTCTCCAGTGCCGCGACGGGCGCCTCGGCGCGGGCCAGGAAGCGCGACTTGGCCCGCCATTCGGCAATCTCGGCGGCGGGCTCACTGTCCAGCGTGATGGCGCTGCCCAGACCGCAGGTGAGTGCAGCGCCGTGGAATTCGACGGTGCGGATGGGCACGTTGAACGTGGCCACGCCGCCCGGCTGGATCACCCCCAACGCACCGCAGTACCAGCCTCGCGGCGTGGCCTCCAGCTCGCGGATGACCTCCATGGCGCGGATCTTGGGCGCCCCGGTGACCGAGCCGCAGGGGAACAGGGCTGTGAAGGCATCCACCAGCGTGAGGCCGGTGCGGCTGACGGCCGTGACCGTGGAGGTCATCTGCCAGACCGTGGGCAGCGCGTGCAGCTCGAACAGGCGCGGCACACGCACCGTGCCGAGCTGGGCCACCCGGCTGAGGTCGTTGCGCAGCAGGTCCACGATCATCAGGTTCTCGGCCCGCTCCTTCTCGCTGGTGCGCAGGTGGGCCTGGGCGGCCTCGTCCTCCACGCGGTCCCGGCCGCGCGGTGCGGTGCCCTTCATGGGCTGGGCGGCCAGCAGCCAGCTGGCCTTGGCGCCGGGCACGGGGCGCCAGTCGAAGAACAGCTCGGGCGACACGCTGGCCACCCCGGCATCCCGCAGGAACAGGCTGAACCCGCCGGGCTGGCTGGCGTGCAGGGCGAAGAACAGCTGCTCGGGGTCGAGCTGGCCGTCTGATCGGCTGACGCGGAGCCTGGTCGTCCGATGACCCTCGTCGATCAGCCGCTGGCGATGCCCGATGGCTTCGGGCAGGACCCGTTCATCGAGATCTGGCACCG
>JBBIVU010000021.1:0-23256 GCA_037439585.1 Roseateles sp. | reverse complement strand
CCCACCCACAGACTTGTCCACAGCCAGCGGGGACAACCCGGCCAGTTCGCGCCCACCCAGCCGTGATATTTGCCAGTTGATGCTTGACTTATCCCCAAATTTGGCAGGCGTCAAGCCTTTTGACCCTGACCCAGTGCCAGCACCTCCGAACTCCACGAAAATCATCCAAGTCATTGATTCATATAGACCCCTCAGAACTGCCTAAAAATTCAGCAACCTAAGCGAAGCCGCTTCAGACAAGGGCTTGGCCGCGATGCAGGCAGGTTCTCCACAAAGTTTTCCACAGACTCGGTGGATAGCTTTCCGAAGTATTACGAATCAGTGACTTAGCCGCATTCCTTGAGGCGCCGTGTAGCTTTCGGCGGCAAGTGCAGTGGTCGCAACGCCAGGGCCAAACACGCCGTCCAGAGACTGCCGGTTACATTGGGCATTGCCCGCGCGTGCGGGCGCTTCCAGGAGACCGCACTTGGCTACACCGAACTACAGCTACGAAAAACGCCAACGCGAACTGGCCAAGAAGCGCAAGGCCGAAGAGAAGCGCCAACGCAAGCTGAGCGGCAAACCCGACGATGGCAGCCCTGACGACGAACCCCAGGCCGACGGCGAGGCCGCGCCCGCGCCGGCTGACCCTGCCGCACCGCAAACCTAAAATCCACTGCTTCCTCGACCCGTTCCTGCCGTCCCCGCGTCCATGTCCCGCCAGCTCTTCGTCACCACCGCCCTGCCCTATGCCAACGCCGGTTTCCACATCGGCCACATCATGGAGTACACCCAGGCCGACATCTGGGTTCGGTACCAGCGCATGGCGGGCTCGCAGGTGCACTTCGTCTGCGCGGACGACGCCCACGGCGCGCCCATCATGATTGCGGCCGAGAAGGCCCAGAAGACGCCGCAGGAATTCGTCGCCGGCATCGCAGCCGGCCGCAAGCAGTACCTGGACGGCTTCCACATCAGCTTCGACAACTGGCACAGCACCGACGGCGCCGAGAACCACGAGCTGTCCAAGGCCATCTATGTGGCGCTGCGCCAGAACGAGCTGATCACCACCAAGACCATCGAGCAGTTCTTCGACCCGGCCAAGGCCATGTTCCTGCCCGACCGCTTCATCAAGGGCGAGTGCCCCAAGTGCGGTGCGAAGGACCAGTACGGTGACTCCTGCGAGGTCTGCGGTGCGGTTTACGCGCCGACCGAACTGAAAAACCCGTACTCGGTGCTGTCGGGTGCCACGCCGGTGCTCAAGAGCAGCGAGCACTACTTTTTCAAGCTGAGTGACCCGCGCTGCGTCGAGTTCCTCACGCAATGGACGCAAGACACCGGCCGCCTGCAGCCTGAGGTGCTGAACAAGATCCGCGAGTGGTTCGAGCCCGATGAAGACGGCAACAACCGCCTCAGCGACTGGGACATCAGCCGCGACGCGCCCTACTTCGGCATCGAGATCCCCGACGCGCCGGGCAAGTACTTCTACGTCTGGCTGGACGCCCCCATCGGCTACCTGGCCTCGCTGAAGAACTACTTCGGCAAGACCGGCCGCGACTTCGATGCCTTCGTGAACGACCCGGCCACCGAGCAGGTCCACTTCATCGGCAAGGACATCACGTACTTCCACACGCTGTTCTGGCCCGCGATGCTGCACTTCAGCGGCCGCAAGACGCCCAACCACGTCTTCGTGCACGGCTTCATGACCGTCAACGGCGGCGAGAAGATGAGCAAGAGCCGCGGCACCGGCCTGGACCCGCTGAAGTACCTCAGCCTGGGCCTGAACGCCGAGTGGCTGCGTTACTACATCGCCGCCAAGCTCAATGCCAAGGTCGAGGACATCGACTTCAACCCCGAGGACTTCGCCGCCCGCGTCAACAGCGACCTGGTGGGCAAATTCATCAACATCGCCTCGCGCGCTGCGGGCTTCCTGACCAAGCGTTTCGGCGGCCGGCTGAGCGCCGACCTCGGCGTGGAAGGCCGCATGCTGCTGGACGCACTGCGCGGCCACAGCGGCGTCATCGCCGAGCTCTACGAGACCCGCGAGTTCGGCAAGGCGCTGCGCGAGATCATGGCGCTGGCCGACAAGGTCAACGAGTTCGTCGACCAGCACAAGCCCTGGGAGCTGGCCAAGCAGGAGGGCATGGGCGCCGCGCTGCACGACGTCTGCAGCGTCTGCATCGAGGCCTTCCGCCTGCTGACGATCTACCTCAAGCCCGTGCTGCCGGCCCTGGCCGCGCAGGTGGAGGCTTTCCTGAAGGTCGAACCGCTGCAGTGGACCGACAGCGCCCGCGCGCTGGGTGCCCACGAGATCGGCGCCTACCAGCACCTGATGCAGCGGGTGGACTTGGCCAAGGTCGAGCAACTGTTTGAAGCCCCGCCGGCGCCCAAAGTCGTGCCCGGTGGCGAGGACATCGCCGCCGAGATCAAGATCGACGACTTCGCCAAGGTCGACCTGCGCATCGCCAAGATCGTGAAGGCCGAGCTGGTGGACGGCTCCGACAAGCTGCTGCGCCTCACGCTGGACGCCGGCGAAGGCCGCACCCGCAACGTGTTCAGCGGCATCCGCAGCGCCTACAAGCCGGAAGACCTGGAAGGCAAGCTCACCGTGCTGGTGGCCAACCTGGCCCCGCGCAAGATGAAGTTCGGCATCAGCGAGGGCATGGTGCTGGCCGCTGGCCATGCTGACGAGAAGGCCCACCCCGGCATCTTTGTGCTGGAGCCCCACGCGGGCGCCCAGCCCGGCATGCGGGTGCGTTGAGCACCTGAGGCGCACAACCCGCATGCCCGCAAGCTACGCCCGCCGCCTGCTCGCCGCCGAGCGCACGGCCGAGGGCAACGCCCACCTGGGCTGGCTGCTGGCCTTCGTGGCGGGCGCCACCAACGCCGGCGGCTTTCTGGCGGTGCGGCAGTACACCTCGCACATGACCGGCATGGTCTCCGCGGCAGCCGATGACCTGGTGCTCGGCCAGCACCAGGCCCTGGTCACTGCCATGGGGGCGATGCTGTTTTTCATGGCGGGCGCCGCCACCACGGCAGTGTTGGTCAACATGGGCCGCCAGCGCCAGGCACACAGCATCTTTGCGCTGCCTTTGTTGCTGGAGGCTGGCTGCCTGCTCGTGTTCGGGCTGATGGGGGCCTGGCTGGCGGAGCTGCACGCGCTGTTCGTCCCGGCGACCGTGTCGGTGCTGTGCTTCACCATGGGGCTGCAAAACGCATTGATCACCAAGGTGTCGCGGGCCGAAATCCGCACCACGCATGTGACGGGCATCATCACCGACCTCGGCATCGAACTCGGCCGTGCGCTCTATGGCATGGGCGGCACGCCCGTGGCCGTCAACGTCACAAGGCTGCGGCTGCTGGGCGGCCTGCTGCTGGCCTTCGCCGTGGGCGGTGTCGCCGGGGCCTGGGCCTTCAAGGCCATCGGCTACGCCGCCACGCTGCCGCTGGCGGGGCTTCTGGCCTTTCTGGGTGCCGTGCCCGCGCTGGACGACCTCGACCGGCTGAGCGACCGATAAAATCAATCGATCCGTTGGAAAGAAGTCCCATGCCGCTGTTCTGGAAACCCTACAAGTCCGAAGCCACGCAATTCATCGAGCAGCTCAAGGCCCAGCGCCCCACACTGGAGGCCGAACAACGCGCCGGCCGTGCCCTGCTGTGGGACAAGGAGCAGGACCGCGCTGCCCAGGCCGGCTTCAACGAAGCCCGCGTGCCCCAGCAGCCCTACGTCTACCAGACGAAGGCATAGCCGCCCACTCTGGGTTCGCCGCCCCTCTAGGGCACAGCCAGCTCTGCAGCCGCCGCTGAGTCGCTGACACGGCCTGCCGATGACTGCAGTCACCACACCAGAGAACATCGAGATTCCCCCGGATCTGCCCGAAGCGGTGGATACCGTGGCGGTGGCTCGCCTGTACGGCGAGCCGCTGTTCCAGATGCCGCTGGACCTCTACATCCCACCGGATGCGCTGGAGGTCTTTCTTGAGGCGTTCCAGGGTCCGCTGGACCTGCTGCTGTACCTGATCCGCAAGCAGAACTTCAACATCCTCGACATCCCGCTGGCCGACGTGACACGCCAGTACCTGAGCTACGTCGACCAGATCCGCAAGCACAACCTCGAACTGGCGAGCGAGTACCTGCTGATGGCGGCCATGCTCATCGAGATCAAGTCGCGCATGCTGTTGCCGCCCAAGAAGAGCGAGGACGGCAAGGAAGTGGAAGACCCACGTGCCGAGCTCGTGCGCCGACTGCTGGAGTACGAGCAGATGAAGCTCGCCGCTGCGCGGCTGGACCGCCTGCCGCAACTGGGCCGCGACTTCCTGCGCGCCCAGGTGCACATCGAGCAGTCGCTGTCGCCCGCCTTCCCTGACGTCAACACGAATGACCTGCGCGATGCCTGGCTGGACATCCTCAAGCGGGCCAAGCTCAACCAACACCACAAGATCAGCCGCGAGCAACTCTCGGTGCGTGAGCACATGAGCATCGTGCTGCGCCGGCTGCAGGGGCAGCGCTTCGTGGAGTTCGAGAAGCTGTTCGAGGTCGAGAAGGGCCAGGCCGTGCTGGTGGTCACCTTCATTGCCATGCTGGAGCTTGCGAAGGAGCGCCTGCTGGAGATCACGCAGGCCGAAGCCTTCGCGCCAATCTACGTTCGGCTGGCGCACACGGCAGGCTGATCAGCACGGCTGACGAGTGGCCGTGCCGGCCATGCCCGACACGGTCAGCCGCCGCGCCGCGCCCGGGCTATGCGACGGTCGACGGTCCACCAGGGTGCCACAACGCCTGCATGGCAGCTTCGAAAGCATCGCCCACGCGTTGCGGTGCCCGCCAAGGGTGAGCCCGCCCCGCCACCCACAGCGACTGCCAGGGCGATCCGTTGCTGCCGAACACCACGGCATCCAGCAAGGCCTCGTCCGGGAGGCCACGCAAGGCATCGGCTTCGCGGTTGAGCACCAGGCAATCGGCGCGGGCGCCGGGCTTCAGGCCCCAGGCAGCGCATCCTGCGGCACGGGCGCCACCGGCCACCATGGCATCGAACAGCCGTGCCGCGCTGGACGGCTGACGGCCCGGCTCGGCGGCCACGTTGCGCTGCCGCAGCGCCAGCCGCTGGCCATACTCCAGCCAGCGCAGTTCCTCCACCCACCCCCGCGTGACCTGGCTGTCCGAGCCCACGGTGAGCGGCACCGCGTGCGCCAGCCAGCGGGGCAGATCGATCAGCCCGTCGCCCAGGTTGGCCTCGGTGCCGGGGCAGATGACGATGCCCGCGCCGCTGCGGGCCACGGCCTCGACCTCAGCAGGCTCGGCGTGGGTGGCGTGCACCAACTGCCAGCGGGTATCCAGCAGCCCTTCGTCGGCCAGCCACTGCAGGGGGCGCTTGCCCGTCGACACCAGACAGTCGGCCACCTCGGCCGTCTGTTCGGCGGCATGGATGTGAATGGGCAGATCGGCGCCGTCCACGAGCTCAAGCAGCCGCGTGATGTCAGCGGGTGACGCACCGCGCAGCGAATGCAGGGCCACACCGGCATTCACGCGTGGCAGCCCGGCCGTCATGACGCGCTGGCACGCGCGCCAGGCCCAGTCCGCATCGGCCGCAAACCGGTGCTGGTCCGGTCGCAGGCCGGTCGTGTTGAAGCCGCTGCGCGTGTAGACCACGGGCAACAGCGTCAGCCCGATGCCTGCATCCTCGGCCGCTGCAGCCAGGGCCCAGGCCATGTCGAGTTCGTCTTCGAAGGCCTGTCCCCCCTGCGCGGGGTCGGCGGGGTGGTGCAGGTAGTGGAACTCGCACACCTGGGTGTAGCCGCCCCGCAGCAATTCCGCATAGAGCTGGCCAGCCACGGCACGCAGCTGCTGCGGCGAGATCCGCAGCGCCAGCGCATACATGCGGTCACGCCAACTCCAGAAGTCGTCCTGCCCGGCCTCACGCCGCTCGGCCAGGCCCACGAAGGCACGCTGGAAGGCGTGGCTGTGAGCGTTGACGAGGCTGGGGATGACAGGGCCGGCCAGCTTCTCGGCATCCGGCGGCGCAGGCCGGTTGACGATGACCTCGGCCCAGTGGCCACTGGCGTCCACGCTGAGCAGCACGTCGCGCTGCCAGCGGCCGTCCACCCAGGCCAGCGGTGCAAACAGGCGCTTCAAAGCGGACATGCGAGCACCTCGTCCAGCAGGCGGCCGATGAGTTCGGCCGCCTCACACGCCAGCGCTTCGTCGTACGCCACGCGAGGGTCGACCGCCTCGTCCATGTAGCAACGCTGGCACATCTCCAGCTGCACCGCATGCACGCCCTGCCCCGGCTGGCCGTAGTGACGGGTGATGTAGCCACCCTTGAAGCGGCCGTTCACCACCTGGCTGAAGCGCTGCTGGCCGGCGAGCACGGCGCCCAGCCGCGCGGTGAGTGCCGGGGCACAGGAAGCGCCGTCCGCCGTGCCGAGGTTGAGGGCCGGCAGCTGGCCGTCGAACAGCCAGGGCAGCTCGGAGCGGATGCTGTGGCCGTCGAACAGCAGTGCATGGCCGTGCACGGCGCGCAGGCGCTGCAGTTCGGCAGCCAGCGCGTCGTGATACGGCCGCCAGCAGGCCTCGCGGCGCGCGGCAATTTCAGCGGCGTCGGGCTCGGCGCCGTCGCGGTACAGCGGCTCGCTGCTGAAGAAATGTGTGGGCACCAGGCCGGTGCCGCCCGAGGCGCCGGGGTACAGCGGCCGGTCGTCTGGCGGGCGGTTCAGGTCGATGACGTAGCGGCTGTAGCGCGGAACGATGAGGCTCGCACCCAAGGTCTCGGCCAGCGGGCGGTAGAGCCGCTCCAGGTGCCAGTCGGTGTCCTCGCTGGCCAGCGCACGGGGCACGAGGCGGTCGCGCAGCTCGGGCGGAATCTCGGTGCCGACATGCGGCAGGCTGATCAGCAGCGGCACACGGCCCTGCTGCAGACGGAAAACACTCATGCGACTCCCTGGGTTTGTCCCTTGTAAACCCGCTCTATCAACGGGTTATTCCCAAAGCATGCTGCCAGCTCGCGCGGGTGGCCGCCATCCCAGAGACAGAAGTCGGCCCACTGACCGGCCACGAGCTGCCCCCGGTCGCGCAGGCCCAGTGCCCGTGCGCCGTTGACGGTCAGGCCGCGCAGCGCCTCCTCGGGCGTCAGGCGGAACAGCACGCAGGCCATGTTCAGCATCAACAGCGGCGACAGCGTGGGCGAGCTGCCCGGGTTGTGGTCGGTGGCGATGGCGATGGGCACGCCGGCCTCGCGCAGGGCGGCGATGGGCGGCAGCTGGGTTTCGCGCAGGGCGTAATAGGCACCGGGCAGCAACACGGCCACCGTACCGGCTGCGGCCATGGCCTGGATGCCGTCGGGGCTCAGGAACTCCAGGTGATCGCAGCTGAGCGCGCGGTAGCGGGCTGCCAGTTGCGCGCCGCCCTGGTCGCTCAGCTGCTCGGCGTGGAGCTTGACGGGCAGGCCCAGCGCCTGGGCAGCGTCAAACACCCGCGCCACCTGCGCCGGGCTGAAGGCGATGTACTCGCAGAAGGCGTCCACTGCGTCCACGAGGCCGGCCGCGTGAAGCTGGGGCAGCCACTGGCAGACGGCAGCGATGTAGGCGTCCGCGTCGTTGGCCTCGGGCGGCAGCGCGTGGGCGGCCAGGCAGGTGGTGCGCACGCACACCCCGAGTCCAGCCAGTTGGCGGGCCACGCGCAGCATGCGGGCCTCAGTGGCAGCGTCCAGCCCGTAGCCCGACTTGACCTCCAGCGTCGTCACGCCCTCGGCCATCAGCGCGCGGGCGCGCCGGGTGGCGGTGGCCAGCAGCTCGCCCTCGGTCGCGGCACGCGTGGCAGCCACGGTGGCCTTGATGCCACCACCTGCCTTGGCGATGTCGGCATAGCTGGCGCCGTGCAGGCGCTGCTCAAACTCATTCGCGCGGTTGCCGCCGTAGACGAGGTGGGTGTGGCAGTCCACCAGGCCCGGCGTGACGAGGGCACCGTTCAACTCGACCACCTCGTCGGCCGCCGGCGCCTCGGCACTGGGGCCCACCCAGCGCAGCAGGCCGGCTTCGTCCACCAGCAGCGCGCCGTCGTCGATCAGGCCCCAGCCGGTCGCACCGGCCAGCGTCGCGAGGCGCCCACCGCGCCAGAGCTTCATGCGCTCATCCCTCGTCGCTCCAGGTCAGCCACCAAGCATGGCCTTCGCCGGTGAACACGCAGCTCTGCGCAGCCGGCTCCTCGCACCAGGCCAGCGTCATCGGCGCCATGGGCATGGCGCGGTGGCCGTGCTCCAGCAGGCCGCCGCTCACGGTGAACAGGCCCACCCAGGGCGTGCGGGGCAGCAGCACGTGGTGGGCCGACTCGACCTCCAGGTTGCCGCGCCGCTCCATCAGGTTCAGCACATCGCAGTCGCCCTTGATGAGCTCGGCGTCCGGCGCCATGCCGCCGTCGAAGCGCAGCGGGGCGTCGCCCACGCACTGCGCCCAATCGAACAGACGCAGGCCGCCGCCGCGGATGACGGCCAACCAGCGGTGCACACCCGGGAAGGCCGAAAACGGGCCATCACGCTCCACGCGCGCCACGCTCACCCGCAGCGCCCAGTCATGGGCGTGCGGCCACGCCAGCAGTTCGCGCGTGGTGCCGCCCTGGTTCTTCCAGGCCTGCGGCTGCAGATCGACCGCGCTGACCTTGCTCCAACTCATGTTCTCGCCCTTGCTACTCAGCAGCAAAGCTGCATTTTCGGCAGCAAAGCGCGCGGGGGCTCATGCAGAGAAGCTCCCTTGCAATTGGTAACGCGCGCCGGGGTGTGTCAGCTTGACGCTGGTCACCGCCACGCCCCGGCTGTAGGTGATGCGCTTGACCACCAGGCAGGGGTCGCGCCGGCTGATGCCCAGCAGCTTGGCCTCCACCTCGCCGGGCAGCGCCGCCTCGATCATGTAGCGGGCTTCGGCCAGCGGCGCCACGTCCAGCAGGTAGTGCGTGGGGGTGATGCGGGTGAAGTCCTGCGCCAGGTAGTCGGGCGCGCAGGCGGGGTTGACGGCGCGCTCCTCGCACTGGATGGCCACGCCGTTCTCCAGGTGAACGATGAGGCTCAGGAACACCGGCGCACCGCGCTTCAGGCCCAGCTCGGCCGCCTGCTGCGGCGTGGCCTTGGCACGGGTGAGCGCGTGCACCCGCGCCTCGTGCTGGCCGCCGCGCTCCGCAATCTCCTCGTGCACGTCGCGCACGTTCAGCGTGGACGAGATGCGGTGCAGCTGCGCCACGAAGCTGCCCACGCCCTGCACGCGGTCGATCAGCCCCTCCTGCACCAGCTCGCGGAGCGCGCGGTTCACCGTCATGCGGCTCACCTCGAACTGCCCCACCAAGGCGCCCTCGCTGGGCAGCAGGTCGCCCGCCACCCAGTGGCCGCTGGCGATGCCCTCGCGCAGGTGGTTCTTGACCTTGAGGTACTGAGGCTCGGGGGTGGTCTCTGATCTGGCCATGCAACCATCCTAGTTGACTCTACTTGTATATACAACTAGAGTTCACTCCACTTCGAGGAGCCCCGATGCCCGCCCTGCCACGCCCCGTCAAATCGCCCACCGGCACCCAGCTCAGCTGCAAGAGCTGGCTGACCGAAGCCGCCTACCGCATGCTGCAAAACAACCTCGACCCCGCCGTGGCCGAGAACCCGGACGCGCTGGTCGTGTACGGCGGCATCGGCAAGGCCGCCCGCAGCTGGGAAGCCTTCGACGCCATCTGCCAGGCGCTGCGCACGCTGGGCGACGACGAAACCCTGCTGGTGCAGAGCGGCAAGCCGGTGGGTGTGTTCCGCACCCACGCGGATGCGCCGCGCGTGCTGCTGGCCAACTCCAACCTCGTGCCGCACTGGGCCACCTGGGAGCACTTCAACGAGCTGGACCGCAAGGGGCTGATGATGTACGGCCAGATGACGGCCGGCAGCTGGATCTACATCGGCACACAGGGCATCGTGCAAGGCACCTACGAGACCTTTGCCGAAGCCGCCCGCCAGCACTACGGCGGCGTGGCCCAGGGCAAATGGGTGCTCACCGCCGGCCTGGGCGGCATGGGGGGCGCGCAGCCGCTGGCGGCCACCTTCGCCGGCTTCAGCTCGCTGAACATCGAGTGCCAGCAAAGCCGCATCGACTTCCGCCTCAAGACGCGCTACGTGGACGAGCAGGCCACCGACCTGGACGACGCCATCGCTCGCCTGCGCCGCTACGGCGCGGAGGGCAAGGCCATCTCCATCGCGCTGCTGGGCAACGCGGCCGAGGTGCTGCCCGAGCTGGTGAAGCGCGTGAAGGCCGGCACCGCGCCCGCACCGCACATCGTGACGGACCAGACCTCCGCCCATGACCTGCTCAACGGCTACCTGCCCGCGGGCTGGACGGTGGCGCAATGGAAGGCCGCCGCCGCCGACCCGGCCCAGCACGCCGGGCTGAAGGCCGCCGCCGCGCTGGGCTGCGCCGTGCACGTGCAGGCCATGCTGGACTTCCAGGCCCTGGGCGTGCCCACGGTGGACTACGGCAACAACATCCGCCAGGTGGCGCTGGACCAGGGCGTGAGCAACGCCTTCGACTTCCCCGGCTTCGTGCCCGCCTACGTGCGCCCGCAGTTCTGCGAGGGGCGCGGCCCCTTCCGCTGGGTGGCGCTCTCGGGGGACCCGGAGGACATCCGCAAGACCGACGCCAAGATCAAGGAGCTCTTCCCTGAGGAGACCCGCGCGCACCGCTGGCTGGACATGGCCGCCGAACGCATCGCCTTCCAGGGCCTGCCCGCACGCATCTGCTGGCTGGGCCTGGGCCAGCGCCACCAAGCCGGCCTGGCCTTCAACGAGATGGTGAGGACCGGCGAGCTGAAGGCGCCCATCGTCATCGGCCGCGACCACCTGGATTGCGGCTCGGTGGCCAGCCCCAACCGCGAGACCGAGGCGATGAAGGACGGCAGCGATGCTGTGTCCGACTGGCCGCTGCTCAACGCCCTGCTCAACACCGCCGGCGGCGCCACCTGGGTGAGCCTGCACCACGGCGGTGGCGTGGGCATGGGCTTCTCGCAGCACAGCGGCGTGGTGATCGTGGCCGACGGCACGGACGCCGCCGCCCGGCGCCTGGAACGCGTGCTGTTCAACGACCCGGCCACCGGCGTGATGCGCCATGCCGACGCGGGCTACGACATCGCCGTCGCCTGCGCCCAGAAGAACGAACTCAACCTGCCGTCGCTATGAAACTCAACCCCGGATACCTGACCCTGGCCCAGCTGGCCGAGATCGCCGCTGGCGGCACGCAGCTGGAACTGCACGACTGGCAGCCGGTGGACCAGAGCGCCGCGCTCGTTGCCGCTGCAGCGGCCGGCGACGCCCCCGTCTACGGCGTCAACACCGGCTTCGGCAAGCTGGCCAGCACCCGCATCGCCAAGGACCAGCTGGCCGCCCTGCAGCTCAACCTCATCCGCAGCCATGCGGTGGGCGTGGGTGCGCCCATGTCGCCGGAGGTGATGCGGCTGATGCTGGCCACCAAGGCCGGCAGCCTGGCGCGCGGCTTCTCGGGCGTGCGCCGCACGGTGGTGCAGGCGCTGCTGGACGCCTTCAACGCGGGCTTCATCCCCTACGTGCCCTGCCAGGGCTCGGTGGGCGCCAGCGGCGACCTGGCCCCGCTCGCCCACATGACGTTGGCGCTGATGGGGGAAGGCGAGGCGCTGGTGGCCGGCCAGCGCGTCCCCGCCCGCGATGAACTGGCACGGCTGGGCCTCACGCCGCTGACGCTGGCCGCCAAGGAGGGCCTGGCGCTCATCAACGGCACGCAGGCCAGCACGGCGCTCGCCCTGCATGCGCTGATCCGCTTCGAAAGCCTGTTCGGCACCGCGCTGGCCAGCGGTGCGATGACGCTGGACGCCGCACGCGGCAGCGACGGCCCCTTCGACGCCCGCATCCACGCGGTGCGCGGCCAGCCCGGCCAGATCGAGGTGGCCGCCATCTACCGCGCCCTGGCCGCCGGCAGCGCCATCCGCGCCAGCCACCGCGAGGGCGACGAACGCGTGCAGGACCCGTACTGCCTGCGTTGCCAACCCCAGGTGATGGGCGCCGCGCTGGATCAGGCCCGCCATGCCGCCCAGGTGCTGGTGCGCGAAGCCAACGCGGTGACCGACAACCCGCTGGTGTTCGAGGACGTGATGATTTCCGGGGGCAACTTCCACGCCGAGCCGGTCGCCTTCGCGGCCGACAACCTGGCGCTGGCCATTGCCGAGGTGGGCGCCATCGCCGAACGCCGCATCGCCATGCTGATCGACCCCGGCATCTCGCGCCTGCCGCCCTTCCTGACGGCCGATGCCGGCCTGCACAGCGGCTTCATGATCGCCCACGTGACCGCAGCCGCGCTGGCCAGCGAGAACAAGAGCCTGGCCCACCCGGCCAGCGTGGACAGCCTG
This sequence comes from Roseateles sp., assembly GCA_037439585.1. Lineage (GTDB taxonomy): Bacteria > Pseudomonadota > Gammaproteobacteria > Burkholderiales > Burkholderiaceae_C > Pelomonas. The sequence goes on along the minus strand of JBBIVU010000021.1, from coordinate 10,899 downwards.
CCCACCAGCGCCAACCAGGAAGACCACGTCTCCATGGCCACCTTCGCGGCGCGCCGCCTGCACGCCATGATCGACAACACGGCACACATCGTCGCCATCGAGATGTTGGCCGCCGCGCAGGGCATCGACTTCCTGCGCCCGCTGCAAAGTTCGGCGCCGGTGGAAGCGCTGCACGCACGGCTGCGGCAGGACTGCGCCAGCATGCCGGCCGACCACTACCTGGCGCCGGACATCGAGCGCGCGGCGGCCCTGGTGCAGAGCGGCGCCTTGCGGGCGCCTGGCGCACCGGGCTTCGCTCAGTAACGCCCGGCCGCCCCCGCCACCCGAAGCAGAACGTAGGCCACCCACGCCACGGCCGCGCGGTGCAGCATGGCGCGCAGGCCGGTGCCGCCGCGTTCGCCCACGCGGGTGGACACGGCCAGCGCCATGTCGATTTCGCTGGCCAGGCGCGCCGCAAAGCCCTCGTCGTGCACCACGACGTTGGCTTCCAGGTTGACCAGCAGCGACAACGGGTCGATGTTGGAGCTGCCCACGGTCGCCCAGTGGCCGTCCACCACAGCCACCTTGGCGTGCAGGAAGGCGGGCGTGTACTCGTAGATCTCCACGCCGTGGCCCAGCAGTTCGGCGTACAGCGCCTCGGCCGCCCAGCCCGCCAACCGGTAGTCCAGCTTGCCCTGCAGCAGCAGGCGCACGCGCACGCCGCGGTCTGCCGCCTGGCGAAGCGCGCGGCGGATGCGCTGGCCGGGGTAGAAGTAGGGGCAGGTCAGGTCGATGCGCTCGCGGGCGCCGCGAATGGCGTCGACGTAGGCGTGCTCGATGGTGCGGCGCCGGCGCAGGTTGTCGCGCATGACGAAGGCCGCACAGACCGGTTGCACGGCGGGCATGTGCATCGACAGCCGCTGCGGGCCGCGCCAGAGCTGGCCCAGCCACAGGCGCAGGCGGCGGCGCCAGGGGATGTAGTCGATCAGCGCGTCGTCGAAGTCGCGCCCCAGCCAGGCGCGTGACCAGATGGCGCGCAGGCTCTGCGCCACCGCCTCGACCACGGGGCCCCTGACGCTGACCGCGAAATCCAGGCGCGGCTGCTCGGTCCGGCCGTGATGGATGTCCAGCCGGTCGTCGATGACGTTGATGCCGCCCACGAAGGCCAGGGCGTGGTCCACGACGCAGAGCTTCTGGTGCAGCCGGCGCAGCTGGCCGGGTTGCAGCCAGCGCCACCAGCGGTCCATGGGCCGGAACACTGCAAAGGCCACGCCGCTGCCGGCCAGGCGCTGGCGCAGCGCGCGGATGCTGCTGTTGCTGCCGAAACCGTCGACCACCACGCGCACACGCACGCCGCGCCGGTCGGCGGCCAGCAGCGCATCCACCAGCGCCAGCGAGGCGGGATCGTCATGAAAGATGTAGGTCGCCAGCCACACCTCGGCGTGAGCGCCGGCAATGGCCGCCTGCATGCGCGGGAAGAGCTCGTCGCCGCCGCGCAGCAGCTCCACCTCGTTGCCGCCCACGAAGCCCGTGTCGGTGGCCCGCGGGCTGCGCCGCCGCTCCGTGCCGGGGCGGCTCATGCCGGTGGCCTCATTCGAGCGCCAACTCCACCAGCAGGGGCAGGTGGTCAGACATCCGCGCCCAGCTGGGGCCGCGCGGCACCTGAACGCCGGTGCAACGCAAGCCGCGCATGTAGATGCGGTCCAGCGCGAACACAGGCAGGCGCGACGGGAAGGTGGGCATGCGCGGCCGGCCATGCGGGGCCACCGCGCGGCGCAGGCCGTGGCCCCGCATGGGCACGTCCAGCCGTTCGCCCCAGTCGTTGAAATCGCCCGCCACCATCACCGGCGCGCCAGCCGGCACATGCTCCTGCACAAAGGCGGCCAGGCGGTCCACCTGGCGCATGCGGCTGGCATGGATCAACCCGAAGTGCGCCACGACGACGTGCACCACCGCGCCTTGCCAATGCACCGGCACGTGCAGCAGGCCGCGCTGCTCGAAGGCGTGGTCCGACACATCGTGGTGGCCCACATCGCCCATCGGCCAGCGCGACAGCAGTGCGTTGCCGTGCTCGCCGTCCTTGGTGATGGCGTTGGTGCGGTAGGCCACCTCATAGCCCTCGGGCGCCAGGAACTCGGCCTGCCCCTGGTCGGGCCAGCCGAACCAGGTGTGGTCGAAGCGGGCGGCCTCGCGGTGGTGGAAGTGGCGCACCTCCTGCAGGCAGACGAGGTCGGCGTCCAGCGCCTGCACGCCCATCTGCAGGTTGTGGATCTCCAGCCGCTTGGCCGGCCCCAGGCCGCGCACGCCCTTGTGGATGTTGTAGGTGGCCACGCGCAGCACGGCGCCGGGCGGGTGGGGGGTGGGCTTGGCGACCGATCTCATGCCGAAGCGGCTGCCAGGGGAACGGCACTGAAACTGGGCAGTTGCAGGATCGCCTCGGCATTGGAGGGTGAGAAGCAGCGGTCCGCCGCCTCGTGCCAGGGAAGCCACACCCAGGCCGTGTGCTCGCGCGGCGCCAGCGTGGGCGGCAGCGCCGAGCGCAAGGTGAGGCCGAACACATGCTCGGTGTTGCGCGTCACGCCGGGCGCGTAGCGGTGGCGCCAGTGGGGGTAGATCTCGTAGACGTTGGCCAAGTGCCAGTCTCGGAGCACGCCACCCACGGTGTCGATGTCGAAGCCCGTCTCCTCCTGCACTTCGCGGCGTGCCGTCTCGGCAACCGGTTCGTCCAGCGCATCTTTGGAGCCGGTGACGCTCTGCCAGTAGCCGGCGTGGTCAGCGCGCTCGATCAGCAGCACCTGAAGGTCAGGCGTGTGGATGACGACGAGGACCGACTCGGGGATCTTGAAAGGCTTGGCCAACTGCATCCGCTGAGCATAGCGGCCCCCATGAAAAAACCCCGCCGAGGCGGGGTCTGATCAGCCGCAAGGGGCGACGGTCACTGGGCGGCAGCCGCTGCGTTGCGAAGGCGGATGTGCAGTTCGCGCAACTGCTTCTCGTCGACCATGGACGGCGCCCCTGTCAACAGGCACTGAGCACGCTGGGTCTTGGGGAAGGCGATCACGTCGCGGATCGACTCGGCCTTGGTCATCATGGTGACGATGCGGTCCAGGCCGAAGGCCAGGCCACCGTGCGGGGGCGCGCCGTACTGCAAGGCGTCCAGCAGGAAGCCGAACTTGATGCGCTGGTCTTCCTCGCTGATGTTCAGCGCCGCGAAGACCTTGGCCTGCACTTCGGCACGGTGGATACGCACCGAGCCGCCGCCCAGCTCCCAGCCGTTGAGCACCATGTCGTAGGCCTTGGCGATGCACTTGCCCGGGTCGCTGACCATCAGGTCCTCGTGGCCGTCCTTGGGTGCCGTGAACGGGTGGTGAACGGCCGCCCAGCGGTTGTTCTCCTCGTCGTGCTCGAACATCGGGAAGTCCACCACCCACAGCGGCGCCCACTTGTCCTCGAACAGTCCGTTCGCCTTGCCGAACTCGCTGTGGCCCACCTTCAGGCGCAGCGCCCCGATGGCGTCGTTGACCACCTTGGCCTTGTCGGCGCCGAAGAACAGCAGGTCGCCGTCCTGCGCGCCGGTGCGCTTCAGGACTTCGGCCACGGCCTCGTCGTGCAGGTTCTTGACGATCGGCGACTGCAGGCCTTCGCGGCCCTTGGCCACTTCATTGACCTTGATCCAGGCCAGGCCCTTGGCGCCGTAGATCTTGACGAACTCGGTGTAGGCATCGATCTCGCCACGGCTCATCGCAGCGCCGCCCGGCACGCGCAGCGCCACCACGCGGCCGCCCGGCGTCGTGGCCGGGCCGCTGAAGACCTTGAAGTCCACGGTGGTCATGGCGTCGGTCAGCTCGGTGAATTCGAGCTTCACGCGCAGGTCCGGCTTGTCCGAGCCGAAACGGTGCATGGCCTCGGCGTACTTCATGACAGGGTAGTCGCCCAGCTCGACGTTCAGCGCCTTGCGGAAAACGTGGCGGATCATGCCCTCGAACATCGAGCGGATTTCTTCCTCGGTCAGGAAGCTGGTCTCGATATCGATCTGCGTGAACTCGGGCTGGCGGTCGGCGCGCAGGTCCTCGTCGCGGAAGCACTTGGTGATCTGGTAGTAGCGGTCGAAGCCCGACACCATCAGCAGCTGCTTGAAGAGCTGGGGCGACTGCGGCAGCGCGAAGAAGTGGCCGTCGTGCACGCGGCTGGGCACGAGGTAGTCGCGCGCGCCTTCGGGCGTGCTCTTGGTGAGCATCGGGGTCTCGATGTCCACGAAGCCATGTTCGTCCAGGAACTTGCGCACTTCCATGGCCACGCGGTAGCGCAGCATCAGGTTGTTCTGCATGTAGGGGCGGCGCAGGTCCAGCACGCGGTGCGTGAGGCGGGTCGTCTCCGACAGGTTCTCTTCGTCGATCTGGAACGGGATGGGCACCGACGCGTTCAGCACCTCGATCTCGTGGCACAGCACCTCGACCTTGCCGCTGACGAGGTTGGCGTTCTCGGTGCCGGCCGGGCGGGCGCGCACCTTGCCGACGATCTTGAGGCAGTACTCGCTGCGGACGTCTTCCGCGATCTTGAAGCTGTCGGCGCGGTCGGGGTCGCAGACAACCTGGACCAGGCCTTCACGGTCGCGCAGGTCGATGAAGATGACGCCGCCGTGGTCACGGCGACGGTGGGCCCAGCCCATCAGGGTCACGGTCTGGTCGAGCAGCTTTTCGCTGACTTGGCCGGCATAGCAGGTACGCATGGAATTTCTCCGGATTCTTTTCAGGGGGTGTTCTGGGTGAGGCGCTGATGAGCTCGATGGCTCTCAGGATTGAACGCCGGCCGGGGCGCTCAACCCCGCTGATTTCGGCCAGACAGGTCTTGCGGCACCGACTCGCCGCAAGGCGAGGACGGCTTGTCGGCGTCGGCCACGGGCGCCACCGTGCCCATCGAAATCACGTACTTCAAGGCTTCATCGACCGACATCTGCAACGGCCTGACGTGGGCACGCGGCATGATCAGGAAGAAACCCGACGTGGGGTTGGGCGTGGTGGGCACGTACACGCTCACATGCTCTTCCGGCAGGTGGCAGGCCACCTCGCCGCTGGGCGAACCGGTGACGAAGGCGATGGTCCAGCTGCCCGCGTGCGGGTACTGCACCAGCACGGCTTCACGGAAGGCGTTGCCGCTGCTGGAGAACAGCGTGTCCGACACCTGCTTGACCGAGCTGTAGATGCTCTTGACGATGGGGATGTTGGACAGCAGGCGGTCCCACTGGCGCAGCAGCCACTGGCCGAAGATGTTGGCCACGAACACGCCCGACAACAGCAGGCCGGCGGCCAGGATGACCACACCCAGGCCCGGCACGTGGCGCAGTTCCAGCAGGCCCTCGCGCAGCGATTCGGGCACCACCAGGGCCAGCGCCGCCAGCAGCGAGCCGAAGACGCCGTTGACGACATCCAGGATCTGGCCCAGCACCCAGATGGTGATGGCCAGCGGCAACCAGGCCAGCAGGCCGGCGACGAGGTATTTGCGAAGGGAAGCGCCCACGTCAGTCCTGATCAGTGGCAGGCGCAGGAGCCGCCGCAGGGGGTGGACGACGAGCCGCCGGAGGCTTCCGCCTTGGGGGCATCGCCGCCGCCGGAGGACGATGAGGACTCACCCGTCGAGGGCGCCACGGCCGTGGAGGAGCTGCCACCGCCCTTGAAGTCGGTCGCGTACCAGCCCGAGCCCTTGAGCTGGAAACCGGCAGCGGTCACTTGCTTGGAAAAGCTCTCGGCCCCGCAGGCCGGGCAGGTGGTGAGCGGCGCGTCGGAGAGCTTCTGCAGCACGTCCTTGGCGTGGCCACAGGCGCTGCAGCGGTAGGCGTAGATGGGCATGGTCGGGTTCGGAAAGGCGCAAAACCCGGCATTTTAAGGGAGAGGGTCAGCCGTGGGGCGGCAGATGGTGGCTGACGTGTTCGTGCCGGTCCGCCAGCAGCTGCGGCATCAGCGAACCGAGAACCATGCCCACCAGCGCCGCCAGCAGGCCAGCCAACTGGCCAGGGAAGAGTTCGCCCCAGGTGGTGACCTGCGGAAAGTAGGCCACCCAGACGGCAATGCCGGCAAAGATGGAGAAGATGGCGCCCTGCGTGGTCGCCCGGCGCCAGTACAGGCCGAACACCAGCGGCACGAAGGCCGCCACCAGCGTGACCTGGTAGGCCGCGCTGACGAGGTCGTAGATGGACGTGCCCTGGAGCGCGATGGCATAGGCCAGCACGGCGAAGGCAAAAATGACCAGGGTGACCCGCATGGCGACCAGCTGCTGCTTGTCGCTCATGCCCGGGCGGATTTGCTTGAGGATGTTCTCGACGAAGCTGGTCGTGGGCGCCAGCAGCGTGGCGGACGACGTGCTCTTGATGGCCGACAGCAGCGCCCCGAAGAACAGGATCTGCATGAACAGCGGCATGTGGCCCATCACGAAGCTGGGCAGCACGCGCTGGTAGTCGTTCTGGGCCAGCTCCAGCGCCTTGTCGCCCATCACGGCCACAGCCGCCAGCACGATGAACATGGGCACGAAGGCGAAGGCGATGTAGCTGAAGCCGCCGATCATGGCGCCGCGCTTCGCGGTCTGGGCGTCCTTGGCGGACATGACGCGCTGGAACACGTCCTGCTGCGGAATGGAGCCCAGCATCATGGTCAGCCCGGAGCCGATGAACATCGCCAGCTGCGTGAAGCTGGGCTCGGGCAGGAAGCGGCCCAGGTCCCGGCTCTGGGCCAGCGCCAGCACCTTGTCAGCGCCGCCTGCCAGGTCCGCCGCGAACACGGCGATGACGCCCAGGCCGATCACCAGCACGATCATCTGGATGAAGTCCGTCCACGCCACGGCCAGGAAGCCACCGATGACGACGTACACCAGCACCGCCAGCAGGCCGACGATCATGCCGGTCTGCGGGCTCATGGCGCCGTCGGTCAGGATGTTGAACACCAGGCCCAGCGCCGTGACCTGCGCCGCCACCCAGCCCAGGTAGCTCAGGATGATGGCCAGCGAGCAGAAGATCTCCACGCCCTTGCCGAAGCGCTGGCGGTAGAAGTCGCCGATGGTCAGCAGGTTCTTCTGGTAGAGCTTGGCCGCGAAGAACGCGCCCACCAGCACCAGGCACAGGCCAGCGCCGAACGGGTCTTCGATGACGGCGCCCAGCCCGCCCTGCACGAACTTGGCCGGCAGGCCCATCACCGTCTCGGCCCCAAACCAGGTGGCAAAGGTGGTGGTGACCACCATGATCAGCGGCAGGCTGCGGCCGGCGACGGCGAAGTCCGCCGTGTTCTTGACCCGCGTGCCGGCCCACACGCCGATGCCCAGCGTGCCAAGCAGGTAGAGCACGACGAAAACAATCAGCGTGGTGTTCATGGGCGTCAGAGCGGATACGGCCAGAAAAATTGGCGCGGATTATGAAGGCGGCGTGATGGCTGCCGCCTAGAAGCCCAAGCCCAGAAAGCGGAGCGCCAGCCAGGCCAGCGTCACCCCCACCGCAAAGCCGGCCGCCCCCCAGAGCAGCCCGGACAACAACCGGTTGGTGCTGCGCAACTCCCGCACCAGGGCGCGCATCTCGGCGTCGCCGCCACGCTGGGCCTGCACTTGCAGCGCGTCGTGCAGCAGGCGCGGCAGCTCGGGAACGAGCTGGGCGAAGCGCGGCGCTTCCTTCATCATCTGCTTGGTGAACGCTGGCCAGCCGACCTGCTCGTTCATCCAGCGCTCCAGGAAAGGCTTGGCCGTGGCCCACAGGTCCAGTTCGGGGTCCAGTTGGCGGCCCAGGCCCTCGACGTTCAGCAACGTCTTCTGCAGCAGCACGAGCTGGGGCTGAATCTCGACGTTGAAGCGGCGCGAGGTCTGGAACAGGCGCATCAGCACCTGGCCCAGCGAAATGTCCTTCAGCGGCCGGTCGAAGTGCGGCTCGCACACGGCGCGCACGGCGCTCTCCAGCGCATCCACCCGCGTCTCGGCCGGCACCCAGCCCGAGGCGATGTGCAACTCGGCCACGCGCTTGTAGTCACGCTGGAAGAAGGCGATGAAATTCTGCGCGAGGTAGTCCTTGTCCACCTCCGTCAGCGTGCCGATGATGCCGAAGTCCAGCGCGATGTAGCGGCCGAAGGTCTCGGGCGCCAGGCTCACCTGGATGTTGCCGGGGTGCATGTCGGCGTGGAAGAAGCCGTCGCGGAAGACCTGGGTGAAGAAGATGGTGACGCCGTCGCGCGCCAGCTTCTTGATGTCGATGCCGGCGTCCAGCAGCGTCTGCAGCTGCGAGATGGGCACGCCCTTCATGCGCTCCATCACGATGACCTCGGGGCTGCACAGGTCCCAGTGCATCTCGGGCACCAGCACCAGGCCCAGGCCCTCCATGTTGCGACGCAGCTGTGCGGCGTTTGCCGCCTCGCGCACCAGGTCCAACTCGTCATGGAGGTGCATGTCGAACTCGGCGACCACCTCGCGCGGCTTCAGGCGCCGGCCATCCGCCGAGAAGCGCTCGACCCAGACCGCCAGGCGCCGCATCAGTGCGAGGTCGTCGTCGATGACATCCAACATGCCAGGACGCAGCACCTTCACGGCCACCTCGCGGCCGTCCTTCAGCGTCGCGAAATGCACCTGGGCGATGCTGGCACTGGCCACGGGCTCGGCGTCGAACGTGGCGAACAACGCCTCCAGCGGGCGGCCGAAGGCACGCTCCACCATTTCACGCGAGAGTGCAGCGGGAAACGGCGGCACGCGGTCCTGCAGCTTGGCCAGTTCCAGGGCCACATCCGCCGGCAACAGGTCACGCCGGGTCGACAGCACCTGGCCGAACTTCACAAAGATGGGGCCCAGCCGCTCCAGCGCCAGGCGCAGGCGCACGCCACGCGGCTCCTGCCACCGCCGGCCCAACCGGGTAAGCCGCCTCAGGACCTGGAAACGCCGCCGCCGCAGGCCCGACAGCGCCAGATCATCAAGACCAAAGCGCCAGATCGTCCACAGGATGACCAGCAGCCGCGAAATGAACCTCATGCGCGGCCACCGGCCGACGTTGCGAACCGTGCGGCCATGCCGGACAGGCTGCGGCGCAGCGTGCGGCCGAATTGCGCGAGCTGGCGGGCCGCCAGCGGGCCAGCCATCGATGCCAGATCGTCTTCAACGTCCCAGCTCAGGTTGTCCATCAGCCAGTGCATCTCGCCCGCGAAGGCGGCATCGCCCTGGACGCTGACTTTCGGTGCCTCGCCCGTGAGCGCCCCCAAAGCCAGACGGGCCGGGTTCGACGCGTCGATCTCAATGCGCAGGCCGGCAGCACCGGTTGGCGCTGCCTCCAGACGCTCGAACAGACCGGCTGGCGTCACGCACAGCATCAGGTCCGGTGCCGGGGGCAGCAAGGACGGCCAGCCCGCCAGGTTCACGACCAGAGCCTGACCAGCCAGGGGCCGAAGACGCTGGGCCGCCACGGGTTCACGCGAAACCACGTGGTTGATCAACAACACGAGGCGATCCTGCAGGGCCGGCATCAGCAACGGCGCGAGGGAAGGCAGGGGCGGCAGGGGCCAGGGAGATGACATGGACAAGATTGTAGGCAGCGGCCCCTGAACATGGGACGCGCCGCAGGCGACTGTCAAACATGTTGCGCGAGAATCCCTCAACGATGCGCCGCAGGCCGGCTTCCATGGCGAGGCACACCCAGTTCAACACGATGTTCGAGGACCGCAGCTACAAAAGGACGTTCTACAGCGCACCGCAATCGGTCGAGTCGCTGATCGCGGCTTTCCTGGAACCCGGCATCGTCGTTTCGAGTTTTCTGCTGGTGAACGATCACTTCGACGAACCGGTCATGCGCCCCGCCCTGACGCTGTGCCTGCTGGTGTTTGCGCTGACGTTTCCGGGGCGCAATCGCTTCAGCGATCACCCGGCCAGTGCCATCGTCGATGTCATTTCTTCCTGGCTCGTGCTGCTGGCCATTCTGTTTCTGTGCGGTTACGCCACCAACAGCCTGCATTACTTTGAGCAGCCCGTGCTGACGTGGTGGGCGGTTCTCACGCCGATTGCCCAAATCGCGGCCATCGAAACAGGGCGCCGCATCCAGCGACGTCGCGCCAGTGCGCCAGGCGCGCGGCGCACGGCCGTCATCGTGGGCGCGGGCCCGCTGGGTCACAAGGTGGCACGGGCATTGCGCGAGTCGCAAGGCGTCGTGTGCCTGGGCCACTTCGACGACCGCAGCGCCGAGCGCCTGCACCCCGAGGCCCGCACAGCCATCCTCGGCACGCTGGCCGAGCTCAGCGACTTCGTCCGCGAACATGGGGTCCGCGAGGTCTACATCACCCTGCCCCTGGGCTCCCAGCCGCGCATCGTCGAGCTGCTGGAACAGGTGCAAGGCACGACAGCATCCCTGTTCTTCGTGCCCGACGTGTTCGGCATCAGCATCATCCAGGGGCGCCTTCAAGACATGAACGGCGTGCCCGTGGTGGGCATCTGCGAAACGCCGTTCACCGGCACCAACAAGCTGGTCAAGCGCCTCAGCGACATCACGCTGGCAACGCTCATCCTGCTGGTCATTTCGCCCCTGCTGCTGGTCGTGGCCATCGGCGTCAAGCTCAGTTCGCCTGGCCCCGTCATCTTCAAGCAGCGCCGCAACGGCCTGGATGGTGAAGAGATCGTCGTCTACAAGTTCCGCTCGATGCGCACGCTGGACAACGGCAACGTGGTCAAGCAAGCCACCAAGGGCGACCCCCGGATCACCCGCTTCGGCGCCTTCATCCGCAAGACCTCGCTGGACGAACTGCCGCAGTTCATCAACGTGCTGCAGGGCCGCATGAGCATCGTGGGCCCGCGCCCGCATGCGGTCGCGCACAACGAGGAATACCGCAAGCTCATCAAGGCCTACATGGTGCGCCACAAGGTCAAGCCTGGCATCACCGGGTGGGCGCAGGTCAACGGCATGCGCGGCGAGATCGGAAGAGC
>JBBIVU010000020.1:0-23614 GCA_037439585.1 Roseateles sp. | reverse complement strand
CCAACACCCCCCCCACCGCCACCACCGCCACCACCGCCACCGGTGTCGGGCGTGGTGGCCGCAGGTCTTGCGCTGAACGGCGCCACCGTGCGCGTGCTCGACGGTGCGGGCAAGACCGTGGTTGCCAGCAGCCCCGTCACCGCTGCCACCGGCGCTTACGGCCCCGTCACGCTCAGTGGCAGCGGGCCTTTCCGCGTGGAAGCCTGCGGCAGCGTGGGCGACAAGCCACTGTGCGTGCTCGGCCTCACCAACAACGGTGGCCCCCTGAATCTGACGCCGCTGACCAGCGCCATCGCCGTGCTGGCCAGCGGCATCTCCCCAGAAGCCCTGATGACCGGCACCCTGCCGGCCGTGAGCGACGCCAGCCTGGCCAGCGCGCAAACCCAGCTGCTGGCTGCCCTGGCCCCAGCGCTCGCCGACGCCGGCCTCAGCAGCAGCAGCAATCTGCTGGGCGGTGCGCTGACGCCCGGTTCCCACACCGGCCATGACCGTCTGCTGGACACCGTGGCCGTGGGCCTGGGCTACGACACGCAGGCCTTCGTCTCGCTGAGCTCTCGCATGGGCAGCGGCACGGCTTACCTCGAACCCGGCACCACGCAAGGCAACCTGAGCTTCAACGCAGCAGCTGCCGGCGTGGACCTGGCCGGCCTGGACTCGCTGTTCAACACCATGGCTTCGGCCATGGCGAGCAACACGACCTGCCAGACTGGCCTGGCGGCGGTGTTCGACGCCAGCGTGCGGGCCAGCATCGACACGCTCACCTCCAGCGGTGCGGTGCAGGCCGCACAGTTGCTGTGCCTGCGGCTGAACGGCACGCTGGGCGACGGCGAGGTGCTGTTCGGCGGCAAGCTGCTGCCCACCACGCTGGGCCGTTGCGACTTTGGCAGCGGCGACCCGCAATGCCGCGTGAACCTGATTTATCAGAACAGCAAGGGCTTCCAGCGCGTGCTGGGCATCGAACAGGCGGCCATCCGGCACCCGACCGGCTGGGCCTTCCTGGGCAACCGGCTGGAGGTGCAGGCCTCGGCGGGGTCCCGCCTGGTGCTCACGCGCCGGGTGGACTCGGCCGCGCCCGACAGCTTCTCCCGCTACCTGGATGTCCGCATCCCGGCCGTCAGCGTCACCGGAGGCGCCAGCCTGCAGTGCGCACGCGTGAGCCAGAAGGACGGCACCGGCACCGACGTGGCACTGGCCCTGTTCAAGCCCGGTGGCGGCAGCCTGCTGAGCCTGTGGAGCGTGGGCCCCACCGACGCCACCCCCAGCCTGGACCCTGCGAACGGCGCCACACGAGGGGCCAACTTCATCGCGGTACCTGTGCCCGCGGGTGCCAATGGCGACGCCACAGCCCGCAACCTGGTGCGCTACGGCCGTGCCTTGAAGATCGAGCTGTACGGCGACGCAGCCTGCACCACGCCGCTGACCGGCACCGACGGGCCGTCCATCCAGCTCGACCTGGCGGGCCTGCTGCCACTGAGCAACATCGGCTACAACGGCCAGCCCTGGCCGGTGCTGGCGGCGGCCGCGGTCACGTCGCTGGTGTCACTCAAGGGTGCTGCGGCCTCCAAGATCACCTTCGCTCCCACCTGGACCCTGCCCCGTGCCAGCCTGGCCGTGAACCGCGCGCAGCTCTGCGTGGACAAGGCCTGCAGCAGCAAGATCAACGACGTGGAACTGGCGGCCGGCGCCACCACCGCCACCGTGGGCACCACGCTGGGCGGCACGGCCCTCAACGCAGCGGACTACAAGCTGCTGCGCATCACCGGCCGCATGCCCGACGGCATGGTGCTGCAGCTGGACAGCCAGTCCTGCACGGCGCAGGCATCCGGCCTGCCTTGCTGACTCCCCGCCCGGGCTCTCAGCGGCGTGGCAGCGGGTAGCTGGCCAGGCTGGCGAACCCCTTTTTCGACACGGCCTGAACGCCGAACACCACGTTGTCCTTGGACACGGGCAGCGTCACGCGCGTCACGCGGCCCACGTCCTTCGCCTGCTGCCAGGCCGCCGAGTCGGTGTCACGCCAGACGACGCGGTAGCCGGCCACCTCGGGGTCGTCGCTGGCCTGCCACTCCAGCGTGGAGTCGTTGGTCAGCTCGCGCGCATCCAGCCGAACGGCCTTGACTGGCGCGGGCGCCCAGGCGAGCGCGGCCAGACCGGCCAGGTTGGCACGGGTCACGTCGCCGATGTAGGCAAAGTCGACAAACTCGGGCAGGTCACCGTAGACAACGCCGTTCTCGGTGCGTGGGTTCTGGTGCTGGTGCGTGAAATTCTCGAAGGGCTCAGTGATTCGCACCGCGGCGTAGCCGCGCTCGAGGAAGGGGATGTGGTCGCCGCCACGCAGGTAGCGGTCGCGGCGCTGGATGAGCTGCACGGTGAAGCCCGGCATGGCGGCCTCGGCGGCGGCCTTGAGGTGGCGGCCCAGCTGGTGCGTGGGCAAATCCTCGCTACCGCCGGCCTGCAGCAGAGGCAGCAGTTCGGCCTGCATGGCGGCCAGGGCCTTGGCGTCGGCCTCGGTGGCGGGGCGGTTGGCGTTGGCGGCGGTGAGCAGGCGCACCAGCGGGTCCAGCCCGTCGGCAAACAGGCGCAGGCGCCGGGCGTCGTGCTGGCCCGCGTCGCCGCGCGAGCTGCCGATGATGTCGTTGGTGATCATGGCCTCGACCTGCGTGCCGGCGGCGCGGGCCTCACGCGCCCACTGCGCGGCGCCGAGCAGGCCCTGCTCCTCGCCGGGCACGGCCATGAAGACGAGGGTGGCATCGAACTGCCGGCGCGCCATCACGCAGGCCAGCTCCATGACGGCCGCCGTGCCAGACGCGTCGTCGTTGGCGCCGGGCGCATCCCCGAGCGGGTCCATCACATCGCTGTTGCGGGAGTCGTAGTGGCCACTGACCACCAGCGTGCGCGCCTTGCTCGCACCCCGGCCCGGCAGCGTGGCCACCACGTTCACCAGCTCGGTGGGCCGGTTCACTCGGGTGCCCACAGGTTCGATGAACGCCTGCTCCTCCACCTGCAGCCGGCTGCCCGAGGCCTTGGCGCAGGCGTTCAGCTCGGCCGTGATCCAGCGCCGGGCGGCGCCGACGCCGCGCGTGTCAGACGCGATGTCAGACATCGTGTGCCGCGTGCCGAAGCCCACCAGCTTGCGGATGCGCGCCTCGATGCGCGCCGGGCTCACCTCGGCCAGCATGGCCTTCAGTTCATCGGCGGGGAGGGGCTGCTGGGCATGTGCCGTGGAGGCGAGCAGGGCGAGGGCGAAGGTGGCAAGGCGGTGCATGCCTCCGATTCTGCCCTTGCCGCGCCGGCCGCGTTCTTCTACGCTGACTTCACCACCGAGGAGGTCCGATGCGTGCTGAACAAAGCCTGGATTCACGCGTGAGCGCCATCCGCACGATCGCGCTGGTTGGCCCGGCCGCCGCCGGCAAGACGCTGCTGCTGGACGCGCTGCTGGCCCATGCAGGTGCCCTGCCTCAAGCCGGCAGCATCGAACGCGGCAGCACGGTGAGCGACCACGACCCGCTGGAGAAGCGCCTGGGCCACTCGCTGCAATCCAGTCTGGCCCACTTCACGCACGGCGGCATCCGGGTGCATGCCATCGACACGCCCGGCGCACCCGATTTCGTCGGCCAGGCCCTGCCGGCGCTGGAAGCAGCGGACACGGCCCTCGTCGTCATCAACGCGCTCCACGGCATCGAGCTGATGGCACAGCGCATGCTGGCAGCTGCCGGTGAGCGCGGGCTGGCGCGGCTCATTGTCGTGAACAAGATCGACGCGGGCGAGCTCGACCTGGCCGGACTGCTGGCCCAGATCCGCGAAGTGTTCGGCAAGGAATGCCTGCCGCTGAACCTGCCGGTCGATGGCGCCCGGCGCGTGGCGGACTGCTTTTTCGCGGCAGCTGGCGATGCCGATTTCTCGTCCGTGGCCGACGCGCACCGGGCGCTGGTGGAGCAGGTGGTGGAGGTGGACGCCGCCTTCGTCGACCGCTACCTCACCGAAGGCGATGTGGACCCGCGAGAGCTGCACGCGCCGCTGGAGCAGGCATTGCGCGAAGGGCACCTGATTCCCGTGTGCTTCTGCTCGGCCAAGACCGGGGCGGGTATCGGCGAGTTGCTGGCGGCCATCGAGGCGCTGATGCCCAACCCGGCCGAGGGCAACCCGCCACCCTTCCTGGAAGGCAAGGGCACCACGCCCGCACCCTACCCCGCGCGGCCCGACCCTGCGGCCCACGTGCTGGCCCATGTGTTCAAGATCGTGGCCGACCCCTACCTCGGCAAGCTGGGCGTGATGCGCGTGCACCAGGGCCGCATCGCCAAGGGCAGCCAGCTGTTCGTGGGTCATGCGCGCAAGCCCATTCGCGTGGGCCACCTGTTCATGCTGCAAGGCGCGAAGCACGTGGATGTGGACGAGGCCCTGCCCGGCGACCTGTGCGCCGTGGCCAAGGTCGAGGATCTGGCCTTCGATGCCGTTTTGCACGATGCGCAGGAGGACGAGCACATCTTCCTCAAACCGCTGGATTTCCCCACGCCCGTGCACGGGCTGGCCATCAGCCCCGCGCGGCGCGGTGATGAGCAAAAGCTGTGGGAGGTGCTGGCACGGCTGGTGGAGGAAGACCCCTGCCTGCGCATCGAGCAGGCCGGCGAAACCCACCAGACCCTGGTCTACGGGCTGGGCGAATTGCACCTGCGCCTGCTGCTGGAACGGCTGCGCGAGCTCTACAAGGGCGAGGTGGTGACCGAGCCGCCGCGCATCGCCTACCGCGAAACCATCTCGGCACCCGCCGAGGGTCACCACCGCCACAAGAAGCAGAGCGGCGGCGCGGGGCAGTTCGGCGAGGTGTACCTGCGTGTGGAGCCGCTGGCGCGCGGCGCGGGCTTCGAGTTCGTGGACGCGGTGAAGGGCGGCACCATCCCGGGCGCCTTCATGCCCGCCGTGGAAAAAGGCGTGCGCTCGGCCCTGGCCAGCGGCGTGATGGCGGGCTATCCGCTCGTCGACCTGCGGGTGACGGTGTACGACGGCAAGCACCACTCGGTGGACAGCAAGGAGATCGCCTTCGTCACGGCGGGCCGCCGCGCGCTGATCGAGGCCGTGCGGGCCGCACGACCGCTGGTGCTGGAGCCCATCGTGCAGGTGGAGATCACGGCGCCCGAGCACAGCGTGGGTGACATCACCGGTGACCTGGCTGCCCGGCGTGGCCAGGTCAACGGCACTCGCGCCGCCGTGCCGGGCAGCCTCGTGGTGCAAGGCCTGGCGCCGCTGG
This sequence comes from Roseateles sp., assembly GCA_037439585.1. Taxonomy (GTDB): domain Bacteria; phylum Pseudomonadota; class Gammaproteobacteria; order Burkholderiales; family Burkholderiaceae_C; genus Pelomonas. Next base: position 18,372 of record JBBIVU010000020.1, on the reverse strand, counting down.
CGGAGCTGGCGAGCTACCAGTCCCGGCTGAATGCGATGACAGCCGGCGAGGGGCGCTACACGCTGCTGCTGTCGCACCACGAAGCCGTGCCGCCTCACACCCAGGCGACGCTGGTCGGTGCGTACAAGGGCACGGACGAGCCCGACTGATCGCCCCGCCCGGCCGGGGGCTGATGAACGGTCATTTATCATCACGCCCCATGCCCAGCGCCCCCCGCGACGTCGCGCAGATCCGATTGGACAACGCGATGCGGCTGTTCGAAGAGTTCGTCAGCGCCACCGTCAAACATGCCGATGCCGCCACCCTGCGTGGCCTGGAGCGTCGATTCGCCGAGAGGCTTCAGATCCAGCCCAGCTACTGGAGCCAGATCAAGGGCCGCTCGCGGCAGATCGGCGAGCGGCTGGCACGCCAGTTCGAGCAGCTCTGCCACAAGACCCCGGGCTGGATGGACATCGAGCACGGCAGCGCCCCGGCACCGGCGCCGCTCACCTCCATGGCCGCCGCCATGGGGCATGTCGCCCCGCCACCGCCCGAGCGGTCCCCGGCATTGCCGCAGGACGATGACGAGCGCTTCATCATCGGCCTGGTGCTGACCTACTACCGCCGCCACCCGCAGCGCGCCCGCACCCGGCTGCTCGACCTGCTGGGCGAGGTGCTCACGCCCGAACCTGCGGCACCGCCCCGCCCGGCGCCCAAGGCGGCCCCCAGCCCGCAGGCGGAGCTGGACGAGTGGCGCAAGCTGCAATCGGGCATCGCCCCGCTGAAACCAAAAAAGCGCTGACCGTTCTGCGCATCCGTCATTGGACGGCCCCAATCCCACGCGTCAGGGGTGTTGGATAAAAACCGCTTGCGCAAGATCAACGTTTGTTTATCATTTGCGCAAGTTGTGACGTGTTGAAGTTGTCCCGTCACGGCGAGGTCGCACACCCCCGAGCCCCGCTCATCCTCTGACCGCCCGGCCCGCCTGCCTCGAGCGCAGGCCCCGGGCACCCCTCTCATCACTGCAAACGCTGGCGCCACCTCGGGCCGAGCCGCTGCATTGCCCGCCGCCCTTCGCGCGGCCTTCACCGGAGCCCTCCATGCCCCAGTTCACCTCCCCGCGTCCCCTGCAGATCAAGGCCGCCAAACCACGCAACCCGCTGGTGGCACCGGCCATGAAACGCCAGGCCGGCGCCCACCGCAGCGCCCATGACGCCCATGCGCAGCGCCAGCAGGCCCGCCTCGAACTGCGACGACTGCTGCGCGACAGATTCCCCGACGACAGCCCCTGAAACACACGCGCCACCCGCCCCTCAGCCATGACCGATCCATGTCATGAGGGCCGGCCCGGTGCCAAGGAGACCCTCATGAGATTGATCGAACTGCGCGGCTTGGATGCAGACCAAGCCGCCGAAGCCCACGCCGCCTGGGCCCTGCGCTTCCGGCGCGTCAAGCGCGCGCTGCGCGCCATCCGGCTGGTGTTCTCGCCGGCCTACCGCCGCCGCCGTGCGCGCAGCCACCTGGAGTTCTATGCCGAAGCCGGCGCGCCCGAAGGGGCGCTTTACGTGGACGGCCAACTGACCGCCCGGCTGGACGGCGTGCGCAGGCTGTGAACTGAGTCGCAAAAGGGGGCCGCCTCCGACGAGCAGGCGGCCCCGCACAGGCCTAGCATCGTGCCCATGTCTGCCCGCCTGTGCCTGACCGTCCCCCTGCCCAGCCTGGATGCCTGGGTCGAGGCCTTCGCACGGGCCGAGATCCCCGTGCTGGCCGAGACGGCCGAGGCGCTGGAGCAGATGCGCGCCACCGAAGACGACGTCGACGCCCACATGCTGGGCGAGATGATGGCCACCGACCCGCTGATGACGCTCAAGGTGCTGGTGCACGCCAGCGAGCAGCGCCGCAGCCGCAACACCGGCCTGCGCGCCGATGCCGAGACCGTGACCGCCGCGCTGGTGCTGACGGGCATCTCGCCCTTCTTCCGCGAGTTCGGGCCGCAGCCCACGCTGGAAGCGGTGCTGGCGGACAACGAGGAGGCGCTGATGGGCCTGTCCCGCGTGATGCAGCGGGCTGAACGGGCCTCGCGCTACGCGCTGGGCTTTGCCGCCCACCGCGCGGACCCCGACGCCGCCATCATCCACAGCGCTGCGCTGCTGCACGACTTTGCCGAGATGCTGCTGTGGGTGCATGCGCCGGCACTCGCGCTGAAGATTGCCAACCGCCAGGAGGCGGACCGGCACCTGCGCAGCGTCGCCGCCCAGCAGCAGGAGTTGGGCATTACGCTGGCCGAGCTGGAACAGGCGCTGATGAAGCGCTGGCGCCTCCCGGCGTTGCTGACCCGCATCACCAACGATCAGGAAGGCCGCGACCCGCAAGTGCGTTGCGTGCAGCTGGCCGTGCGCCTGGCCCGCCACACGGCCCGGGGCTGGGACGACGCTGCCGTGCCGGACGACCTGCACGACATCGCCGAGTTGCTGAACCTGAGTGAAGCCTCGGCCCTGAAGCTGCTTCACGAGTTCGACTGACGGCGGCACCCGGCCGGAGGCGCCCGAGAAGGCAACCCATGACGACCCACCCGCCGCCGGCGGGCCCGGGCGGCGCGCGGATTGCGCCTCAAACAGGCACCGCCGTGGTGTTTTTCAGCCGCTCCAGCACGAAGCTGGTCTTGCAGTCCTGCACGCTGGGGTGCTTGAGCAGGGTGTCGCTGATGAAGCGGGCGTAGTGCTGCATGTCCTGCACCAGCACGCGCAGCAGGTAGTCCATCTCGCCCGTCATGGCCGCGCACTCCACCACCTCGGGCCAGGTCTGCACCGCAGCGCGGAACAGGTCGCGCGGGTTGCGCAGCGGGTTGTCGGTCTGCTTCTCCAGCCGCACGTTGAGGTAGGCCGTGAGGCCCAGACCGATGCGCTCGGGCGGCACCAGCGCGACGTAGGAGGCGATCACGCCCGCCTCCTCCAGCCGGCGCACACGGCGCAGCACGGCAGACGACGACAGGCCCGCCTCACCGGCCAGGGCGTCGTAGGTGACGCGGCCGTCCTGCTGCAGTGCACGCAGGATGCGGCGGTCGATGGCATCAAGCTCGATGGCGGCTTCCATGGTCTGAATTTTGCAGCTTTCCTGCGCACCAGAAGAAATCTGCGCCGCAGATTGCATGAAACCTGCGTGCCACGCGCCGCAGAATTTTGGGTTTCATGCATCACACGCCGGAGACATCCATGGCCAAGTTCACTCCCTGGGACAACCCCATGGGCACCGACGGTTTCGAGTTCATCGAGTTCGCAGCCCCCGATCCCGCGGCCCTGGGCGCACTGTTCCAGACCATGGGCTTCACTGCCGTGGCCAAGCACCGCCACAAGAGCGTCACGCTGTACCGCCAGGGGGGCGTGAACTTCATCATCAACGCCGAGGTGGACTCCTTCGCCCAGCGTTTTGCGCGCCTGCACGGCCCGTCCATCTGCGCCATCGCCTTCCGGGTGGACAACGCCGCCCACGCCTACCAGCGCGCGCTGGAGCTGGGCGCCTGGGGCTTTGACAACAAGGCCGGCCCGATGGAGCTGAACATCCCGGCGATCAAGGGCATCGGCGACAGCCTCATCTACTTCGTCGACCGCTGGCAGGGCAAGGGCGGCGCCACCCCGGGCGCCATCGGCAACATCAGCATCTACGACGTGGACTTCGTGCCGCTGCTGGACGCCGCCGGCCAGCCGGTGGACCCGAACCCCGTGGGCCACGGCCTGACCGAGATCGACCACCTCACGCACAACGTCTTCCGCGGCCGCATGAAGGAGTGGTCGGAGTTCTACGAGCGCTTCTTCAACTTCCGCGAGGTGCGCTACTTCGACATCGAGGGCAAGCTGACGGGCCTAAAGAGCAAGGCCATGACCAGCCCCTGCGGCAAGATCCGCATCCCCATCAACGAGAGCTCGGACGACAAGAGCCAGATCGCCGAGTACCTGGACCTGTACCACGGCGAGGGCATCCAGCACGTGGCGCTGGGCACGACGGACATCTACAAGTCGGTCGAGGGCATGAAGAGCACCGGCGTGGCCTTCCAGGACACCATCGACACCTACTTCGACCTGATCGACAAGCGCCTGCCGCAGCACGGCGAGAACGTGGCCGAGCTGCGCCGCCTGCGCATCCTGATCGACGGCGCCACCCACCTGGGTGCCGACAACGAGCTGCTGCTGCAGATCTTCACCAAGGAAGTGATCGGCCCGATCTTCTTCGAGCTGATCCAGCGCAAAGGCAACGAGGGCTTCGGCGAGGGCAACTTCAAGGCCCTGTTCGAGAGCATCGAGCTGGATCAGATCCGACGCGGCGTGCTGTCCGACGCCCCGGCCGAGGCCAAGGCGGTCTGAAACAGCGCCCACACGCGCGGGTCGCTCACCAGGCCCACGTGGCCTGCGGCGTCCATGCGATGCCTGGCCGAGCCGGCCTGCACCGCCGTGGGCGCCGGCATCACCATCTGGTCGCACGGTGACCAGACGCTGTCCAGCTTGGGCAGCAGCGGCAGGGCCCGCATCCAGTCGCACTGCCAGCGCATCTGGCGTGCGTTGCAGGCTGGCGACAGCGCCGCCAGCAGCGTGCCGCCATGCGGCGTGCCCAGGGTGATGACCTGCGGCGCCTCGCGCGCGGCGCTGCCATAGCGCCGCCACCAGGCGCGCACCGCCACGCCGCCCATGCTGTGGCACACGATCAACGGCATGCGCCCGGTGGCCACCAGCAGTTGCTGCACGGCCTGCTCCAGCGGCTCGGCGTAGGCGTCGATGCTGCCGAAGGCCGGCTCCAGGCTGGGTGCCACGAAGGCCACGCCCGGCTGCCAGCGCAGGCGCGCCATCCACTCATTCCAGAATGCCCGGTTGCAGCTGAAGCCGTGCACCAGCAGCACGCCCTGCGTGGCACCCTCGGGCAAGTGGTCCGGCTCGGCCTGCGTGCGCCAGGGCTGGCGCCAGCCGAAGCTCAGCTCCGTGGCCACCACCTCCCGCACCCAGGCCCTCAGCAGTTCACCCCAACGGGGTTGATCAGCACCCTGGTTGATCCAGCGCAGCACGGCGAACAACGGCAGCAGCAACAGCGGATAGGCCATGGCCACCACCAGCCCCCAGCCCCATCCAAAACGCCAGCCCAGCATCACGGCCATTCCCCATCGGACGAGGAACCAAGCCCGTTGCAGTCGTGCATTCATGGCCCCAGTGTAGAAAGGCAAAATTGCGTCGCCCCATGGATGAACTGAGTGCCGAATCCCTGCTGAAGGAGCTGCGCGCCGTCGACGCCGAACGCGCCTGCCGCGCGGCCGACCCTGGCCTCGAGGCCCGTGTCCAGGCGCTGAAGGCCTGGCAGCAGCGTCGCTTTGCCGACACCTACGCCGACCTGCTGGCCCACCCGCGCTATGAGGCCGCCACGCGCTTCTTCCTGCACGAGCTGTACGGCCCCGACGACTACCGCCAGCGCGACGCCCAGTTCGCCCGCGTCATCCCCACGCTCACGCGGCTGTTCCCTGACGAAGTCGTCGGGACCGTGGCCCAGCTGGCACGCCTGCATGCGCTGTCCGAGCGGCTGGACACCTGCCTGGCCCGCCACCTGCCGTCGCCCGACATCACGCCCGCCGGCTACGCCACCGCCTGGCGGGCCTGCGGCGAGCCGGCATCACGACAGTTGCAGATCGAGCTGACCATGGCCGTGGGCCAGTCGCTCGACCAGTTGACCCGCAAACCCCTGCTGCGCCAAACATTGAAGCTGATGCGTGGCCCGGCTCAGATGGCGGGCCTGGGCTCGCTGCAGCAGTTCCTGGAGAGCGGCTTCGACACCTTCCGTGCGATGCGCGGGGCCGGCGAATTCCTGGCCACCGTGGAACAGCGTGAGGACGCGCTGGCCCGCAGCCTGTTCAGCGCCCCCTGAGGCCCCGCCCCAACTGTGCTTGTCGCCGTGGCGACGTAGGGCAAGTCCCCTAGCCCAGGGACACGGCCGCCACCAAGATCAGCGACCTTCTTTCGCTGAGGTTCGCCGATGACTGCCGCTGTTGCCACGCTGGATGACGCCCCCGTGCTGAGCCCAGGCCTCACCTCACGCGATCGGCCTTGGCTGGCCAGCTACCCGGCTGGCGTGCCGGCAGAGATCGACACCAGCGTCTACCCCTCCCTGGTGGACCTGTTGAACGAAGCCTTCCGCAAGTACGCCCAGCGGGACGCCGCCATCTGCATGGGGCAGCGCATGCGCTTCTCCGAGGTGGACCAGCTCTCCACCCAGCTCGGTGCCTGGTTGCAGGCGCAAGGCCTGAAACAAGGCGACCGCGTCGCCATCATGATGCCCAACCTGCTGCAGTACGGTGTGGCGATCGCCGCCATCCTGCGCGCAGGGTTTGTGGTGGTGAACGTGAATCCGCTCTACACCCCGCGCGAGCTGGAACACCAGCTCAAGGATTCAGGCGCCCGTGCCATCGTCGTGCTGGAGAACTTCGCGCACACGCTGGAAGAGGTGATCGCCGACACGGACGTGAAGCACGTGGTGCTGGCGTCCATGGGCGACCTGCTGAACTGGTGGAAAGGCCCGTTGATCAACTTCGCCGTGCGCCACGTCAAGAAGATGGTGCCGGAGTTCCGCCTGCCCGCGGGCGAAGGCCGCACGGTCGTGCGCTTCAACGAGGCCCTGCGCCATGGGGAGCGCCTGGCGCTGAAGAAGCCCGAACTCGGCCCGGATGACGTGGCTTTCCTGCAGTACACCGGCGGCACCACGGGCGTCTCCAAGGGCGCCACGCTGTTGCACCGGAACATCGTGGCCAACATCCTGCAGGTGGAAGCCTGGTTCCAGCCCATGCTGGCCAAGCTGCCCGGATTCGCCAGCGGCGACATGCAGTTCACCAATGTCTGCGCGCTGCCGCTGTATCACATCTTCGCGCTGACCGCCTGCTTCATGCTGGGCGCACGCATGGGCCACCTCAACATCCTGGTGCCCAACCCACGCGACATCCCCGGCTTCGTCGAGACGCTGCGCGGCCACAAGGTGCACATCTTCCCGGCCGTGAACACGCTGTTCAACGCGCTGGCCAACGAGCCTGGCTTCTCGCGGCTGGACTTCTCCGAGCTGGTCATCTCCAACGGCGGCGGCATGGCGGTGCAACAGGCCACAGCCGAGAAATGGCTCAAGGTCACCGGCTGCCCGGTCGTCGAGGGCTACGGCCTGTCCGAGACCTCACCCGCGGCGACGATCAACCCGCTGGACCTGCGCGTGTTCAATGGCAGCATTGGCCTGCCCGTGCCGGGCACGGAGATCGCCATCCGCGACGACGACGGCCGCGACGTGCCGCTGGGCGAGCGCGGCGAAATCTGCATTCGCGGCCCGCAGGTGATGGCCGGCTACTGGAAGCGCCCGGACGAAACTGCCAACGTCATGTGCGCGGACGGCTTCTTCAAGAGTGGCGACATCGGCATCATGGACGAGCGCGGCTATGTGCGTATCGTCGACCGCAAGAAAGACATGATCCTGGTCAGCGGCTTCAACGTGTACCCGACCGAGATCGAGCAGGTGGTGAACCTGTTCCCGGGGGTGCTGGAATGCGCGGCCGTGGGCATCCCGGACGCCAAGTCCGGCGAGGCCGTCAAGCTCTTCGTCGTGAAGAGCGACCCTGCCCTGGCCGAAGAAGACCTGAGCCAGTACTGTCACCAGCAGATGACGGCGTACAAGTGCCCCAAGTTCATCGAATTCCGCGACGAACTGCCCAAGAGCAACGTGGGCAAGATCCTGCGCCGCGAATTGCGCTCGACGACCGCCTGAGGCGGCCGCCAGCGGCCGTCGTCAGAACGGGTTGTTCTTGGCGCGCGTGAGCGCCAGCGTGCCGACGCGCTGCTGCGCCGCCGGGGACAGCAGCGTGTCACCCGCCCACAGCCACTGCGTGGCACTGGCGTCGGTGGCCAGCGTGTCCGTCGTGCAGTCCTGGGCGGCCACGTCAGTGCGGCAGGCAGCCTGGGTCACGTTCGTGTAGCCGAAGGCCGTGGGGAAGCGCGTGATCTGCTGGATGGTCTCGTCCACCAGCACCAAACCCACCAGGCGGCCGTCATTGAGCAGGTTCAGCCGCAGGGCGGTGTTGAAGGCCGAACTCAGATCGTCCAGGAAGATGGACCGGTCGATGTCGGTCTGCTGCAGCTTTTCCTTCTGGCCGAAAGGCGTCAGGCCCACGTCGAAAATGGTGCCCACCACCACGCGACCGTTGGCTTTGGCAATGCGGTTGACCTGGTCTGCCAGCAGCTTGCCCCGGGCCTTGGCCTCATTGATCAGCGAATCGCGATTCTGGGCGGGGAACTGCCGGTACAGCTCCACGATGTCGTTGACGCCAACCATGATGGCCACCAGATCTTTGGGGCTGAAACGGTCGTTGGACAGGTGCTGGTCGATCTTGTCGCGCACATCGGCCACCTTGGCACCGGCTGCGGCATACATGATGCCCTGCGGCAGCGCCACGAAGTCGCTGTTGCACTGCGAGTAGACGAAGCCGAAACCACTGGCCAGGATCTGGCTCCACACCGGGTTGAGGCGGCAGTCCACCTGCCGGGTGTCCGAGCTCAGGCCGTTGATGCCGTACTTCTTGCCGCTTTGCAGGATGGTGCCGCTCTCATCGCCGAACGCGATGACACGGGTCGGTGCGAACGGGTCGATCTGCTGCGTGCTGCCGCCGCCACAGCCGGCAATCAGCGCGGCGGCTGCGACCGAGGCCATGGCCAGGCCGCGCTTCAATTTCTGGGAGACAACACGTTGCATGACGATCAACTCAGGGGACAAAACTCAATCGGTGAAGGCGGCAGCAGCTCGGCTGAGCCGGTCGCGAACGCCATCCCAGGCCGGGTCGAGCGGGGGCGCCTCGACCCAGATCTCACGGGCGCCGGCCGCATCCAAGGCCCGCAACACCGCAAACAACTCGTGGGCCGCCGCGGCCGGATCGCCCGGCTGCGGCTGCCAGCGCCATGCGGGCAGCCGGGCGCGTGAATATACCGCCACCCCCTTCTGCGCCCCGCTCGCCACCAACGTGGCCCAACGTAAAGCCAGGGAGGGGGCGTCCAGCAGGCGCACATGGGCGCTCGGCGCGTAATGGGCGGCCAGCGTGCCCGAGGCCTTGGGGGCCGCCGCATCCGGGTCGGACAGCGGCTCGCCCAGCGCCGCCTCGATGCGGGTCCGGCTGATGAGTCCCGGACGCAGCAGCGCCGGGCGCTGGCGGCTGCAGTCGACGATGCTGGACTCAATCCCCACGGCGCAGGCGCCGCCATCCAGCACCATCAAGTCGGGGCCGAACTCCTCCACCACGTGGCGGGCCAACGTCGGGCTCACCCGGCCGAAGCGGTTGGCGCTGGGGGCCGCCACACCTGGCACACCCAGCGCGCGTGCGGCCGCCAACACCTCGCGCGCCACCGCGTGGGCCGGTGAACGCAAAGCCACCGTGGCGTGTCCACCGGCTGCGGCCTCGGCCATGCCGGCCTTGCGCGGCACGATGACGGTGAGCGGCCCCGGCCAGAAGGCCTCCATCAGCCGCCGCGCGGTGGCCGGCAGGTGAGTGGCGAAGGGCTCGGCGCTCGCGGCGTCCAGCACGTGGACGATGAGCGGGTGGTCGCTGGGCCGCCCCTTGGCGGCGAAGATCTTGGCGACGGCGGGGTCCTGATCGGCCCGGGCTGCCAGGCCATAGACGGTTTCGGTCGGAAGCCCGATCAGTTCACCATCGGCCAAGCGCTGTGCGGCCGCCTGGAGGGCGGCAGGGTCAAGACCGGGCAAGGTCAGCATCAGAAATCGGTGGGCAGGCCCAGGATGGCGGCCGCCCGCAGGGCCACCGCATGCGCCGCCTCGGGCGTGTCGGCCGTGACGTTCAGGTGCCCCATCTTGCGGCCGTGCCGGGCCTCGGCCTTGCCGTACAGGTGCAGGTGCGTGCCGGGCAGGGCCAGCACGCGGTCCCAGGCGGGCGCGGTCGGCCCGCCTTCACCGCTGAACCACAGGTCACCCAGGAGGTTCAGCATGACGCTGGCTGAATGCTGGCGCGGCGTGGGCAGCGGCAAGCCGGCCAGAGCGCGCACCTGCAGCTCGAACTGCGAGACGCTGGCGCCATTCATGGTCCAGTGGCCGGAGTTGTGCGGGCGCGGGGCCATCTCGTTGACGACGAGGCGGCCGTCATCGAGCCAGAAGAACTCGATGCACAGCACGCCCACGTAGCCCAGCGCCTCGGCCACCTGGCGGGCGGCGGCGACAGCGAGCCTCTCCACCTCGCCCGGCACATCGGGCGCCGGCACTTCCGTGACCGCCAGGATGCCGCCGCGGTGCAGGTTCTGCTGCACGGGGTAGTTGACGAGCTGGCCGTCGGCGCCGCATGCCACCAGCACACTCAGCTCCGCCTTGAGCGGCAGCAACTGCTCCAGCACACAGGGCACACACTGGAGTCGGGTCCAGGCCTCGGCCAGTTCGGCAGCCGTGCTCACGCGCACCTGGCCCTTGCCGTCGTACCCCATGCGGCTGGTCTTGAGGATGCCGGGCAGCAGGGCCGGGTTGACCGCCGCCAGCTCGATCTCGTTGGTGATGACGGCGTGCGGCGCCGGGTGGACACCGGAAAGCACGCCGGCCGCCTCGAAATGCGCTTTTTCGACGGCGCGGTCCTGGCAGACGGCCACCGAAGCGCCCGACGGGGCGACAACGCGCATGCCGGCCAGCGTCTCCAGCGCCAGGGCCGGCACGTTCTCGAACTCGGTGGTGATGGCATCGCAATCGCGTGCCAACTGCGCCAGGCCCAGGTGATCCAGGTAATCCGCCTTGATGTGGGTCTCGGCCACGGCACCGGCGGGGCTGATGGCGTCGGGGTCCAGCACGACGCAGCGGTAGCCCATGGCCTGCGCCGCATGCACGAACATGCGGCCCAACTGGCCACCGCCCAGGACGCCGAGCGTCGCGATGCCGGGAAGCAGCGCGGCCATCAGCGAAGTTCCTCGGTCATCGCATGCGCGGCCGCCGTCTGGCGGGCACGGAAGGCGTTGAGCTGAGCCAGCAAGTCCGCATCGCCCGTGGCCAGCATGGCCACGGCAAACAAGGCGGCGTTGGCAGCCCCCGCATTGCCGATGGCAAACGTCGCCACAGGAATGCCCTTGGGCATCTGCACGATGGAATGCAGAGAATCAACGCCCTGCAGGTGGCGGCTGGCCACCGGCACGCCCAGCACCGGCACGGTCGTCTTGGCTGCCAGCATGCCCGGCAGGTGCGCTGCGCCGCCGGCACCGGCGATGATGGCCTTCAGGCCGCGGCCCGCAGCCGCCTCGGCGTAGGCAAACATCTCATCGGGCATGCGGTGGGCCGACACGACCCGCGCCTCGAAGGCGACGCCGAACTCGGTCAGAATCGCGGCCGCCTGCTTCATCGTCTCCCAGTCGCTGCTGGAGCCCATGACGATGCCGATGACGGCGTCGGGGGTCGTAGGGGCTGAGATTGACAAGGGCGCGCTCCAGGGCTCAGAAAAGCCTTGAATTGTAGAAGCCGGGGCCTCAACTCCCTCTGATCATGATCGACATCACCCTCCAGAACTTCGAAGCCGAACTCATCGTCGCCTCCCAGCAGCGCCCCGTGCTGCTGGACATCTGGGCGCCGTGGTGTGGCCCCTGCCGCACGCTGGGCCCCATCCTGGAGAAACTGGAAACTGCGTACGCCGGCCGTTTCACCCTCGCCAAGCTCAACAGCGACGAGGTGCCCGAGATCGCCACGCAGTTGAGCCAGATGTTCGGCGTGCGCTCCATCCCCTTCTGCGTGATGTTTGCGGGCGGCCAGCCGGTGGATGGCTTCGTGGGCGCGATCCCCGAGGCGCAGATTCGTGAGTTCCTGGACAAGCACGTGCCACCGGGCGAGCAGCTCGAAGCGGAGGCTGACATGCAGGAGGCCGAGGCCCTGATGGCCGAGGGCGATCTCGAGTCTGCACTGGACAAACTCGCCCACGCCGTGCAGACCGACCCCGCCAACGACACCGCCCGCTTCGACTACGTCAAGGCGCTGCTGGAACTGGGTCTGGTGGGTGAGGCCCACGAAGCCTTCGCCCCCGTGGGCGCCAAGGCCGCCGACACGCTGGTGCCCTCGCCCCGCCTGGCTGCCCTGGCGGCCTGGCTGGCGGCCTTTGACGCAGCTGCTGGCGCTGACCCGACGGCGCTGCAGGCCGCGATCGCCGCCAACAAACGCGACTTCGAAGCCCGCTTTGCGCTGGCACAGACCCATTTCGCCGGCCAGCGCTTCACCGAAGCCATGGACGAGCTGCTGGAAATCATCATGCGCGACAAGACCTGGATGGACCAGGCGGCACGCAAGACCTACGTCGCCATCCTGGAGCTGCTCACCAAGCCCGCCCCCAAGCCAGCTGCTGAAGCCAAGACCGGCACCTTGGAGATCGCTGGCAAGGCGGCCGTGGTGCACAGCGACCCGCTGGTCGACCAATACCGGCGCAAGCTGTCCATGGCCTTGTTCTGATCCTGGCAAGACACCCCCCTAATACAAAGAACCCTTTCCCCGGGGCATCCGGGGCCAAAAACGAAGGGGGGCCGGGAGAATGCAGGAAATACCGTCCCCGGAGCCCGGCATGCCGAACTTCAAGACCTTCAGCCCAGTGGCACTTGCCCTGACCCTCGGCCTCGCGGGCCTGGTGCCGAACGCACAGGCGCTGAACATCGTGCTGAGAGACGTGGGCACCACGGCCATGAGCGCCGAGCAGTTGGGCGCGTTCCAGGCGGCTGCCAGCTTTTGGTCCAGCAAGCTCAGCGATCCAGTCACCGTCTACGTCGACATTGCGTTCAACAATCTGGGCCCCAACATCCTGGGTTCCGCGAGTTCCTCGTACGCCACGGTCAACTACAGCACGCTGCGAAGCTTGCTGGCGAGCGACGCCACATCTGCCACGGACGCCAGCGCCATCTCGCACCTGCAAACCGGCCCGGCGTTGAGTTTCTACGCCACGCAGGGCGACCTCACCACCCGCTTCGACAACGACTTCTCGACCAACAACACGCTGTTGGGTATCAACACGGCCAACCTGAAGGCACTGGGTGTGGACCCGGGCACGAGCGCTGCCAAGCCAGACGCCAGCATCACATTTGCCACGGGCTTCGCCAGCACCTTTGCCTACTCCCGTGTGAATGGCCAGGTGCCATCCAACAAGTTGGACTTCATCACCGTGGCCGAACACGAACTCGGCCACGCACTGGGTTTCGTCTCCGGCGTGGATGACATCGATTCATGCGCAGGCGCCAACAACACCTGCGGCTTGCCCAACACAGCCAACCGTTTCGAGACCAGCTGGTGGTACTACCCGCTGGACCTGTTCCGCTACTCTGCCGCCGGCAAGCTGGACCTGACCGTGGGCGGGACGCCCTACTTCTCGGTGGACGGCGGCGCCACGAGCATCCAGTCCTTTTCCAGCGGCACCGCAGCCCATGGCGGCAACGGCTGGCAGGCCAGCCACTTCGGCACCAGCATCATCACGCTGATGCGCCCCTATGTAGGCTACGGCCAATCCTACGACGCCACAACCAGCGACCTGCTGGCCATGGACGCCATCGGCTGGGATGTGGCGGTGGCCGTGCCAGAGCCCAGCCAGTACGCACTGCTGATCGGCGGCCTCGCTGCCCTCGGCCTGTTGCGCGGCCGCCAGCGCGGCTGAGTGGCCGGCTGGAAGGCAAAGCGGCCCCTTGGGGCCGCTTTTTCATGCCTGGGCGCGGCGGACGTCAGCGCTTCAGGATGCCTAGGCCCTTGAGGTAGTCGCCTTCGGGGAAGCGCACGGTCTGGGGGTGGTCAGCCGCAGCAGACAGGCGGTCGACGATGTAGCCGTCCACGCCTGCGTCCAGGCCTGCGCCGGCCACGATCTTGTGAAACAGGTCGGGCGCAATGCCGCCCGAGCAGGAGAAGGTGTAGAGCAGACCCCCGTCGTTGAGCAGCAGGAAGGCCAGGCGGTTGATGTCCTTGTAGGCCCGCGCCGCGCGTTCGGCATGGGCCACGGTGGGAGCGAACTTCGGCGGGTCGAGCACGATGGCGTCGAAGCGCTGGCCCTCGGCCAGGCAGCGGCGCAGCGTGGCGTTCACGTCGGCATCCCAGGCCTGGTGGCGGCTGGCGTCGAAGCCGTTCAGCGCCACGTGGGCGGTGGCGCGCTCCAGCGCCGGGCCGGACGAGTCCACGCTGATCACCTCGCGGGCGCCGCCCGCCAGCGCAGCCACCGAGAAGCCGCCCGTGTAGCTGAAGCAGTTCAGCACGCTCTGAACGCCGTACTGCTTCACCGCGCCGGCGAAGCGGTGGCGGCTGTCGCGCTGGTCCAGGTAGTAGCCGGTCTTGTGGCCCTCGGCCACGTCCAGCGTGAGCTGCCAGTCGTGCTCGCGGATGGTGAGGGCCGTCTCACCCTCTCCACGCAGCCAGCCGGTCTGCACCGGCAGGCCTTCCCACTCGCGGGCCTGGGCGTCGGAGCGCTCAAACAGGCGCGTGAGGCCGGTGGCGGCGAGCAGGGCGTCGGCGATCACGGCCTTCCAGCGCTCGGCACCCGCGCTGCCGAACTGCGCCACCAGGGTGTCGACGTAACGGTCGACGATGAGACCGGGCAGGCCATCGGCCTCGCCATGGATGAGGCGAACGGCGTTGGACGCGATGGCCAGGCGCGAGCGCATGGCGATGGCCTGCGCGATGCGCCGCTGGAAGAAGGCGGCGTCGATGCGCTCCGCCTCGTCGAAGCTCCAGGCCCGCAGGCGGATCTGGGACTTTGGGCTGAAGGCCGCCCAGGCCAGGAACTGCCCCTCGGCAGACTCCACACGCACGGTCTCGCCGGTGTCGCCACCACCGCGTGCCACGGAGCTTTCGAACACCCAGGGGTGACGTTTCAGGAGGGACCGCTCCTTGCCCGGGCGCAGGGTGATCTTTTTCATCGCCGGGCCGCCCGCGGACGAAGGACCGCTGGGCGCGCAACCGCGTGGGGGCAATCAGATGTCATCGCTGCAGGGTGCCGAAGGCGTAGCTGAGGGAGAGGTGCGTCAAGGGCGTGGACTGGCTGCTGCCGCGCAGCGTGCGGAATTCACCCACGCCGCCACGCAGCCAGAGGCGCTCGCTGACGGGCCACAGCGCCCACAGCTCGGCCTGCGTCACGGCGCCCCCACCCACCCGCACGCCGCCGCCACCCGCAGCGCCCACCAGCCACTCGGCGCCCAGGCGCACGCCCGAGGCGAAGGGCTTGCTCTGTACACCCAGCCCGAACAGGCCGAAGGAGTAGGCCCCCGCGCTGCCAGCGGCCGCACTGCCGGCCTGGGTCGTGCCGTAGAGGCGCGGCGTGAATTCACGCGAGAGGCTCACGGCGAGGTGTGAGACGGCCTCCAGCCGCCCGTCCTTGAAGCGCATGCGGGGCATGTGCAGCACGCTGGCGCCGAGCTGCTGCACGCGCACGGTGCCACCGCTGTCGCCACCGAAGGCCACAGGCGCGGCATCCAGCGGCATGGCCAGCACCGCGCGCACGTAGGGGGCGCTGTAGGCACCGCTGTAGGCGTGGGTGAAGCCCGCATCCAACCGCAGGCTGGGGCCCCAGGGGGTGATCCAGCGCAGTGTGGGCCCGGCTCGCAGCAGCAGGCCGCTGCCGGTGTCCAGGCCGCCGCCGCCGCCCAAGCCTGCGCCGAGCTGGCCGCCCGCACGCAGCTGCGGCATGCCGAACACCGCCCAGTCCTGGCCGATGCTGCCCAACACCTCCATGTAGCCGTCGGCCCCGCCCTGGGCTGCGCCGGCAGCCTCAATGCCCCACCAACTGCCATCGACGATGTACTGCCGCAACTCCGCACCGGCCTTGCCGATGCGGCGGGTCAGCGGGTTGCCATTGCGGTCGCGGCTGCTGGGGCGGGGTTTTTCCAGGCTGCCGGTCAGGGCGATCTCGTCAAAGCCCAGGCCGGTGCGCTGCGTCGCCCGGCCCAGGCGGCCGGCCTCGTCGGGCGAGAAGCTGGCAAAGCCCATCGCACGGCCGACAGTGAAGCTCAGCCCCACACCACTCTTCACATTGCCGCCAGGAAAGCGGATCTGCGACAGGCCGACGCCTGTGTACCAGGGGCCCATCTCCGTGCGCAGCGACAGCTCGGGCCGCAGCATCAGGCCGCCGCCGAAGCGCAGCTGCTGGGTGGACAGGCCGCCGCCCGCACCCACGTAGAGGCTGGCCGCCAGGTGGGTGTTGCGGCCCAAGCGCCAGCGCCGCTGGCCGGTGAAGCCCACGGTGAAGATGCCGCCGTAGTTGCCCTGGGCCGCGCCGTACACGCCCGGGCCGAAACCCCAGTCGTCGCCCAGCGCCATCATGTAGCTCAGGGATGCGAAGGCGGTGCGGCCACCATCGGGCATCTTCATCCGCGTCCAGTTGCCCTCGACGGCGGCGGGGCGCACGGTCTGGATGCGCGCGAAGGGCGCGTCGTCGGGCGTGGCCCAGGCCGGTGCGGCCACCAGAGCCGTCAGCACAGCGAGTTTGAATCTCATTTCTTGGCCCGTGGGTGCGCCGCGTCGTAGATGCGCGCCAAGTGCTGGTGGTCCAGCTGGGTGTAGACCTGGGTCGTCGTGATGTGGGCATGGCCCAGCAGCTCCTGCACTGCGCGCAGGTCGCCACTGGACTGCAACAGGTGCGAGGCGAAGCTGTGCCGCAGCATGTGCGGGTGCACGTGCGCCGGGCTGCCGGCCGCCACGGCACGGGCACGGAGCATGCTGCGCAGCGTGCTGCCCGACACCCTGCGGCCCCGCGCGCCGACAAACAATGCCGCCTCGCCCGCCACTGCCACCTGCGGCCGCACGGAAAGCCAGGCCCGCAAGGCGGCGGCGGCGGCCCGGCCCAGCGGTGTGCTGCGGCGCTTGTCCCCCTTGCCAGTCACGTGCACCTCGGCGGATTCCAGGTCCGCCCAGCCCAAAGCAGCAGGGCCAGCATGCACGTCCAGCCCGATCAGCTCGGCCGCGCGCAGACCGGCGCCGTACAGCAGCTCCACCATGGCGCGGTCGCGCGCCTCCAGCACGGGATCGGCCACGGCCTCGGGGGCGTAGGCTGCCAGCTGCACGGCATCGTCCACGCCCAGCGCCTTGGGCAGGGGCTTGGGCGCCTTGGGTGCGCGCAGCCCGTCGAACGGGTTGAGCACCACGCGGCCCTGCAGGCCCAGCCAGCGGTAGGCGCTGCGCCAGACGGACAGCAGCAACGCGATGGACTTGGGCGCAAGACCTTCGCGATGCAGCAGAGCAGCCAGGCGGCGCGCCTGGGCGATGCTCAACGAGCGTCCCTCAATGGCGCCCTCGGCCAGCATGGCCTGCAGGCGCACAAGGCCGTCGGTGTAGAGGGTGAGCGTGCGCGGACTCAGCCGCTGCTGCGCGCGGGCGTGCTGCAGGTAGTCGGCAAAGTCAGTGCACAACCCGCTCATGCAGCAAGCAGCCCCACCAATCCGGCGCTGGCGATTTCGCCCACGCGGGTGAGGAAGTCGGTGCCCATTTCTGCCGTGTAACGCGTCGGGTCCGGCGAGCCCAGCACCAGCAGGCCGAAGGGCTTGCCCTCGTTGGATTTGGGCAGGCTCAGCGGGATGAGTGCCAGGGAGGTGGCCGTACCGCCACTCTCGGACAACCCCAGCCAGCGTGCGGCTTCAAAGCCCGAGTTCACGCCGCAGTAGGGCTGGCTCAGGCTGGCTGCGAAGCTCTTCACGTCGGCGCTGACGGCCGCCGAAAACTCGCTGGCCTCGTGCTCGGCCGCCACCCCCCACAGGCGCAGGCCGGCCTGTGGGATCATGAACTGGTGGCGCAACTCGGCCAGCAGCACATGCGGCAGCTCGGCAGGCGAACCGGCCGCGCGCATGACGGCCAGCGTCCAGCGGTGCAACCGATCGGCGATGGCGACGTTGTCCTGCCCGTTGCGGATCATGTCGATGACGCGCTGCTCCAGGCCCTTGATTTTTTCGCGCAGCATCTCGGCCTGGCGCTCCTGCAGCGACACGGCGCGCGACCCGTGCGGGTGCTGGAGTTGCACGCTGGCCAGCAGCGCTGCATGCCGCTCGAAGAAACCGGGGGTGGCCGCCAGGTAGTTGGCGATGTCGGTTTCGGTGATGCCTTGCACCGCGTCGGCGGCGGGGTTGGAACTCACAGCGTGATCTCTCCGTCAAAAACTTTCACAGCGGGGCCGGTCATCAGCACCGGGCTGCCCCCGCCTGCCCATTCGATGCGCAAGGGGCCACCTCGGGTCTGCACTTCCACGGCCGCGTCCAGCCAACCGGCGCGGATGCCCACCACGACGGCCGCACACGCACCCGTGCCGCAGGCCAGCGTCTCGCCGGCATCGCGCTCGTACACGCGCAGCGCGATGCGGTCACGCGAAAGGATCTGCATGAAGCCGGCGTTCACGCGCCGGGCAAAGCGGGGGTGGCCCTCGAGGCGGGG